>JADDPA010000030.1 GCA_016782125.1 Thermobaculum sp.
TATACCCACTGTGTGTCTTCGAATTGGCGAACCCGGAAGCTTGCCTCCTCGAAGTAGGGAAGCGCCGGCTCAAAGCGCTCCTCGTAGAATCGCCTGAGATGGTCGATAAAGGGTTCATAGCCCCCATAGAATGAGAGCCAGTGCATCCGATCGATGGCCGCGATTTGCCAGGTCTCTTGGTGCCTAGGCATTGCAGCCCTGAAGTGGCTGCGGCGCTCCTCGTGCATCTGATGTGACATAGGCCTCCTTACAGGCAGGTGAGCGGCGGGCCAGACGGTAAGGCGTCCGCGAGGGCTAGCAAGGCCACCCGCCGTCGTCCTATGTTATGTCGTCGCCGTCACAATTACCACATGGCGAACGCCAACTCGTGTGCAGTTTCGTGTGCAAACTGTGTGCAACTTGGTGTGAAGCGGCGGGGCACAGACCCCCTCGGTGCGCGCCAAAGTGGCGGTTTTACTGGACTGGCGGCAAGCTATGGGGTTGAACGGGAGCGGTGCGGTACGGTTCACATCCGTGAGGTCCGGGGTTCGAGTCCCTGTTCGCCCACCCGAGAAAGGCCGGATAAAACCTGGCCTTTCGTGTTATTTCGAAGCGTGCCATCGTCCCCTTTGGACTGCGGTGGCTCCAAGGTACATCACACTGGTTCAAGGGGCTGGTGAGGCGGTGGCGGCAGCTCAACGGTTACCACATTGCCCGGCCGCACTGGCCACCGGCGATCACCACCGCCATGACACCTGCCTTGCGAATCAGATTGCCCACTTCATCTCGGTCCAGCACCGCTGCCATCAGGCCGGGTTGGATGCCATTGAGCTGCGCGCAGGGGTTGCGTAGCCCGGTGATCTCAACGACCGCCTCCGTGCCCAGGCGCAGCCGAGTACGGGCAGGGAGGGCAAGCAGGTCAACCCCCTGAGTGGTGATGTTCTCGCCCATCTGCCCTGCCGCGACAACCAGCCCGCGCGTGCGCAACTCCTCGTGGAGCTCGGCATGAATCAGGTGTACCTGGCGGAGATTCGGCTGCTCGGGGTCGCGTGCGACGCGCGAGCGGTGCTTGACCGTTGCCCCGGCGTGCGCGTCACCCTCGACGCCCGACCCCTCCACCAGTCGTATCACCGGACGGTTCCCCTTGGTCATCGAATGGGCTGCACTCCGGCTCACCGCTTGTACCGTCCCGGCCATGTTCCCTGACCTTTCTCTGAGACCACCCGCTCCCACGCAGCGGCAACCTGCCGCCGCGTCTCCTCCGGGCCGGTCTCGTTGTCTATGACGACATCCGCCACACGCAGCTTCTCCTCCTGTGGGGGCTGGGCACCGATCCGAAGCAGTGCCTCCTCGCGCGTGTAGCCGTTGCGCTCCATCAGCCGGGCAACCTGCTGCTCGGGGCGACAGCGTACCACCCACACCTCGTCGCACAGCCGCGCGAGCCCACCCTCAATGAGCTTGATCGCATCCACTACGACCGACGAGGAACGGGCCGCGAGGATGCCCACGATCTCGGCCCGGACGTGCGGCTGCACCAGCTCCTCGAGACGTCGCAACTCCGCCGCGTCCGAGAATACCCGCTGGCCCAACGCTCGACGGTTGATCTCCCCGGACTCCCCGAGGATCGACTGACCGAACGCCTGCACGACGCCGCTGTACGCCGCGCCGTCGACAGCGAGCGCCCGATGCGTCAACTCATCGGCGTCGATCGTGTGCGCACCGAGGTCTCGCAGCATCCGCAGCACGGTGCTCTTGCCACATGCGATGTTCCCGGTGAGGCCAATCACCGGCCCGCGTGGGTCACCGCTGTGCTGCTCCAAGAACGTCTCCTTCTGCTTTGTGCTGTAGCGCCTTCGTGCCGTATAATGCCCCGGAAGCGCACGCCCGTTCCCATGATACGCCTGGCGGGTCGGTGCGTCTATTTGTATTTACAGGGTATCTGGGGGCTCCATGGCATCCAAACCCGTCGTCGCGATAGTGGGCCGGCCAAACGTCGGCAAATCCACGTTCTTCAACCGCCTCCTGGGCGAGCGCTCCGCAATCGTGCAGAACGAGCCGGGCACCACGCGCGACCGACTCTATGCAGACGCCGAGTGGGCCGGGCGCACATTCACGGTTGTTGACACGGGCGGCCTTCTGACCGGCAATGGCGAAGCCGGCACCGCGGAAGATATGTACGCCCAGGTGCGACAGCAGGCCGAGGTGGCCATCGAGCAGGCAGACGTGCTGCTGTTCATGCTTGATGTTTCCGCTGGCATCACCCCCGCCGATCATGAGGTTGCGAACATCGTCCGCCGTACCCACAAGCCCGTCGTGCTCGTCGCCAACAAGGCGGACAGCGAGCAGCGCGAAGACGCCGCCAACGAGTTCTACGAGCTCGGCATGGGCGATCCGGTAACCATCTCCGCGTACCACGGCCGGGGTATCGGCGACTTGATCGATCTGCTGGTCGCGCAACTGCCGCCAGAGGAGCAAGAGGAGGAAGAGGAGACCGACGCCATCCGGATCGCGATAGTCGGCCGGCCAAACGTCGGCAAGAGCCGTCTGCTCAACGCGATACTCGGGCAGGAGCGCTCCATCGTGAGCGACGTTCCCGGCACGACGCGCGATCCCGTTGACACGGAGCTCGACTGGAACGGCTTCGAGCTGGTGCTGATCGACACCGCGGGTATCCGGCGCAGGGGCAAGGTCGATCCGGGCATTGAGCAGTACAGCGTTATCCGTACCCTGCGCGCGATCAGCCGCGCCGATATTGTGCTCCTGCTGTTCGACGCAACGGAGGGCATCACCGCACAGGATGAGCACATCGCCGGATACGTGCTCGAGGAGTCGAAGGGTCTCGTGCTCGTCGTCAACAAGTGGGACCTGATCGAAAAAGACGGCAACACGATGCGCGAGTATACCCAGCAGTTCCGCGAACGGCTGCAGTTCCTGAACTGGGCACCGCTCGCCTTCATCTCCGCCAAGTTCTCGCAGCGCATCCCCACCGTGCTCGAAGCGGCGATCAAGGTCGCCGACGAGCGCAAGAAGCGCGTCTCCACAGCGAACCTCAACCGCCTTCTCCAGGAGGCGGTGTCGGAGCACGCGCCACCGTCCAAGCCCGGCCGCTGGCTGAAGTTCATGTACGCAACGCAGGCCGATGTACGCCCGCCCACGTTCGTCTTCTTCGTCAACGACGCCAAGCAGGTGCAGTTCGGATACAAGCGATACCTCGAAAACCGGCTGCGCGAGCGGTTCGGGTTTGAGGGGACACCGATCCGGTTGGTATTCCGCAACCGGCAGGAGACGTAGTGGATGTCGTACCCCTCGCCATCGTGCTCGTACTTGCCTATCTCTTAGGCGCAATCCCCAGCGGCTACCTGGTCGCCCACTTGCTCGCCCACCGGGACGTGCGCGCCCAGGGCAGCGGCAAGACGGGCGCGACGAACGTGCGGCGACTCCTGGGATGGCCGGGCTTCTTCCTCGTCCTGTTCCTCGACGTGCTCAAAGGTGCCACGGCGGTAGTCTTGGCCCGATGGCTTGTTCCCGAACCGGACACCTGGGCCGCCGCGCTTGCGGGCATTGCCGCCGTGGCCGGGCACACATGGCCGGTCTTTCTCCGCTTCCGCGGAGGCCGTGGCGTTGCGCCCGGCGGCGGGGCGATGTTCGCGATGCTTCCAGAGGTGATGCTCCTCAGCACGCTCGTCGGAACCCCAACCGTGCTGCTCTCCCGCTACATGAGCCTCGGCTCCGTCCTGGGCACCCTCGTAGTGCCGACTGTCACGCTCATCCTCGTGGTCTTCTTCGACCGCCCCTGGCCGTATCTCCTGTACGCCACCATCGCGAGCGCGCTCATCCTCCGCACGCACAAGGACAACATCGAGCGCCTCATCTCCGGCACCGAACGCCGCATCTGATCGTCCTGCTCGCCGCCCTACGGGTGGTGAAGGGCGCTGCGCCATGTTTATGGTTTCGTTGCGCGCCCGGAGTGACCAATTGCCCGACGCTTGCTGAGTGCTCATAGGCGCTCGGAGGGATGGCCCGCGAAAAGAACCTTATACGGACTGCGGCTGAACGGCGTTGCATCTGTCATTCCGAGCGTGCGAGGAAGCCGTGGCACGGGTTGCGGATCCCTCACTGCGTTCGGATGACATCCACCAGGGTTCAACCAGATCGCGTATGAGTTGGTGCTCGGCCCGCGGTAAGCGCAGCGGGGCGCGTTGGCGTTTCCGCAAGAAGACAATGATGGCGAAATCAGGAAATCGGCCCAGGCGTGGCTATACCCTCGATCTCATCTGCCTGTCTGCCCGGCGTCCCCGCGTCAAGAGGAAGTATCCCACGACCGCCATCGCGAGACTGAGCGGCAACACGGCCCCATGCGGGATGTAATTTGTGAGGAAGACCACCGGAATAGCGGCGGGACCAGCGATCACGAGCAGCCACGCAGCCCAGGTTGGAACGACGTTCCCACGCAACGTTATCCTGCCATAGAAAACCGAGCCGATCAGTACCACGAGAACCGCCAGCATCTCGAACGTGAACCCCAGCCCTTGCACCGGGCTCTCCGAGATGTCCCCGCTCCCACCCCAGTACGCCACTACATCGCCGACGAGTGCGAGCGACAGCCCGCCGAGCACGACGCGGAACCACAGCCTTTCCCGTGGCACGCCCCTCGATTGGAGGGCGTGCAGGCCCACGAGCCCGGCGATCACTGCCAAGTACACCAGGAAGAACATCCTGCCGTACAAGTAATACTCATCGAGGCCGAGCCGGGGACCAAAAGTACCATGTATCCTGTTGGCCAGATCCAGGAGTGGCCCCGCGGCCAGGACCAAGGGTGGCGCATCGGCCCTGCTGAAGATGGATGCCTGGATGGGCGTCAGCAGCACGCACAGGAGCCCACCCAGCAAAGCCGCCAGCCCAGCCCACCTCACGCGCGACATCCTCTCCTCTCCACAAGCAGCGTGCGGCTGGTATATCTGTCCAGAACCTTTTCGAGATCCAGCCAGATCCTCACAGTCTTCGATTCCGGGACCTCGACTAGCGGGTGCTTAGGAAGCTGAGCACACGCTGGCCCAGCAGCTTAGCAGCGACATCGTCGTACGACGAAAGCGAGCTATCGGTGAAAAGATGCTGGTCGCCGGGGTAGAGGAACATTTCCGCGTCCTCGGCCTCCTCGACGAGCGCGCGGGCCGCGTCGATGTCGCCGTCGCCGACGAAGAACGGGTCGGCGTCCATCGCATGTACCTGCACCGGTACCCCGTCCGGCCAGGACGAACTGAACTCCGACACCGGGACGCAGGCGTGGAAGAGCAGCGCTCCGCGCGCTCCGGCCCGGGTCTGAGCCAGGCACTGCGCCGGGAGCACACCCAGGGAGAAGCCGCCGTGGACTAACTCGGCAGGCAGCCCTTCGACCGCCCGGACGCCGCGCTCGATCACCTCACCAAAACCGATCTGCCCGGCGTACCCAACCCCCTCTTCCACGGTATCGAAGATGCGGCCGTCGAACAGATCGGGCGTGTGCACAGTATGCCCGGCGCGGCGCAACTCGTCGGCGAAGTTGACCATGCCGGGGGTCAGTCCGTGCGCATGGTGGAAGAGCACTACCTCAGTCATCACTAGCACTCCTGTTTCTCGAATGCGCTGATCGATTGAATGATCCAAAAGCCTAGCACGGTCCAACGATGTCCAGCAATATCCCCGACTACGGAATAACGGACGCCGTTGAAAGGGGAGCCGACGTACACGCGGCGCTGAGCAGAGTAATGTAGAGGCGCCGACCTCTGCAGTGCGGCTTTCGAAGCTACGTCCACACGGCAGCGGGCACGAGCGCCTTGCGCAGCTTGTGCGGCGTGCTGCGCGTCTCGAAGTCCTCGCAGACCTGGACCCAACATTCTTCGGCGAGCGTCAGCAGGCAATGGGGGACGCCTGCGTTAATCACGATTGGGCGGTCAAGCACGAACACCTGCACGTTCAGCGACCGGTCCGGCGGCGCCACGCAGAGCAGCAGTGTGCCACCCTGTGGTGTAAGCAGGCGCCGGCCATCGTACGCGTACAGGCTGTCGGTCCAGCGTGCGCGGACACAGTGCATCGCGATCTTCCAGCCGTTAGAGCTGACCCGCGCGAGCGTGCGAAGCTCATCCTCCCCGCGCTGGGCCCGTCCAGGGTCGGGGCGGGCGACCTCAACCGACTCGCCGAAGCGCAGGAAGTTCTCACGGTCTATGAACTCGATCTCTACGGCACCCCTCATACCTTGGCATGCTAGTGGGTGGTGAAAGCCGCGGTCAACCCTTGCGCCCGTTGGCGCGATGTGATTTACTCGCGCAGCAGATAGACGGAGGCGTGCGTGACCAGTATTGCCGTTTCAACCCACCCGCTCGTGGCACACAAAGTGACGCGCCTACGCGACCCGCGGACGAAGCCGAAGGAGTTTCGCGAGTTGGTGAACGAGATCACCACACTCCTCCTCTACGAAGCCACCGCGGACCTGCCAGTGCGCTCTGTCCCGGTGGAGACCCCACTCGCGACCACCAGTGGCGTGGAGCTGGAGTCCCGCATCGGCCTTATCCCGATCCTTCGTGCCGGCCTGGGGATGGTACCTGCCGCGTCGGCGCTGCTCCCCCATGCCGAGGTCTGGCACCTTGGCATCTACCGGGAGGAGGCCACCCGCACGCCCGTCGAGTATTACAACAAGCTCCCGCAGGATCTGAACATCGACGTCGCGATCGTACTCGACCCAATGCTCGCAACCGGCGGCTCCGCGGTAGCGGCGATCGACGTGCTGAAGCTGCGCAACCTGCGCTCGGTGCGGTTCGTGGGGCTTATCGCAGCGCCGGAAGGGACGGAGGCGTTGCAGGGCGCGCACCCCGATGTCTCGATCCACGTGGCCGCGCTCGATTCCCACCTCAATGACCAGGCGTATATCGTCCCCGGCCTCGGCGACGCGGGCGACCGGCAGTTCGGTACGGTGTAACAGGCGACGATAACGCACTCCCTCAACACAAGCGCGAGCGCGGTGCCGCAGAGAAACTTGTAAAAGTATCGCCGCCGCCTAAAGGGGCCGCTTCTACCCGTCCAAGCACATGCGACGCACCCTGACAACTTGACCGGTCAGCGACAGTGTGTTAAATTGCGCCAATGGGCTGGTTGGCGTGACTAAAAGCCCAGAAACGCTCAGCCTCAACGCTTGCAGGGGCGCAGAACGGTGGCCCGCCCGATGCTGGAGAGAAACTCTGAGCATGGCGCCGAATCGCGGGGATGAATGCTCCACGTGCCAGAGAGCTTTTCCGTGACGCGCCTTGACGAAGCGTTGATCGTCGCGATCACGGCCCGGCAGCAGAACAAAGGTGGGGACGGACGCACAGCGAAGGTGGAGGGGGAGCAACCATGGCGGTATCAGTCACACCGGTCACCGAGGAACAGGTACAGTCCTTCCAGGAGAATGGCTACACCCAGTTCGACGACGTGCTCACGCCGGAGGAGTTGAGTGATTTCCGCGCCGCCCTCGCCGAGGCAACGGGGCAGGCGGAGCTCGATTATTTCTACCGCGAGGGCGGCGAGTACACCCAGCACGTGAATCTATGGGCATCGCACGCTGGGGTCCGTCGTCATGTCTTCAACCCCAAACTGTCCGAGATTGCTCGCACGCTCAGCCAGAGCGAACGCGTCCGACTCTGGCACGACCAGCTCATCGTCAAGATGCCAGGCAACGACCCGTCACGGTGGCATCAGGACCTTCCACTCTGGCCAATGATCGACGCGGGTCCGCTGACGTGCTGGATCGCCCTGGTCGACGTGACCGTTGAGATGGGCTGCATGTCGTTTCTTCCCGGCTCGCATCGCTGGGGGCGACTGGCGGCCGGTACGCTCCCCGGTGATTTGCTCGCCAGCCTCGAAGGGGTGCGGCTGCTCGTCCCGGAGGACAAGCGCGAAAATCTCCAGCCGGTGACGATCGAGCTTAGGGCGGGGAGTTGCACCTTCCACGACTCCCTGGCCCTGCACTACGCTGGCCCGAACCAGACCGACAAGCCCCGCCAGGGCTTCATCATCAACTACATGCCGAACGATGTCCGGTTCAGCGGTAAGAGCCACGTGACCACCGATCCGCTGGATCTCGTCGTCGGCCAGCCGATCGCCGGCGAGCTGTTCCCGATCCTGGCGTCGAAGGAGCAGTCGGAAGTTGCCCAAGCCTGACGGTAGACTTCAGCGCCAAACCGTGTAGGGGTGAATAGGTCGGGACTTCATCGCCCCTACACGGCTACGGCGGTCCCGTGACTGCCGCCGTCAAGGGGTATCAATGAGGGGGGGTACAGCTTGGGGAACTCCGAGCATAGGGCCCGACTTGTACGCGGCACGGACCAGCGGAAGGAAGTTGAGCTAGCTTTACTGCCCCAGGAGCTCGAAGTGGATGGTCTCTCCGTCATCGAAGAGCCGGCCGAGCATATTGCGGGAAAGTTGGCCCACCTTGTCGCCGATGCCGAGCGTCGCGACAGACCCCAGAACGATGCCGCCAATCACGCCAACGAGCGCCCCTATCAGAAACACGCCTCGTCCTCCTCGACTCACGACTCGCCTCCTCCCGCTACTGGATGACGAGCAGCGGCTGTGCATCCTTCCAGAGTTCGTCCAGACGGTAGAACCCTCGCTGCTCTGGTGAGAAGACGTGAACGATGACATCCTCGAAGTCTATGAGCACCCATCCGCCGTCGCTCGTTCCCTCGACGCGCTTGCTCTTGATACCCCGCTCGGCCGCCTTGTCCAGGAAGGCCCGCACCAGGGTGTTGATTTGGCGCTCCGAGGTGCCTGTGCAGATCACGAAGTAATCGGAAATAATCGAGATGCTCTGCAAGTCGAGCAAGACTATGTCTGATGCCTTGCGATCCGAGGCTTCATCGACAAGGGCGCGTGCGAGCTGTTCGGGCTTGATCTTTACCGGGGCTTCAATCGTCAAATAACTTCCTCTCTTTCCCACATTCTACCGGCTGGTCGTTATCGATTCAACCATGCGACGGTTAAGGCTGGGTTAAGGATTGTACGCTTCTCGCCGGGAAAGCACAAGCGTCGTGGTAACACCACAGGGCTGCGAGGAGCCGTGTGCCCGCTCCTACGATGGCCCGAAGAGAGAGCCTCTGCCTCGTGGACCGCTGGTGCGCACGACTGACTGGTCCCGCTCGCGCTCGCGGATTCGGTCGCCTTCGAACCAGCGATTCCACTCCGCCGGTGCGTCCTGGCTCACACCGCCGTGCGTCGTCAGGCGCTGGCGCACCCGGCAGAGCACCGGCGCGTTCATCGAGTTGCCCGTGACGATCACCTGCCCCTTGCTCAGCGCGGGAAGCTCACCCAGGATGTCACGGCTCGCGCTCTCCACGGCGGACGCGATGGTGGTCTGGTCAATCGGGTTCACCACCTTCATGATGAACTGCGTCATACACTGGGAGAGCACATCCGCGTCGAGCTTGCCCGGCCGCTGGCTGATAAGGCCTACCCCAAGCCCGAACTTGCGTCCCTCCGCGAGTACCTGCTTGAGGATGCCCGTACTCACCGCGTCGCCTCCGGCGGGTGCGAAATGGTGCGCCTCCTCAAGCAGCGTGAACGCGGGATACGGCAGATACTCCTCGTCTCCCGGCCCCGTCTCCGTCCGCACGGTACGCTGCCTCGCGCGATACGCCCGTCGCAAGAGCGTCGCGAGGATTACTTGCTGCTGCTTCTCGTCCACGTCGTCGAGCTGCAGCACGGTACACTGCCCCGGTACGAGCAGCTCGCGCAGGTCCAGGTGCTCGGATGCGGTAAACGGCTGCCTGCCAAGCACCGAATGCAGCCGCCAGTACAGCCCGCTCGCGCTGCCGGAATAGTCCACCTGTGCCGTCTCGCTCTGCATGCCGCGCTCGACAATCCGGCCGATCTCCAGCTCCAGCTCGTCCAGGGACCAGGCGGTGTTGTGCTTGTTGTCGCGCACGCGGTCGAACGCCTTCTTCAGCAGTTCCTCCATGCGCTCCGAGAGGTTCGGCAGGAGGTAGCGCAGGTCGGAAAACTCAAGGGTGGAGAGCTTGACCTTAATGTCCCGCGGGGTGAACACGCGCACCCGCGGCCGGTATCCCCCCGCGCTCTTGCGGTCGATCAACGCCTCGGTGTTCGCCAACTCCGTGAGCGTCGAGTACTCCCCGTGCGGGTCCACGATCAGCACGCACGCCTTATTCGCCGGGCTCATCAACTCTTCGACCAGCACACCGGCCAGATAGCTCTTGCCCGAGCCCGTGCTGGCGATTATGGCGAGATGCGTGCTCGTGAACTCCCGCACATCGAGCACGACCGGCACCGCACCGTCCGGGCGACTCAGCAGCGACCCGATGGTGGCGCTGCCCGGTTGCGCGGGACGGCGCTTCGCAAGGGTGTCTCGCAGCAGATCGTCTTCGGCAAGGTAGATGGACCACCCACAGCTCGGGGAGATGCGCGGGTTGATGAACGCACCGAAGGTATCGTCGTAGTATCCGAGCAGCGTCACCGTCAGCTCGAACAGCTCCCGCTCGGGCTGCGTGTACCCGACGGCGCGCGCCAGCTCGTCGGGCGAGACACCGGGATCGGCGAGGAACGAGTCGGGGAAGAGCTTCACAGGCTCCCTGCTCGTGATGCGGCCCAGGATTCGGCGCTCCTCACCGTCGATGGGAACCTTGTAGTACACGAACTCCCCGCTCTTCAGCTGCTGCTCGCAGTCCGCGCTGATCAGCGTGTACTCGTGCGGCGTCTCTCCAGGCCCCTTTGCGACACCAACCGGCTCGGCATTCCTCATCGGCGGGCCTCCTCTAAGCTGCGGCGGGTACAGCCACTGCGTGTGGCGGGGCGAGACGGCCGGAGGTCTGCGCTTGGCTGCGCTACACCCGTGGTCACCGTGCGAGCTCCACGCGGGTTCGCCAGGAGAGGCTCGTCCGCAGTGCGCTGATAGTCCGCTCCTGTTCCGGCATCAGGTCCTCCAGTCCGTCGAGCACGCCGAGTAGCAAAGGCGGCATGATCGGGTCTGGGATGGAGAGCAGGAGGCTGTAATATCCGAGATCCAGCTGCGACCCATTCTCGTGGAACGCCCGCACGCTCTCCGGCTCCATCCGGGACACTTCTGCACCGATCTGTGCCGCGACGGGACAGTAGCCGCTCGCGACCCGCCGCCCATCCGTCATCTGCCCTACTACCAGCACGCCAAGCAGCAGGGCCGTCTCGTTCAGGTAATCGGGGGAGAAGACCTCCAGCTGCGCTTGACTCGACAATCGCGGTCCAAAGGTGCCGTAGTCGGGGTTGTAGAGCTGCGTGTCGTACACCAGTCCGACTGCCACTGAGCCCTGGCTCGAACCCGCGGGCATCTGTACCCAGGTACCAAGCGCGTACTGCTCGGGCTTGGGGACGTGCGCCGTCTCTCCGGGGCCGTAGACCTGGCATACGTAGTCGATGTGCGAGTTGCTCTTGATGATCTTGCCGATATCAGTGGTCATCGTGCGCACCAAGTTAGTTGCCCATCCCTGCTGGCGGCTGCCGAAGGCCGCGGGCGTACTCGTACCGGACGGTGACTGACTGCGCCCACCACGGGCTGACACCGTGCTCCTCACGCAGGTGCTTCGCGGTGTGTCCTTTCTCCGGTGCGTTCCAGGCGTCGAGGAGCGCGTACCACTCCTCGGAGCTCTTGCCCGTCTTCGTCCGCACCGTCTCCTCCGAGAAGCCTCGGGGGCCCTTGGTCCCTGTGCTCACGCCCATCTTCCTCCCTATAAACAGGACCGCACCGCCTGGGACTCTTCCCTTCGCCGAAATGCCAAGGCCACGCGCGGCGCCGTCGTGGGAACCGTGGGGCCGGGATACAGTTGAACGGGCGGTCGGCGAGTGGCTCACCGTCGCCTACCCTTGCTTTGTATCTTACTCGCCACCGTGAGCCGGATGCCATTGCGCTCCGCGAACTGCTCGAAGAGGCCGTAGAAGCGGCGGCGGTCCTCCGCGGTGATGACCGCCACGGCGTCCGCGGTCTCGATGGCATACGGATAGCCGTTGCCCACGACGCACTCCGCGCGCACCACCTGTACCACGTCCTCGACCAGCCCGTCCTCTACAATCCAGCGCGGCAGGTCAAGCCGGGCGGGAACCTGGGGCTCCGCCGTCTTGAGGTATATAAAGCAAACTCGATCACCGAGGTACGTCTCGTCCTCGCCTTCGCCCACCCGATACGCCGCGAGCACCCCCTCGCGGGCGCAGGTCCAGGCAGGGGTTCGGTCGCCCCAGCGCATCAGTCCGCGCAGGATGCCTGCATCCGTGACGCTCTCGCCCCGATCTAACGCGGGCACCAGGTGTCCCAGCATCGTGGTGAGGTCGCGCGCGCGGCTGTCGTCCACGTATCCGACGAGGGGAACACGCGTCTCTTCGGACGTACGAAGGAGCCGCACCACCTGCGCGATGTAGAAGTCGCGCGTCTCGGGCTCCAGCCGCTCCGCGAAGGAAACGACGAGTGACCCATCGAAGAAGGCCACGGGCACGGGCCGCACCCCGGCGTGCTCCTGCATCCACTCGCAAAGCACGTCCACTTCCAGCGCGAATCGCCGCAAACTCACCGCCTGGTCGGAGAACACCGAGACGCCACCGCGGGGCACGAACACCTGATCAGGCGGGAGCACCTCCACGCGTACATCTTTGACATACGGGATGTTGGGGTTATGCGGGTTCTCGAACCACCCGACCTGTACCGCGGCCACGGGCACGGAGATGTCGGGCATCGGCTGGATCTGGCTGCCATCCGATGCGAAGGTGATCCGATCGAACAGGGTCTCCGCCGCCCAGGCCCTGGCCTCCTCGTGGTTTCGCATCGGCACGCCGAACGTGAGCACTGGCGCCCGGTGCCCGTCCCACTCCTCGGTGGGTCGCGCTCCGACAGGACCCGGGGGAAGTTGCGCCTCGATTTCATGTGCACTTTTCGGCGGCAAGTCGCATAACGCCGCGCGAAACGCCGAGAGGTCGCCGCTCAACGCCCGGTCGTAGCCGGTGAACCGATGCAGGTTGTCCTCCAGCGCCTGTGCGGCGCGGCCGGTGTGCAGCACTGCGCTCTAGCCTTCCCGGTGCCCGTCGGCCGGGTACTCGACGGAACTCTCGCCGTTTTGCTTGCGCACGACGATCGCGTGGTTCACCTGCCGTTCGAACGTATCGTCGTGGGATATCACGAACAGCTGATCGAAGCCCCTGACCTCGCGCACCTGCGCCGCCAGGTTGGTCCGACGGGTCTCGTCCATGTTCTGCGTCGGCTCGTCCAGGAAGGCTAGGTCGATCTCGGACAGGGTCTTGAGCAGCGCGAGGCGGACCGCGAGGGCCGCGCTCATCTGTTCCCCGCCGGACATCTGCTGGAAGACAAGCCGTTCCGAGCCGCGCTCCAGTTGCACCTCGTAGTCGGGTGTCCACGAAAGTCGCGCGGCACCGTCCTCGATGATCTCCGAGAAAATGTTACGGGCCTCCTGGGACACGCCGTACAGCAACGCTTCCGTCACCGGGCCCTGCGCCGCCTTGATCGTCGCGCGCGCGTGTGCCAGGACCTCACGCTGCTGCCCGAGGCGTGTGGCCTCCCGAAGAGCGGCCTGCCGCAAGCCATCCTGTCGCTCGGCTTCCGCGAGATCGGCGCGCAGCTCGTTCAGCCGGGCGGTCTCGTGCTCGATTGCGCGCGCCAGCGCGCCGATCTCCCCGCTCAACGCCTCCACACGGGCGCGGGCATCTCGGAGCGCCGCGTCGTCCCACTGCCCCTGCGCGCGCGCGAGTATCTCGTCCTGCCGCTCCAGCTCGGTTCGCTGCCGCGTCAGCTCGGCCTCAACCTGTTTCTGCTGGACCTGTCGGGCGGGCAACTCCTCCGACAGCTGGATGTTTCCGAGGTACGCATCGTATGACTGCCGGTGCTCTTCGAGCGTTTGCTCCGCTTCCTGACGCTGAGATTCCACCCCTTCAAGTGGCCTGAGATCGCGCGCCAGTTCCTTCAGGGTGCGCTCGATCTCCTCTCGGGTACTGGTGAGCGACTCTCGCCTAGCGGCTAATCCAGTGGCGGTGTTCGCGAGCGCCAGCGCCGAGGCGTGCTCCATTGGCGCATCGGCAATCTCGCGGAGCCGCACCTGCATGCCCGCAAGTTCCTCCGCCTGCCCCTGACGCCGGGCGATCTCCTCCTGCTGCCGGGATATCGCCTTGACGCGCTCGGAAATGCTCTCGGTCTGCCGCCGCAATGCCGCCTCCAGATCGGTCTGGCGGCCAACGTCTCGCCGCGCGGCGTCCGCAGTATCGAACTCCTGCTTGAGCCCGCGGTACTCGTCCTGCAACGCCTTGTGCCGGGCAGCCAGGCGCTGTTGGTCCGCGAGCTCCCCGTGTAGCTCTGCATGGCGGGAGCGCAGATCCGCCAACCGCTGCTCCTCAGCCATCAGCGCCACCCGCGCGCCCTGTACCAGGGAAACGGTCCGGACAGCGGCCTGCGCCTCGGCAAGCGCAGCGACCGCGACCGTGTGCTCGCGTGCGGCGACCGAGCTCGTCTCATCAACGCGGGATATCTCACGCGCGAACCAGCCATCGGTGGCGCGTTCCTGCTGGATCGCGAGGCAGTCCGCGCGGGACAGTGGGCAAGCCACGCGCTGTGCATCTTTCTGCGCTACGAGCACCGCCCGCTCGGTTTGCACCTCCTGATGCCGCGACTGAGCGATCCGCTCCCGCTGCGCCAGTTCCTCGACCGAGCCCGCGAGTTGCTCAATCTCCGGTTGGACGCTCGACTGCGTCTTGAGGTCCCAAACTTTCTTCTCGACCATGTCAATCTGGCCCTTGAGCGCCGTGGCGGCATCCACAAGTTTCCTTGCCTGCTCGGTCGCGTGCTTGGCGAGCAGACCCTGCTCCCTCGTCTCCTGCATTCGATCCTGCAGAGCCTGCGCCCGCTCCGCCACGGGCCGCAAATCGGCGATGCGGCGCAACGCATCCTCGGTCTCTCGCACTTCCCGTTCGCCCTGCCTGAACTGCTCGCGCAGGGTATTCAGTTCCGCCTCCATACGAGGCAGCTCGATGGTTATGCCTTCGAGCGCGTGCGCTCGCTTTCCCAGGTTCGTCGCCTCGGACGCGCGCGCCTCCAGCTCGGGAAGGCGGAGCGCGGCCGCCTCCACCTCCGCGATGCTCTGCCCCACGGATTCGAGGTCCGCCGCCATGCGCTCCAGCTCCTGCGCACGCCGCTCTACCTCAGTCGTGAGAAGGCGATACTCCTCATGCCGCGGCCGCAGCTCCACGAGGCGGTCTCGCGCGTCCGTATGCAAGCGGTGTCCACGCGCCGAGCGTGCGACGATCTCCTGTGCCCGCCAAGCTTGCTCCACGCTCGCCGACGCTTGCTTGTGCTGCTCGCTCACCCGCTCGATCGTCTGCCGCAGCGCGTCCACGATGTGCCGCAGATCCATGATGCGACGCTCCGCGATCTCCAGTGCCGCTACGTGCTCGTCCTCGCGCTTCTTCTGCTCACGACGCTCTTCCAGTTTCTTCGCATCGAGCACGATCTGCTCGTGCGCCGCGTTCATCGCCTCAGTAATCTGCGGGATCTTATCTGCTTCCACCGCGTGCGTCGCAGCGCGCGCCTGCTCGTCGCGCACCCGGTTCTCCAGGTGGCGGTTCGTTTCGCGCAGCGATTCCGCCGCGTCGGCGTATTCGTTCACGCGCAGGATCGGATCGAAAGCGTCCTTGCGCTTCTCCGCGCTCTGCAAGAAGGGCGCGGTCAGCCCGCCCTGCGGCACCCCGACGGCGTTCTCGAACAGGACTGACGGCGCCGCCGAG
>JADDPA010000110.1:0-10837 GCA_016782125.1 Thermobaculum sp.
ATCGGGATAATGCCCGCGCGACTGATCAGGCCGACCGTCGGCTTGAGACCGACGACCGCGTTGTACGAGGCAGGACACATGATCGAGCCGTCGGTCTCGGTGCCGAGCGCGGCGGCGGCGAAGTTCGCGGCCACGGCCGTGCCAGAGCCAGAGCTGGAGCCGCAGGGCGAGCGGTCGAGCACGTACGGGTTGCGGGCCTGTCCGCCGCGCGAGCTCCAGCCGCTGGACGAGTGACCGGAGCGGAAGTTCGCCCACTCGCTCATGTTCGTCTTGCCAAGGAGCACCGCGCCCGCCTCGCGCAGCTTCCGGGCAATTGTGGAGTCGCGTCGCGGTCGGGAGCCCTCCAGGGCGAGTGATCCCGCCGAGGTCGTCATGGTATCCGCAGTATCCATGTTGTCCTTGAGCAGGACGGGGATGCCGTGGAGCGGGCCGCGCACGGCACCCGCCGCACGTTCCCGGTCAAGTGCCTCGGCGATGGCTGACGCCTCAGGGTTCACCTCCAGGACGGCGTGCAACGCCGGACCGGAGCGATCAAGCGACTCGGTGCGTTCGAGATACCACTGCACCAGCGAGACGGAGGTCTGCTCGCCCTGCTCCATCGCGCGCGCCAGACGCCGGATCGTCCACTC
Organism: Thermobaculum sp.; assembly: GCA_016782125.1. Taxonomy (GTDB): domain Bacteria; phylum Chloroflexota; class Chloroflexia; order Thermobaculales; family Thermobaculaceae; genus JACDAU01. The sequence goes on from JADDPA010000110.1 coordinate 630, forward strand.
TTCCACAGTTAAGGCTCCTGATTCAGGGACGCACGTCTGTCCCTTCGGGCGGCTGGTTGTTCCGGCCCACGATAGCCAGTCAGGTAGCCACGCGGATCCGGCAGCACTTGCGAACGGTTAGCTTTTTGCAACTATTCGCAGATACTTGCATAGGCCGCCTGCGAACGCTGTCTTGCGCCAAAATATTGGCAATGCTATGCTTTTGGGACGGCTCGGGAATATTGGCAACCTTATTGCGAGTTCTACTAAGTAGAGAACGAAAGAGCACGGAAGGTAGTCCTGCATGCAAGCCACAAACATAGTACCGTTTCTCAGCCCGAGCGTGCACGCGCCGAAGGTCGTGGATAGCGCCATCGATGCCATCGGGAACACACCAATGTTCCGGATCCGCAACTTCGAGCAGATCCATCCCGGCATCGAGATGTACGTGAAGGCGGAATGGTACAACCTTGGCGGCTCCGTCAAGGATCGTCCCGCGTTGCGGATCATCGAGGACGCGGAGCGCGACGGTAGGCTGACGCATTCGATGACGCTCATCGACTCCACGAGCGGCAATACCGGGATCGCGTATGCCCTGATCTGCGCCATAAAGGGGTACAAGTGCGAGCTCGTGATGCCGGAGAACGTCAGCGAGGAGCGCAAGCGGATCGTTGCCGCGTACGGCGCAAAGATCACGTACACCGACCCGTTCGAGGGCTCCGATGGCGCGATCCGATACGTGCGCGAACTCGTCCAGCGGGAGCCGGCGAATTACTTCTACGCGGACCAGTACAACAACCCGTCGAACTGGCACGCGCACTATGATACTACCGGCCCGGAGATCTGGCAGCAGACCGAGGGACGCATCACGCATTTCGTGGCGGGTCTCGGCACGAGCGGCACGCTCATGGGCACGGGCCGGTGCTTGCGCGAGTTCAACCCCGAGGTGCAGCTCGTCGGCGTGCAGCCCGACAGTCCGTTCTTCGGCCTTGAGGGGCTGAAGCATATGGAGACCGCGATCCGGCCCGGCATCTACGATGAAGAGTTGTTGGACCGTAAGCTCGGCATCTCCACCGAGGATGGTTATGAGATGGCCCGGCAACTCGCCCAGCGGGAGGGGCTGTTCGTCGGCCAGAGCAGCGGCGCGGCGCTCAAGGGCGCGCTGGATATTGCCGCAGAGACGGATCATGGGGTGATCGTCGTGCTCCTGCCGGACGGTGGCGCACGGTATCTGAGCACCGCACTCTGGAAGTAACCATACCGAATTATCGAGCGTGAAGCGCTTGATGGTTGATTGAACAAACATAAAAGGGGTTAGAGAGAATAATGGCGATAGAAGTACAGATCCCGGGGCCGCTTCGAAACTACACCGGCCAGCAATCAAAGGTGCAGGTTGAGGGCGGTACCGTCGGCGAGGTGCTTCAGAACCTCAAGCAGGCGTATCCCGGCATTGAGTCACAGCTATATGAGAACGACGGCTCGGTCCGTCGCTTCATCAACCTGTTCGTGAACGGCGAGGATATTCGCGGCCAGGGCGGCATCGATACGAGCCTCAAGGACGGTGACAAGTTGGGCATCCTCCCCGCGATGGCGGGTGGCTCCCTGGGGCTTTCCCCGGAGCAGGTACAGCGGTATCACCGGCACCTCATCATGCCGGAGGTGGGGAGCAAGGGCCAGCGCAGGCTCGCGAACGCGACGGTACTCATCGTGGGCGCGGGCGGACTCGGCAGCCCTGCGGCGATGTACCTCGCAGCTGCGGGGGTCGGGAAGATCGGCATCGCCGACTTCGATGTGGTGGACGTGAGCAACCTGCAGCGGCAGATCCTGCACGGCGTCGAGGATGTGGGCAGGCCGAAGACCGATAGCGCACGCGACACGCTCAACCGAATCAACCCCACCGTCGAGGTCGTCGCGCATAACGAGCCACTGACGAGCGCGAACGCTCGCGAGATCATCAGCCAGTACGACGTGATCGTGAACGGCACCGACAACTTCCCCACGCGCTATCTGGTGAACGATGTGTCGTACTGGGAGGGCAAGCCGCTCGTGGACGGCAGCATCATGCGGTTCGACGGTCAACTCACGGTCTACGCGCCGGGCTTCGGCTGCTACCGGGATCTCTTCCCGACGCCGCCGCCTCCCGGGGCGGTGCAGTCCTGCGCGGAGGCGGGTGTGCTGGGCGTGCTGCCGGGGATCATCGGCTCGCTGCAGGCGCTGGAGACGATCAAGCTGATTCTCGGCGTTGGTGAGCCAATGATCGGGCGGATGCTCATCTTCGATGGCCTCTCGTTCGAGTTCCGCGAGCTCAAGCTGCGCAAGGACCCGAACTGCCCGGTCTGCGGTGAGCACCCGACGATCACGGAACCCGTAGACTACGTCGAGTTCTGCGGCCTGCCTCAGGAGACCGCGCTCGTCGGATAAGCACTCAATGGCGCGCCCCGTGTTTGCTCGCGGGGCGCGTCTCCCCATGTCCCACTCGCGTTACTGGTCAGGTTCCAAACACAACAAGGAGGAAGCACTCATGACCCAGGCAACAACCGACCCGGATCTGCAGCAGTACGCGCACCCCGAGGTGCTCGTCACGACCGACTGGGTGGCGGAGCACAAGTACGACCCGAACGTGCGGCTGCTCGAGGTCGACGTCGATACGAAAGCATATGACCAGGGGCACATCCCCGGCGCGGTCGGCATCAACTGGCAGACCCAGCTCCAGGACACAACGGTACGGGACATGGCGTCCAGGGAGGACTTGGAGCAGCTTCTCGGTCAGGCGGGCGTCACGCCGGAGACCACCGTCGTGGTGTACGGCGACAACAACAACTGGTTCGCCACGTGGGCGTTCTGGCAGTTCAAGTACTACGGGCATCAGGACGTGCGCGTCATGAACGGCGGGCGGGCGAAGTGGCTCGCAGAAGGCCGAGAGCTTACGACAGATGCGCCGCAGGTCCAGCCCACGCAGTATAGCTTCTCCGGCCAGCCTGACGAGAGCATCCGCATCTACCGCGACGAGGTGCTCCAGAAGATCGGGCGGGCGAACCTGGTCGATGTCCGCTCCCCGAAGGAGTACTCGGGCGAGCTGCTCGCTCCCGAGGGCATCCCACAGGAGGGCGCCCAGCGCGGCGGCCACATCCCCGGCGCGGCCAATATTCCGTGGGGACAGGCCGTCAACGAGGACGGCACCTTCAAAAGCGCCGATGACCTCCGGAGCCTGTACGAGAGCAAGGGCGTCACTCCGGACAAGGAAACGGTCGCATACTGCCGGATCGGCGAGCGCTCCAGCCACTCCTGGTTCGTGCTCAAGTACCTGCTCGGCTACCCGGACGTGCGCAACTACGACGGCTCGTGGACGGAGTGGGGCTCCAGCGTCCGCGTCCCCGTCGAGAAGTCGTAGGCAGAATGGTCGAGCTACCGCGCAAACTGTACGAGGAGATCGTGGAGCACGCCCGTACGGGCTGGCCGGATGAGGTGTGCGGGCTGATCGGCGGCCAGAACAGGCCGGAGCGGACGTACCGTATCAAGAACACGGCGGAGACGCCGCGGGTCCGCTACCTGATGGACCCGGCCGAGCAGTTCACGGCGATGATGGACATCGAGGGCCGGGGGTGGGATCTGTACGGGATCTACCACTCCCACCCTTCGACTGAGGCATACCCATCGGCGACGGACCGCGGGCTTGCCTTTTACCTGGACGCCATCTACCTGATCTGCTCCCTTGCGGATCGGGAAAAGCCCGTGCTGCGGGCGTTTATGCTCATCGACGATGAGGTGCGCGAGCAGGGGGTGCGTATCACGGAGGCCGAGCCCGGTGCCCCGGAGGCGCCGGTGTGCTGCTAGGGGCAGCGCACGGTCCCAGCACCAAGCAGGAGGTGAATTGAGTGAGCTTTAAACTGTACAAAGACGAGGAACTCCAGGAGCCGTTCGAGCGCATAGACGCGGAACGGGCGCGCACGATGGTAGACGAGGGGGCGCAGCTCATCGACGTGCGCGAGCCCGACGAGTGGGAGGACTTCCACGCGCCGCAGGCGAAGCACGTCCCCCTGCAGACCTTCCTGAACAACCCAGGGCAGTATGTGGCTCCAGGGGACAGTGTGGTGTTCGTGTGCGCCCGCGGGCACCGCAGCGCCGTCGCGGCGGAGATGGCGTCAGCGGTCGGCCTGGAGCGTGCGTACAACCTTGAAGGCGGGATGAACGACTGGCGGGAGCGCGGCTACCCGGTCGAGTGACGCTTCGGACGGAGCACTATAACCAAGATCGTGGGGCACGGCATGCCGTGCCCCTTCGCTATGAGCGGCGCCTGAAGACGAGGTCTCATCCGTGAACAGGGTACTCTTCGGCGATAACCTGACCGCACTCCGGACGATGCAGTCGGATTCGATCCCACTGATCTATATAGATCCTCCCTTCAACACCGGAAAGACGCAGCGCCGCACCTCCATCCGGACCGTGCGCGACGAACAGGGCGACCGCCGGGGCTTCGGCGGCCATACGTACCGCACCGACACCGAGGGTTCGATGGCATACCTGGACATCCACGATGACTACCTTGCCTGGCTGGAGCCCCGGCTTCGGGAGGCCCATCGCGTGCTCGCGCCGAACGGTTCGATGTACTTCCACATCGACTACCGCGAGGTCCACTACTGCAAGGTGCTGCTCGACACGATATTCGGACGCGCGAGCTTCCTCAATGAGATCATCTGGGCATACGATTACGGCGGGCGCACCAGCCGCAAGTGGCCGCCGAAGCACGACAACATCCTCCTGTACGCGAAGGACCCGGAGCGGTACATGTTCAACACGCACGACATGGAGCGCCTCCCGTACATGGCGCCGAAGCTGGCCGGACCGGAGAAGGCGGCGCGGGGCAAGCTCCCGACCGACACCTGGTTCCTCACGATCGTCAGCCCCACCGGCAAGGAAAAGACGGGCTACCCGACGCAGAAGCCGCTACGTCTGCTCGAGCGCATCATTCGCGCCTCCTCGAATCCTGGAGACACCGTGCTCGACTTCTTCGCGGGCAGCGGCACCACCGGCGTCGCGGCACACCGGCTGGGGCGCAGCTTCGTCCTCATCGACAACAACCCCGAGGCAATCGAGGTGATCAGGAAACGGCTCTTGGACGCCCGGGTGGAGTTCAGCGACTGACGGTCAACGAATACCACCGGGTCACCGCATGGACGCGGAAGCCCACGGATTCGTAGACGTGGATCGCCGCTGGATTCGTACCTGCGACGCCGAGCGTGACGGACTCCATGCCCTGCTGCTTCAGAGTTCGCATCCCCGCGAGCACCATAGCGCGCCCGAGCCCTCGACGCCGGAACGTGGGATGCGTCCCGACGATGCCGATCTCGCCCTCCTTGCGCTCCGTTCTCGCGTTCCTCTCCGCGTTGATGAAGCACACACATAACGCGGCAAGTGTCCCGTCCGGCGAGATGGCCACCAGGTCAAGCTCCGGACGATACCCGGCCTCGCGCATGATCGCAAGACGGTACGGCACCGTCATGGTCTCCGTGCCGAACGCGGCGCGGTGCGTCGCGACGTACGCCTCCACTTCGCCTTCACCCGCGAGCGGTCGGAGCACCCAGCCATATGGCAGGTTTGGTTCCAGGAACGGCTCCACCAGCGAGCGGGACAGACCAAGCGTCCGGTCATCGCCGGGCACGAATCCGTGGCGGACTAGGAGCGCGACCCGGGCGGTATCCTCTTCGCGGGCGGGGACGTCGAGCGTCAGAGGACCGTCTGCTGGCGCAACGCGCCGGAGCACGTCCGCCGCCCAGGCCAGCATCTCGCGCTCGGTGCTCTCGTTCAATGAATCGGGCCGGAAGTGGAAGTACAGGTTGTTGAGGCTGGCCTGCACCACCGCGAAGCCCGCGATCTGTCCCTGCGCGTCCTCCCAGACGCGCGAGTTCGCGGCATTCTCGGAAGCGGCGGGATCGAGCAACGCTGGCATGTCCGCCACGCCGGGGTAGTGATCGAACGTGTCCGGATGCTCCCGCAGCAGCCCCTGCATCGCGGACAGGTCGTTCTCGCCACGATAGGGGCGCGACGCGAATGGTCCCGCCCAACGCATACTCACGGCACCTGGTCCGCGTGGGTCTCCTCCTGCTCGATCTCCGCGAGATGCGTCGCGTCGTTCGCGCACGCGATGAGGGGCACGCCGTGTCCCAACATCACCTCCGTGATGGCGCAGTTGTCGAACCGGTGATCGGGGTGGGCGAGTGATGTGCCGGCCATCAGGTGGGCAACGACCCACCGGAGGGTGCCCCCATGCGACACGACCGCGACCGTGCCCTGCCCGGCGTGGCGGGAGACTATGTCATCTATCGCGCGCGCGGCGCGTTCGCCGAGCTGTCGACGGCTCTCGCCGCCGGGCCACGAGGCATCCTCCGCACCCCGGCGAATACCGCGCGCATGGCGCGGCCAGCGAGCGGCGAAGTCCTCCCAGGAAAGGCCGGTGGCCTGGCCGATATCCGTCTCCATGAGGTCGGGGAGGACGATCGGCTCCGCGCCGGTCGCCGCGGCGATCGCCCGCGCGGTGTCGAAGGCCCGCCGCAGGGGGCTGGCATAGAGGGCGTCGAGCTTCCCCATCGAGGCTATGCGCGCCGCGATGGCTTCGGCCTGCCGCCTCCCCCGCGGGGTGAGCGGCGAGTCGAGCCTGCCCTGCATGCGCCGCTCGTGGTTGGCCTCGCTCTCCCCGTGGCGAACCAGCAGCAGGCGTAGTTCCGCCAACGAAGACTCCGTTCTAGCATCGCGCTTAACATTCAGTTAACAGTGGAAAGTATCGCAGACGGCGCGTGGGTTCGACAAGGCACGTTCGCAGCTTGGCAGCCGGGCATGGTGCGACAACCGCTGTGGGTATACGACGAAGGCATCGTTGCAGGCTCGAACATGCCCGCCCATCGAGCCACGGTGGCCTAGCGCGTATTGAGGTTGCTCACCGACGAGCCAAGCTCTAACCGACTCCTGCTGCGTTGGGTTGGAAGCTTCAGCCTCGACAGCATCCACGGAAAGCGGGCACGGAGTCCCGCCCCTATCCGGCTCGACCTCCACGCTCACTGCTGTAAAACCGGCAGCGGAGCACCCGACCGGATCGAGCAGGAATGTGCTGTGCCAGGAGTGCCCTCTCGTGCTCACCCAGGTCCTTCCCGGCCCACACGTCGGTGATCCGGCAGCGACGCGGGAGCGGTATGTCCACCGATACCGCGACGTCACTCCAGTTGAGAAGGCACAGGGCTATGCCGTCCGGCAGCTCGACCGTACCGATCCGGGACTCAGCATCAGAGAATCGTGCGGCCGTGCCGGTAGGCGGCAGGAGTCGGCGCAGGAGTGCAAGCTTCTCCTCTGATAGCTCCGTGACGGCGTCGCCCGAGAGCACCATGCCGCCGGATGCGTAGATGGCCGTGGCGTGGAACAGGTACTCCTCCTCCGTTACATGCTGCCCTGGGATGTCTTGCAGGACCACGCAGTCGGGGTCAGCGACCCACAACTGGCCGTTCTGCCAGTTCCGGTGGAACAACTGACGCCCGACCGTCATGAAGCTATCCCACGAGCGCCGGATGTCGTCCGTCACACGCATCCCGTGACACAGTCCGAGCGAGCCCCACATCGGCGCGTTGCACCCCAGCACAAAGGCATCACCGGCGCCTCGCAACACCGCGGCCATTCCCCTCCTGTACGCCTCAATGCGCGTCGCCTTCGGATCGTGGAGGTGACCTCCCTGCAGCGCGCCCCAGAAGTTGGCGTCCAGCTTGAAGTACGTGCACCCCCACTCCACGCGCATTACCTTGAAGACGTGCTCCAGGCGAGCCTGCACTTCGGGGTGGGTACCGTCCAGCGCATACCAGGGACCCCTGCGCCAGCCACCGAACGACACCGTGTCGGAGGCAAGCGGCTGCCCTTCTGCATCCTGCATGAACCAGTCGGGATGCTCCCGAAACACCGTCGACTCCCGCTCGGCGATGAAGGGTGCGACCCAGATCGCGGGCTCGAATCCCCTGCTTCGGATTTCCGTCGTCAATGCGGGCATCCCTCTCGGGAACCGATCGCCGGGCTCTAGCCAGTCGCCCATCGCAGCCTGATATCCATCGTCGATCTGCACGTACCGTAGGTGCAGGCCCAGTTTTGCGATCGCCTCCAGGTTGCCGAGCACGTCCCGCTCGGTCACCTGAGCGTAGTAGCGATACCAGGAGCACCAGCCGGTGGGGATGCGGGGATGAATGAGCATCGGATGGTTGCGGTTCACATGTCCGGCGAGTTGCGAGAGCAGTTCCTCTCGGTCGGGTCCCGCGAGGGCAACGAACTCCTCGAGCGTCCACTCCTCGCCGGATCCGATCTCCCTGTCCTCGGCGTCAAGAACCACCTCGAATCCACCAGCAGGGAACAACCGAAACTCGCCACCGAAGCGGTGACAGGACGCGAACGCCAGCAGCACACTCTCCTGTTCTGCCGGAGAGAGCATCAGAAGGTTGTAAACGCTCCATGCGTCCTTGGTCTGCCGCAGCTTATAGTGTCCACGGTCAGTGTAGTGCCCGAGGTCGCGAGGCTCGCCCAGAGTCCCGCCATACTGAGAGAGCATCTGGAAGCCCTCACCGTAAACCTGGGTATCGGGTTTCATCTCCAACATTCCGGAGAACAGCACGACCTCGCGCACGCGCACACCCGTGCCGCTCTGATTCACCAGGCGAGATCGGTAGACCTCCCCCTCCCATTCACCGAGCACCGACAGCCGGGGTTCCACCGACGTAGCATGGGAACGAACCTCAGAGACGGAGCGAGAGAGAAACCCTAGGGACACGCGCAGCCTCCTTGTACCGATGGAGCAAGCTCCTTGATCGAGCACTGGTCGTGGTCACTCTACAGTGACTGGCGGACGCCCGGTATCAAGCGCGCCACGGTGCAGTGCCAGGTACGGACACCAACCTGCCTGCCCGCGAGTATAATGCCACCGGCCGGAGGCGCAGGCGTCTGCGCAATCACCATCGCTCCCAGACCAATGCCCGATGCGGGCAGCGCGAGCGACGGTGAGCAGGCTCGTGGTCGCCGAAGCAAAGGAGTGGCAAGATGACGACAGCAGCGATGGGCAGGAGCACGACGGCGCAAGGCGCCCCGCGAACGATGAAAGCCGTCGTCACCCACGGGCCGCACGACTACCGGCTCGAAGAGGTGCCGGTGCCGCGACCGGGACCGGGGGAGGTGCTCGCGAAGGTCGAGGCCTGCGGCGTGTGCGCGAGCGACGTGAAGTGTTACAAGGGCGCAGATATGTTCTGGGGCGGCAACGGGCAGCCCCGATACGTCCAGGCGCCCGTCATACCGGGGCACGAGTTCATCGCCCGTGCCGTTGCACTGGGAGAGGGTGCTGAGGAACGGCACGGCGTCCGGGTCGGGGACCGAGTCATCTCCGAGCAGATCGTGCCGTGTAGTGGGTGCCGCTACTGCCGGAGGGGCCAGTACTGGATGTGCGAGGTCCACAACATCTACGGGTTCCAGCACGTGGTCAACGGGGGCATGGCAGAGTACATCAAGTTCCCCGCCGAAGCGCTGGTGTACACGGTGCCGGACGAACTACCAACCGAGCGGGCGGTCCTGATCGAGCCGCTGAGCGGCTCGATCCACGCGGTGGAGCGAGCGCGGATCGAGTTTGGCGATGTGGTCGTCATCTCCGGCGCGGGGCCACTCGGTCTCGGCATGGTGGGTGCGGCGCGGCTGAAAAACCCCGGCCTGCTCGTCGTGCTCGACATGATGGACTCGCGACTGGAGCTGGCGAGAACGATCGGCGCGGACATCGCGCTGAACCCCGGCACGGAGGACGTGGTGGCACGGGTCAAGGAGTTGACCGGTGGCTACGGCTCTGACGTGTACATCGAAGCGGCCAGCCATCCCTCAAGCGTCGTGCAGGGGCTGTCGATGATCCGCAAGCTCGGACGGTTCGTGGAGTTCAGTGTGTTCAGCGAGGCCACGACCGTCGACTGGAGCATCATCGGGGACCGCAAGGAGCTGGACATCTACGGCGCTCACCTCGGCCCGCACGCCTACCCGCTTGCGATCGACTTCCTGCACCGGGGGAAGATCAACCTGGACGGCGTGGTGACCCACCGACTGCCACTCGCTGAGTTCGAGCGGGGCATCGACCTGGTCGCATCCGGAAAGGAATCGATCAAGGTAATCCTCGAGCCATGAGCGATGTGATCGTGATCGGCGGTGGGGTGGTCGGCGCCAGTGCCGCCTACCATCTC
>JADDPA010000110.1:10959-15529 GCA_016782125.1 Thermobaculum sp.
GGCAGTGCAATCCGGCCACTACTACGAAGAGCTTCTAGCACACCTGGCGGAGGACGGAGAGCAAACAACCGGGTACGACGTGACCGGGATACTCCGCATCGCGTGCGACGAGAACGAGGCCTCCCGTCTCCCGGACTTTTTGCGGTACCTGCGCGAAGCGCACGCCCAGGGCGCCTCCCACATCGGCGACGCCGCGCTGCTCGAAGCTGGCGAGGTGGCGTCCCTCTTCCCGCCGCTCGCACCGGTCCATTCCGCGGTCTACTCGTCTGGTGGTGCGCGCGTGGACGGTCGGCTGCTACGGGACGCCCTGCGGAGCGCAGTGGAGCGCCACGGCGCCCGTATCGCCCGCGCAAGCGCCACGCTCGACGTACAGGGTGGGCGGGTCACCGGAGTACTGGCCGGCGCCGAACGAGTGCCGGCGGACGCGGTGCTGCTAGCCGGAGGCGCATGGTCGGCGGGATTGACAGACCACCTGGGAATCGCGTTGCCCCTCTTCGCACGCCGGGGGCAGATCGCCCATCTGTCGCTACCGGACACCGATACGAGTCGCTGGCCGGTGGTAACCGGTTTCCATTCGCATTACCTGCTCAGCTTCCCCCAGAATCGAGTAGTCGCCGGGGCCACGAGGAGGATGTCGGGCTCGACTACCGGACGACGGCGGCCGGGGTGCATGAGGTGCTGAGTGAGGCGCTCAGGGTCGCACCCGGCCTGGCCGAGGCGACTCTGGACGAGGTCAGGATCGGGATGCGCCCTGCGACCCCGGACAACCTGCCGTTGCTCGGCGCCCTGCCAGGGCTGAGCAACACCTTCATCGCCGCGGGCCACGGCGCCTACGGGTTACAGCTTGGGCCGTATTCGGGAGCACTGGTCGCGGACATGATCCGCTGCATCACACCGCCGCTCGACCTCTCGCCCTACGCGCCCGAGCGGTTCGTCTCCACTGGGTAGATGTTCCGCCGCGTGGCCACAGGCACGCTCAGCCCGTGTTACCGATATACCCGGGCGAGCCCTTTGAGGCCGAGGCGCACAAGCGGGGCGAAGACGGCGCGGACCACGGGCAGGAGACGGGTACCGAAGAGGGGATATACCTCGGCCCGAGGCCGCCTTGCGGCGCGCACCACCGCCCGCGCGACGGTCTCCGGCTCCTGCGCGAAGAGGTGCGCCGCGCGACGCGCCCGGTTATCGAAACCAGTGTTGTTGTAGAACTCCGTGCGGGTGATGCTCGGGTAGACCGCGGTTACCTGGATACCATACCGCGACAACTCCGCACGCATCGCGGTGGAGAGGGAGTCGAGCGCAGCCTTCGAGGCGGAATAGGCCGCGAGGTGCGGCGCGGGAACCTTGGCAACCACGGAGGCGATGTTGAAGATGTGGCCACTGCGCTGCTGCATCATCGGCTCGAGCGCGGCCTTCGTCGCGTACACCGCCCCCATGTAGTTCGTCTCCATCAGGTCCTGCACCTCGACGGCGCTTGTGTCGAGGAACGGCTTACTCGTGGCATAACCCGCGTTGTTCACGAGGATGTCCACGGTGCCCCACCGCTCGTGCGCGACCTTCACCAGAGCGCGCGCGTCCGCTTCCCGGCGAACATCGGTCACAAGCGTCAGGACCTCAGTACCGTCCGCCTCGAACTGCCGCCGCACAGCCGCCAGGCGATCCTCGCGGCGTGCGCCGATCGCCACCCGGCAGCCCTCGCGCGCGAACGCTTGCGCGACCGCCAGCCCGATCCCACTGCTCGCGCCAGTCACCACAACCACTTTCCCCGAAAGCTCCAACACGCCACCCTTTCCCGTTCCTGCTCAATCTACTCCAGCAATTGTACAGGCACCGGGAGCGCGGACCGCGGTCAAGTCCGCTGACGTGGTGCATCTGGGGTGATCCTTCGTTGCGGCTGGGTCAGGCCGTGATGGCTTGCAGAATCTGGTCGGCGGTCCCCTCCTCGGTCGTGGTGCCGAGCGCCCTGTCTCGGCGGCTACGACCATTCTGGACTGTACCTCAGCTCGAACCGGGTCAGACGAACGCCGGTCACCCGTGTTCCGTAGCATTCCACTACTGACCGTGACGATCCCCTCACTGCCGCGTCGGCAGGTGATACGCACTCCGCTTGAACCGTGGTGCGTGTCATCCCGAACGCGGTGAGGGATCCGTAGCCCGTACCACGAATTCCTCGCACGCTCGGAATGACAGATCCTCTACTGTTCAGCAGGACTCCGTATGAATTGGTGAGTGATTTCTGCCGGGATCGTTAGGTCGGGTATCCTTGCATCGCCAGCGTGGTGTTCGTGCCCGGCATCGACTCCCCGCATCCGACGCTTGTGCAGCAGGTTCCTGTGCTCGTCGCTGGGACAGCATCACATACCGGTCTGCGAGTGGGACGAGTCGAAACAGATGAGAGAACTCGTCCCACGGTGACCGCGAGGGCATCGGTCAGGCGCCGACGTAGGCCGCGAGGTGCTCGCCGTCGCGGTGCGCCAAGCCCCAGTTGCCGAGCGCGACTATGACCGGCAGCACCTGGATGCCCGCCTCGGTGAGCGAGGACGCCGCCCGGTCGACACGGGCTGCTTGAGGCGGCTCGAGAGGATGTTGGTGGCGATGCCCTTCTAAGAGCCGGCGACAAGCTCGCGGAAGTGGCGGCGGTTGCCGAACATGATGTCGCGCAGCACGAGGATCGCCGACGGGTCGCCGAGCACCTCGACGGCGGCGTTGATCGCGCATCCTGAACGCGGCGCAGGATCCATGGGCTCCTCCTCAAGTGCTAGCAATGTACAACTGCTTCCGCTAAATTACGGCAACGCAGTTGCAACTACTCACTGTGGAGGAGGTGCCATGTCCCAGGTCCGTGTGCATAATTTCTCGATCTCGCTCGACGGGTTCGGCACCGGCGACGGCCTCACGCTCGACGCCCCGTTCGGGCACGCCGGGGAGCGTCTGCACGAGTGGATGTTCTCCACCCGGTCTTGGCTCGGCGAAGCCGGTGGCAGCACGGGTGTCGACCACGCCTTCGCCCAGCAGAACGTTCTCAACATCGGCGCCGAGATCATGGGCCGGGGCAAGTTCGGCCCGCCTCAGGCTGGTCCGTGGACTGGCGCCGGCACCGACGATGAGTGGCGGGGCTGGTGGGGGCCGAACCCGCCGTTCCACACGCCGGTGTTCGTGCTCACCCACCACCCGCGCCCGTCGATCGAGATGGAGGGCGGGACCATGTTCCACTTCGTCAATACCAGCCCACACGAGGCGCTCGACCTCGCCCGTCAGGCGGCCGGCAACCTCGACGTGCGCATAGGAGGCGGCCCGACGACGATCCGCCACTTCCTCGCTGCCGACCTCATCGACACCCTCCACGTCGTGCAAGTGCCGATCCTGCTCGGCCGCGGCGTCCGCCTCTGGGACCGTCTGGAAGGCATCGAGGAGCGCTACGATGTCGAGGCAGTCTCTTCACCGAGCGGTGTCACGCACCTGACGTTCACGCGTCGATAGGAGATCTCACTGGCAGCACCCGACGTGCGATGCCTGCATTGAGGACAGTCCTCGGTCAGGTGCAGGCGTAGGCCGCGAGGTGCTCGCCGGTGAGGGTGGAGCGGGCGGCGATGAGGTCGGCGGGTGTGCCCTCGAAGATGATCCGGCCGCCGTCGTGGCCGGCGCCGGGACCGAGGTCGATGATCCAGTCGGCGTGCGCCATGACCGCCTGGTGGTGCTCGATGACGATCACCGACTTGCCTGAGTCGACGAGCCGGTCGAGCAGGCCGAGCAACTGCTCGACGTCGGCGAGGTGCAGGCCGGTGGTCGGCTCGTCGAGGACGTAGACGCCGCCCTTCTCGGCCATGTGGGTGGCTAGCTTGAGCCGCTGCCGTTCACCGCCGGACAGTGTGGTAAGCGGCTGGCCGAGGATGAGGTAGCCGAGCCCAACGTCGGCGAGCCGGTCGAGGATGGCGTGCCCGGTCGGCGTGCGCGCCTCGCCGGCGCCGAAGAACTCCTCAGCCTCGGTCACCGACATCGCGAGCACCTCGCTGATGTCGCGGCCACCGAGGTGGTGCTCCAGCACCGATGCCTGGAACCGCTTCCCCTCACACTCCTCGCAGGTGGTGGCGACGCCGGCCATCATCGCCAGGTCAGTGTAGACGACGCCGGCGCCGTTGCAGTTGGGGCAGGCGCCTTCGGAGTTGGCGCTGAACAACGCCGGCTTCACGCCGTTCGCCTTCGCGAACGCTTTGCGGATCGGGTCGAGCAGCCCGGTGTACGTCGACGGGTTGCTCCGCCGCGAGCCGCGGATCGGGGTCTGATCGATCGACACCACATCCGCGCCGGCGGGGATCGACCCATGCACGAGCGAGCTCTTGCCGGAGCCAGCGACGCCGGTGATGACGACGAGCACCCCGAGCGGGATGTCGACGTCGACGTCGCGCAGGTTGTGCGTTGTCGCACCGCGGATCTCGAGCGTGCCGGTGGGCGTGCGCACCGCCTCCTTGAGGGCGGCTCGGTCGTCGAGGTGGCGGCCGGTGATGGTGCCGCTGGCCCGCAGCCCATCGACGGTGCCCTCGAAGCAGATGGTGCCGCCCGCCGTACCGGCGCC
>JADDPA010000186.1 GCA_016782125.1 Thermobaculum sp.
AGTGCAGAGCAAGTTCCTCGCGGTCGGCTCCGTGGTGCCCTGGGCGAAAGCGGGCGTGGGTGCCATTGCCACTCAGTCGTGGGCAAACACCGCATATGGGCCGGCTGGTCTGGACCTGCTGAGTCGCGGCGCAACCCCACAGGAGGCACTCGACGATTTGCTGGAGGCGGACCCGGACCGCGATTCGCGCCAGGTCGGCCTAGTAGACGCCGAGGGTCGAGCAGCCACCTTCACTGGCCGCGCTTGCTTTCCGTGGGCTGGCGGGCGCACGGGCAGGAACTACGCGTGCCAGGGGAACATCCTGGTCGGGGCGGAGACGGTCGATGCACTGGCAACACACTTCGAAGCTACGGACGGCCAGGAGTTGGCTTTCCGCCTCGTCGGGGCACTGCAAGCGGCACAAGCTGCCGGCGGCGACAGTCGGGGACAACAGTCGGCAGCGGTGGTCGTCGTCCAAGAGGGCGCCGGCTATGGCGGCTTCAATGACCGCTACCTCGACCTCCGGGTGGACGATCACCCAGCGCCGATAGAGGAGTTGCACCGGCTCCTCACGCTGCACGTCTTGTACTACCCACGGCCTGACGAGCCGACCATCGCGCTCGACGGCATGGCCCAACAACTGGGTACTGATCTCGCGACGCTTGGTTACCTGGACGAGCCTACCGCCGACATCAAGGCGGTGACCGACGCCCTCCGGCGCTTCAGTCTGACCGAGAACCTGGAAGAGCGCCTGCAAGATGACGGACGGGTGTTTCAGGTTGTGCTGCAATACATACAGAAGAAGGCGGCGGAAGCTCGGTAGCCCCCATCGCCTGTCGCCTGGCGACGCTAGCGCACCTGGAACGTATTCGTTATCGGATACGCGATCGCCCTGTTTGCCGCAAGGTCGGATACATACAGCGACCACGTATACGTACCGGCGCTCACCTTGCGCCCATCGGAGGTAGTGCCGTTCCAGGCGAGGGACTGCCCACCCGGCGACTTGGTCACGGGGCCGAGCTGCGCGTCCCGCTCACCGGCGCCGTTGGTAATCACCGCGCTCACCAGTGCCCTCTCACTGAGGTTGAAGGCGAGCGTGTATGGCGCAGCGCTGGTTGCGCTCAGGCCGGAGACCGAGGGCCGAACCTTGTCCACGGTGATATTGCCGGCTCGAGTGGGACCGGGGTTGCCCGCGAGGTCGCGGTATTCCAGCGTGTAGCGGTAAACGCCGTCTGCCACAACGCGGCCTGTGGAATCCTTGCCGTCCCATCGTGCCACCTGGGAACTGCTCGTTCCGCCGTAGCTACGCAGGAGCGACCCGCTCGCGCTCCGTACTCGGACCACCCACCGTACTACTTCCGAGAACGATGCGCTGACTGCGACTACATCGTTCCTGCCATCTCCGTTCGGCGAGATATACGCCGGAGAGCGGCGCACACTCGATGACGCCGGCGGCATGAGGTCAACGCTGACCGCTACCGTTTTCTCCGATATGGCCCCGGAGGAGCTGCGCGCGAGGATCCGAGCCAGATACTGCCCCTCCGGCAGTGTGTAAGTCCGCGAGCGTACCGTGTCATAGTAGTCAGGGATCAGCTTCGCGGTGTGCAGGGTGGTATCCACCGCGCCCCACGGCTTTAGGGTCTTAACCCATTGCCCGGAGGCCGTGTACAGCTCGATCTTGATCTTCTGCGCCGCCGAGAGTTGATAGCGGATCGTGGTGTACTCTCCGCGGCCATCACCGTTTGGGCTGACCGCCGGAGGTGAGGCATAGGCAGTTGTGAACACCTTCTCCGAAGTCGCGGTTGCTCCGGAGGTCACCACGGATACGTTTGCCGTCCCTACACCAGATGCGACGGAGCTCACGTTCTCCTTGTTCATGCCCGCCCAGAACGAGGCCACACCTGTTCGTGGCAGCGTGATGTACCTAACGATCACCCGCGACTGGTTAGCGAGAAGGGGCATGCCCAACCCCCAGCGGTACGGACCGACATTGCCCGTCGGGTTGCGGCTCTGGTCGATCAGCACGCGATACTTGCCATCGACCTTCGCGAAGCCCTTGTCAATCCAGTCCTGATTCTCTGCGTACACAACGCCGGGATCCGGCGCCTGGGTCTCCATCAAGCCCGTGCCGTCGTTGCGCACGGTGACCTCGACTCGTAAGCGTCCGCCATAGTTCAGCGTCGTAGGTGCGAACGTCACATCGGTTATCACGGGTTTCGGCGTTGGCCGGTAGCCCATTATCGCCGCAACGTCATTGCGTATCTCGCCGAACCGGTTGTACAGGTACGCGCCGGGATCGACGTGATCATTGTCACACGGCACCGAGGATAACGAGGTATCGTGGTGCGCAAGAATATTCGGAAGGTCCGCTTTTGGCTCGATGTTGCGTTTCATGAAGATGCCGCGGCCGAGCGGATCAATGCCCGCACGATCGAAGTGCCAGGCGATCAACCGTTTGAAGGAACTGACCATAGCTTCCGAGGGATGAACTCCGGCGGGCGTGCCACCGTATTCGGGACCATGCCAGCCCAGTGCCGAAATGCCCAGCGTGCCGAAGTTGTAGCAGAGTGCATGACCCCCGACCACATTCTGTCCGCCGGCCCTGCCCTCGTAGATCCGGCCCTGCTCGTCGATGAGATAGTTGTAACCAATATCACCCCAACCACGGGTTACGGCGTGGTAGTAGTAAATCGAGCGCACGGTGGCCGCGGCATTCGGGTCGTTGTTGCGCGTTACCGTGTCGTGCAGCACTGCCTTGGTGATCGGTAGGTACTCGCGGTCCCAAATCTCCTTGCCGCTCGCGTCAAACCGGTACTTCTCGTCCGCGCCCCATCCCGCGCGCGAGATGATCGCCGGTTTGCTCACACCGAGAGTCTGGTACTGCTGCGTTGCGCTCGCCTGAGCCTCCTGCGTGGATGGACCGGAACTCGCGTCGATATACGTAAGCGTCACGTCCGAGACCCGGGGCCACTGGCCGCTCGGAGACGGGAACGTCTTCACGCGATACTGCGCGTATCGGGACAACTCGCCCACGACGAGGGTACCGAACGTTCGATCATCCCGATCTCGGCCTTCATCGCCGTGGCCCTCATCGGTCAGCCGCCAGATCGTCCAACTCTTGCCGTCTGTGCTAGTGCGCACCGAGACCTCGACCGCAGCCCCGGAGGGAACGTCGGCCAGCCAGTTCGGGCCGACCGCGGTGAATGCCTGCTCCGGTTTATGGACCTTGCTGGTATATGTCGTGCTTTCAGAGAAGCGGCCAGCCGGTTGGACAGGAGCATCTGGAGTCGTGTGTGTGCCGCCCTGCCTGGTATCGCGGGCGGAGCGGGTTACGGTACCCCGGCGAGCAGCTACGGTTTCCTTAAACTCCGAGGCGACCGTCTTGCTTTCTCCAGTTGTGGGACCAGCCGCTTGCGCTGGCAGGGCCGCCAGCGCGAGCGACATGGCAACAACCAGAGCGAGAACCTGTGACATTCCACATTCCCTTCTGTAACAGTCCTGACAAATATGGGCCGTTCCCAGTGCCACACTACCAGAGTAGATCAGTTTCGACGGTAACAGAATAGTACTTTGATACCCAATATCCGCTGCCGTGACCCAGAGACGACACCCGTGATCGCCGAGTTGTACACCGAAACAATGACCTATCAGCATCCCAGAAGGAGAGCGCACGCGATGAGACTGCCAGATAGAAGACTTTTGATCACCATAGTGGCGCTGCCCTTTGTCGCGGCGTGCAGCCTCACTGACTCGGAGACCCGGTCCGCAGTTCCGACGCCAACTGCGGTAACAAGGCAAGCCAACCCGCGAGCAACAAGTGTCCCAATGAGCAACCCGCGAAGGGCCGTAGCGGCTCCTACGGAGAATTCAGCAGCACCTTCGACGAACGAGACAGCCAGGCTAGCGGATGCGCCCGGGATCGGTCAGAACCAGGGAATGTCGGTACCTGCGGTGGTGCGATCTGTCCAGGGCGGTGTGGTTGAAATCATCACGGAGACCAGGCAGGGCCAGGGCGGTACTGGCTCCGGTTTTATCATCGACAAAAACGCGAATATCATCACGAACAACCATGTTATTGAGGGCGCCACCCGTATAACGGTTGTGCTCAACGGCAATCGGATCGCTCGCGCTCGACTCGTCGGGACGGATCCGCTCACCGATGTTGCCGTCGTCCGCATCGAGAACAGGGACATCACCGTCGCGAAGCTCGGGGACTCAGACAAGCTGCAGATCGGCGAGCCGGTGGTCGCGATTGGGAGTGCGCTCGGTCTCCGTGGCGGTCCGACGGTGACCACGGGCGTCATCTCGGCCACGAAGCGGGTGGAGTTGGAGCCGGCAGGAGATCCGCAATCACCCGCGGACGACATCGCGCTGTACGACCTGATCCAGACCGACACGGCGATCAACCCCGGGAACAGCGGTGGCCCTCTCGTGAATGCCCGAGGCGAGGTGATTGGTGTCAACACGCTCGGCCAGCGGATGACTGAGTCGGGTGTACCGGTGCAAGGCATCAACTTTGCCGTCTCGATCAACACGGCGCGGTCGGTTGCGCAGGAGCTCATCCAGACCGGAGAGGTCGAGTACCCGTATCTCGGCGTAGAGGCGAGTTTCCTGACACCGCAACAGGCCATCCGTGAGGGCATACCGTACACGCCGGGACAGCGAATAGGCACGGTTCTGCCCAACCTGCCTGCGGCGGAGGCGGGACTGCGCGAGGGTGATATCATCACCGGCATCAACGGGACACGCATCGAGGACGAGAGCACCTTCACCCTTCTGCTTCGTCAGAACGACCCAGGCGACAGGGTTACGCTAACCGTGCGCCGGAACGGGCAGGAGCGTGAGGTCGAAGTGACGCTGGGCAGACGGCCTGCGGAACGCTAGCTGGATATTTCTCTGGAGGAAGCAACACGATGACGTTCAATACAAACGACGTACGCGCACAACTCGACCAGCTAGACCTCTCGGGCGGCGTCACTCGCGACCAGTTGCGCGAGCAGATACCCACGTTGCCGGAGGAGGTGTATCTGTACTTGCCCGCCGCAAAGAAGTACTACTCGACGGACGAGGTTCTCAACCAGACGGGGGAGCACGCGCTCGCCCGTGCCGAGGGAGAGACGGCTGGACCGGAACTGGACATGCCGGCCAATGGTGCAGAAGACGATGGCGGACCGATCGCGTTCGGCGACACTCTCTCCCCCGGAGACCACTACGTCGAGGGCGCAACAGATTACCCCGGGCCGGCGGATGATCTATCCGGAAACTCTCTCGCGACACGAGCGGGCCGAGGCATCCCCGACGAAAATCGGTAGCACGCTACACAGACCTGGAGGTAGAAGTGGCGTGCACTCCCGCGCCCGAAGTGCCTAGCCCGCAGCAGTCCGCTAAAACAGTTCCGGGCTCCGATTTATAGTCGGAGCCCCAATGGGTGGAGCGGGAGACGAGATTCGAACTCGCGACCTCTTCCTTGGCAAGGAAGCGTTCTACCACTGAACTACCCCCGCGTCTGCTTGGAGCGGGCACCGGGAATCGAACCCGGGCCAGATGCTTGGGAAGCACCTATGATACCATTTCACCATGCCCGCCAACGGCAAGGAACGTTACGCCCCCACAGCGTTCGAATTATAGAGGGGCTCGCGTAGCAGTGTCAAGCGCCGTAATACCGCAACACCGTGCCGGTGCGCTCCACGGAGCCCACCCCTGACGGGGCCTGCGGGGAGAGTGCGGTCGGTAAGAACTTCACTTGCTCCCCGCGGACCATATGCATTGCGGTATGCCGTCTCCGCCTTACTGCGGCACCGCCTCCTGTCCCAGCCGACGCAGCAACCGGACCCAAGCGATTTGTCCCCGCCGAAAGCTACGGAGCCGCAGAAACTCATTAGGCGCGTGAAACTGCTCGTCATCGAGTCCGAACCCAAAGCTCACGGTGTAGGCGTTCAGCTCGCTCTGGAAGATGGCGCAGACTGGAACCGTACCGCCGCTTCTCGTGAGGTAAGGTTGCACCCCGTACAACTCGGCAAGAACCTCCGCCGCCGCGCGGTTGCCCCAGTGATCGTGCGGAATGACGTATGGGGTGCCGGAACCCGGTAGTGGCAGGGTCTCCGCGCGTATGCCGGTCGGGGTATGCCGCTCAACATGCGCGGCGATTGCCTCGAGGATCCGCGCGGGATCCTGATCGGGCACAAGCCGGCACGTTATCTTCGCGTGAGCCTCACTCGGCAGCACGGTCTTAGAGCCCTCACCCTGGAAGCCTCCCCAGATTCCATTCGCCTCAAGCGTCGGTCGCACCCACACCCGCTCGAGCGGGGAGTATCCCGCCTCACCGGCGAGTTGCTCTACGCCGACGGACTTCGTGTACTCCGCCGCATCGAACGGCACCTGGGCGACGGCCGCTCGCTCCTCATCTGACAGTGGCAGGACGTCGTCGTAGAAACCATCAACCGTGATCCTGCCGTCTAGGTCGTGCATCGAGTCGAGAATGTGAGCCAGCGCGTGGATTGGATTCGCGACCATCCCGCCGTAGATACCCGAGTGAAGATCCGAGGCGGGACCGTATACGTCTATCTGCAGGCCCGCCAGCCCGCGAAGCCCGAGGGTCAGCAGTGGCTGCTCCTCCGACCATTGCCCACCATCCGCGCTCACGACCAGGTCACAAGCGAGCAGCGCCTTATTCACCGCGACAAACTCCGGCAGCTGCGGGCTGCCGATCTCCTCCTGTGCCTCGATGAGAAACTTGAGGTTAACCGGGAGACTCCCCTCCGTGCGCAGCAACGCCTCCACTGCGAGAATGCTCTCCAGCAGGTTGCCCTTCATGTCCGATGCGCCCCGGGCGTAGATACGGTCGTCGCGAACCTCGGGCTCGAATGGCGGGGAGTCCCACAGGTCAATGGGATCGACCGGCTGCACATCAACGTGACCATATATCAGCACGGTTGGCCGCTCCGGACGGTGCTGCCACTCGGCATACACAACAGGATGCCCCCCCGTTGGCAGAACGCGAGCGCCTTCCATTCCAGCGACCTGCAGTCGATCGGCCACCCACTCCGCGGCGCGGTGCACATCCTCGCGGTGCTCGGGTAGGGCCGATATGCTGGGTATGCGCAGAAGGGTTTCCAGCTCATCGAGCGAGACCGCCTCCCGAGATTCCAATTGCTCCTCTGCCGTCATGGTGTGCCCTCTCCTGTACTATTCACTATCGCCTTATCGTCGAGAACCTACGGGGACAGCCGCGACTCTCTGTCCCGCGACAAGCTCGAGGTTCATACCGCGAAACCACTGTCGTGGGACACCAGCGGGAGCGAACGCAGCCGCACCCCTGTGGCGTCGAAGATCGCGTTGCCCACGGCCGGCGCTATCCCGACTATCGGCGTCTCCCCGGCGCCGGCTGAGGGTAGGTCCCGACGGTCCAACAAGACAACTTCGATCTTGGGCACATCCGCGAATCGAGGCACCCGGTACCGGGAAAGGCGATCGCTCAGGATCGTGCCATTCCCGGAACGGATCTCCTCAAACAGTGCGCCACCAAGGCCCTGTATTATTGCCCCTTCGTTCTGGAGCAGCACCGCATCGGGGTTGATTATAGTTCCGCACTCGAACGCCTGAACGACCCGCCCCACTGTGACCCGGTTGCTCGCCGGATCGACCGCCACCTCCGCGCACGTTGCTACAAAGCTGTTCTTCTCCGTGCCGCACGCGATACCAACGCCGCGACCGTCAGTTGCAGGTCGCATACCCCAGCCGAAGCGCGACGCGGCCGCCTCCAGCACCGCCCACAGTCTGCTCTCACGTATGTTCCGGAGACGCAAGGCAAGGGGATCGAGCTCCAGCGCACACGCAAGCTCGTCCATGTGCGTCTCACGGGCGAAGTGGTTTACCGTGGCGGCCAGGGCACGGTACGATCCCTCTCGGAGCGGTGATTTCGTCGGGTGAATGGCAACCCTCTGGTTCGGGACCGCATACGGTGTCCTGATGCCTGCGGCGCCGGCGTTGTAGTTGTGGAACTCCCACGCGATGAGCGATCCATCGGAACGCACCGCGCTCGCCACATCGATAACTCCTGCCGGGCGAACGTACGCCTGCGCGAACTCCTCCTCCCGGGTCCACACGACCTTCACCGGCTTGCGCACAGCCCTGGCCAATCGCGCCGCCTCCACCGCGGCGTCTCCGGTGTGCTTACCGCCATATGCTGCTCCGGTGTCCGGCACGATGACGCGTATTTGCTCCTCGGGAATATCGAACGCAAGCGCCAATTCACCGCGAACCCCGAACGGACGCTGAGTGCCGGTCCAGAGGGTCAGCTTCTCACCGCTCCACTCCGCGACCGCAGCCCGCGCCTCGGGCGGTGCGTGCGCGATGTAGGCGGCGGTGTACGTCGTATCGAGGGTCAAATCGGCCGCGGCTCGGCCTACCACCAAGGAGCCTGTATCCTCAACGGGCGGTTCGGCAGGATGCGTCCGAAGGTATGAGTACAAGTCTTCGCCTGAAGCCTCCTCGTGCCGATGCCACTCCTCGCGCACCGCCGAGATAGCGCCAGCGGCGGTCGAAGCGTCCGGCGCTACGACGCCAATGAAATCGCCCTCCCGAACGACCAGGACGTCCGGCATTGCTTCGGCCGCCATTGTGTCCACGGACCGCAGGGTCGCGCCAAACGCGGGCGGACGGAGGAGACTTCCAGCCAGCATGCCCGGCACGGTCAGGTCGGTGACGTATTGGTGCTCGCCGGTGACCAGCGCACGCCCCCCGACTCGGAGCGCATTGGCGGTCGTCCGCCGATCGGGTGGCGTGACGGGAGCGTCTTCATTGTAGTGCTCATTGATCTTCTGACCCTTGGTCAATGTACCGTATCCCGCGGATCGCCCGCTCGCAGGGTGCAGGATTGACCCACCGGCGGCGCACAGTTCCTCACGCGGCACCTGCCATTGTCTCGCCGCCAGTTCTCGGAGCAGTTCACGGGTGGATGCGGCCACGGTGCGCAGATGTGGCGCCATGATCGAGGACGTGCGACTGCCGAACGTGCCCGGATCAAACGGGGTGAGGTCGGTGTCCCCCATCACCAACTTGACCCGATCGATAGAGTCACATAACTCCTCGGCGACGACCTGCGCCAAGGAGGTGCGTATGTTCTGTCCTACCTCCACCTTGCCCGTGTACACCGTAATCAACCCGTCAGTGTCGATATGTAGCCAGTCGCCAATCTTCGGCGCGTCGGATTCCGGCGCTAGTGGCCGTTGACCACCGCCCGATTGCCCGGCGCCCGGCTCAGGGCCTGGTCGTGTCCTCGTGTCCCGCTCCTCGCTCACCGGGGAACCTCCAACGCGGCGCTCGCCTCGAGGTGTCGCGACGCCTGTTGGATCGCCCGCACTATCCTCGGATAGCACCCACAGCGGCAGACGTTCCCCTGCATGTGCGCGATGATCTCCAACTCCGTCAGCGCGGGATTCCGCTGTAGAAGAGCCCACGCGGCCCTGAGCATCCCCGATGTGCAATAGCCGCACTGCAGCGCGCCGCACTCCAGGAACGCCTGCTGGAGGGGATGCAGCTGACCGTGCTCCTCCAACCCTTCAACGGTCCGTATTCGCTTACCGGTTACCGCACCGACCGGCGTGATGCAGGCCCGGCACACCTCGTTATCGACTACCACGGTACAGGTGCCGCACTCGCCCTCGCCGCAGCCGATCTTCGCGCCGGTCAAAGCTGGATCGTCCCGCAACACGAGCAGCAGCGATTTTTCCGCCTCCGCACTGACGCGGTGAGCCGCCCCATTGACACACAAGTCCATGACGCTCGACACGCAGCTCCCTCCCGCCGGTGGGACCTGCCATTCCGAACCCTGAGCCCCAGGGCTCGGCAAACAGGGCCCCGAGTACCCATAGGACGAACGATAACCTTGAGCACAGCGCTTGCCAAGGTCGGCACCATCCCGAGATAGGACTCCGGGTGGTCGGGTGCTCCCAACGCCGGCAAGGGCGCGATAAAATACTATCAACAGCACAGATTCCACGGATATCGAACGTTCGGTGGTGGCGCGAGGAAGGAAGATCCAGGGTGCAACGCTACGTGTACAAGCGGCTTATCAGCCCCACCATGGACAGGCTCGACTCGGAGACATGGCACGAGCGCGCGCGGCGGGCCCTGCACCGCGCCGAGGCCAGCGGTTCGGCGCTCGCAGTGGTCGAACGCTGTGCGGGCTTCGGCGGCAAGGTGCGTGACGATCGGCTGACGGTCACGCTTTCCGGGATCGAGTTGGAGAACCCGGTGATGGTCGGCGCTGGCTGGGACAAAGCGGGCACCGCCGTGCGCGGCCTCTATTCCCTTGGTTTCTCGGGTGTGGAGGTCGGCTCAGTGCTGGAACATCCCCAGCCGGGCAACCCACGACCGAGGCAGTTCATGCTCGCACCCGGCGTGGCGCTCAACCGGCTCGGGTTCAACAGCCCGGGCGTGGCGCAAGTCGCGCACAACCTCGAAGCATACGCGGGCAGTGGTATCCCGATTGGGATCAGCCTTGGCAAGAACCGCGACGTGGGTCCACGAGACGCGCCCGACGCGCATGCAGCCGTCGCGCGGCTACTGTACCACCACGCCGCATACTTCGCGGTAAACGTCTCCTCACCGAACACCCCTGGCCTTCGGCAGTTGCAGGACCGCGGCCCACTGACGGATATCGTGCAAGAGGTAAGCGCCACGGTGCGGGAGATGGGCGGTCGCACCCCAATCTTCGTGAAGATCGCACCGGACCTCTCGCTCGGAGCAGTCGACGATGTACTGCAGGTCGCGCTCGACAACGGCGTAGCCGGAATCGTCGCGACGAATACCACGGACAACCCAGAATTAAAGGGCCGATACGGGGAGTACTGGCGAACACAGGCTGGCGGGCTCAGCGGGGACGACGCCGAGTATCGGCGGATGTCCACCGCGATGGTCGCGCACATACGCCGTGAGGCGGGTGACCACCTTGAGATCATCGGAGTGGGCGGCGTGAAGGACGCGAGAACCGCGCTGGAGAAGCTGCTCGCGGGTGCGAAGGCCGTGCAAGTAGTGACTGCTATTCGCGGCGAAGGGCCGGGCGTCGCCGTGCACATCAATCGGGGCATTCTGCGTTGGATGGAAAAGGAGGGCGTTGGGACTCTGCGAGAGGTCGTGGGCGCTGCGGTGTAGTCTGGCGTCACGCCACGGTGGGCGCTGTCTTTTGGCAGGCGGTCGGTAACTCGCACCACTCGTAGTATCCAGTGCACAAGCGTGACCGGCTGAACAACTGAAGCAGGCAGAAGAGAAAGACCCGATCAACTACAGGATCCTGACGCGGCCGGTCGCGGTCGGTTAGACTCAGGCCGCAACGACACGCAACCAAGCGAGAAGGAGGCTGGCGATGGAAGCACACGGCAAATCGAGATATCCGCAGACGGTGCTGGTGCCGCTGGACGGCTCGATACTTGCCGAGCTGGCGCTCAACTTCGCGGAGTCGCTGGCGCGAGCGAGCGAGGCGCGGCTGATCCTGCTTCGGGCGGTCGTGCCATACACCTTCGGAGGGACGGACGAGGCCGAGGCACGTGCGAAGGCTATTGATGAAGCTGAGCGTTATCTGGCACGCCTCGTGGACCGCCTGACCGAACGCGGGATCGAAGCGGAGGCAACGGTCCGGTATGGAGAAGCAGCGCCGTCGATCGTCGGGGCAGCTCAGCTACACACGGCCGATCTGGTCGCGATGTGCACGCACGGCCGCGGGGGCCTCGGGCGCTGGGTATACGGCAGCGTCGCCGAGCAGGTGCTGGCAACGGCACCGACCGCGGTCCTGCTCGTGCGTGCCTGGCAGGCGCTCGAGTCGGTGACCTCAGCCAACGAGCGATCGCGGGTTCTGATACCGCTCGACGGATCGGCGTTCGCGGAAAAGGCGTTGCCGGTCGCCGAACAGTTGGCAGCCACCCTTGATGCGGAACTCGTGCTGTTGCGGGTGGTGTATGCACCAAGCCCTACCCTTACGCAGGGGTGGATTGTCGCGTCGTATCTCGCCGAAGAGTTGGAGACGAGTGAGTCCGCGGCAAGGCACTACCTGGAGGGTGTGGCGGACAGGCTCTCCCGTGGTGGCCGTTCGGTATCGATCGAGGTACAGGTTGGTACACCGGCGTCCGTCATTGCCGACACCGGTGCCGACGTCGCATTTTTGGTGATGGCGACCCACGGCCGCACGGGCACCGAGCGCCTGATGATGGGGAGCGTGGCAAACGTCGTCGTCCGCCGCGGCGAAGTTCCCCTTGTGCTGGTAGGTCCCGCGGCGATGGAAGGGACGGGCAATACTGACTGAACCGATTCCAGTGTCACGTGCGCACTACGCACTGGCGTTTACTGGCCGGTCGGCCACGTCTCCATGACCTGTCGGAGAATAGCGAACTCCCCGATGTGATACCCGTTGTGGTCCGCAACCAGCAGAATTTCGCGCAGCAACGAGTGCCCCCGGCCGAATGGTAGTGGGGCCTCGAGGTCGGTCTGCGGGTCGGCAACTATCGCCCGTATATCCGCCAGGTCCTCACGGAACTGTTCGATTGTCCGCTGCCATGCGGCTGGATCGGCCTGGGCATCGCGGGCCGGCCAGTATCCCTCCGGCCAGGGCATCTCCGTATAGCTCGATTCCCGCGCGAAGTCGAGTATGTCCCGCTGGGTCAACCGCAAGTGCTCCAGGAGATGCCACGGCGTGTACGGCACATTCGGCGGCGTGGTGTTGATTCGGTCCATCGGGAAGTCCGCGACTGCCTCATCAAGAGTCATGTGGGCGTTCCCTCCATCCAGCAACGCCAGCAATTGCGTCCGCATCACATCCTCCGCGCCCATACTGCCCTCCTCCAGGTGCTGTATTGATCGTGCGTCCACCCACGTGTCGTATCATCGCGCAACCTGCATACCATCCGACATGACGCACGTATCTCTCGACGTTGCCGCTGGGCGACGAGTCCCCCGGCGGCGTGCTAGACTCGACACCGGCCACGGCGCTCGCAGTCGGTAATCACGATTAAACAAGAGGAGCAACTCCGATGTATGGCCCGACGCTGAACGGCGATCGTGTACGCCTGGAACCACCCTCGGATGAGCTGGCCGGTCTGTACCGCGGCTGGTTCGCCGATATGGAAGTCAATCTGTATACCCTCCGGTTCCCGCCGTCGCTAAAGACGGCCACAGGCTGGATTGAGGAGGCTGAGGCGAGCAACACGCATGTCCTGTGGATGATCACGGTCGACGGCCGGACCATCGGCACAGCCCAGGTGGACACCATCAACTGGCACCACCGGCGAGCGGACATCGCCATGGTAATCGGGGAGAAGCGGGAGTGGGGAAAGGACTACGGCACAGAGGCAGTCCGGTTGATCACCCGCTTCGCTTTTGAGGAGCTCAACCTCGAGAAGCTCATTGGCGAGGCCATCGTCGACAACGTCGGAAGCGTGCGGGCGATGGAAAAAGCAGGATACCGACAATGGGGGCTGGCGCGCAGGCACTTCTATCAGGACGGCCACTGGAGCGATATGTGGTTCGGCGAGGCGCTGCGCGATGAGTGGATCCCGCACGCATCTACGCCCTGAGTCACCGCTACCGTTATGGGTCAACAATGTCCCTATGCGGTCCAACCGAGATAGAGGTCTCCGACCGTGAGCAGGCCAATCGTAAATGCAATCATGAGCACGGGCACCAGGAGGACCAGTTGCGGGTTCCGGCGAAGTAACCGGATCGCGAACAGCAGCAACAGCAGCCAGACCGCGAGCAGGATGCCAACGCCCCACAGCGGGGCGACAATCCCCATGAACAGGAGCGGCACCACCAGTAGCAGGTGCACTACGATACCCAGATACGCGGCTACGCGCGCGGGGAGAGCTGTCCTCCGCTTTGCTTTCATACGTCCGTCCTCCACTACGAATCCCAGACATTGTAGCCGCACTACGCAAAGAACTTTGTGTCCCGGGTGCCATGGGCAGGTCATTCGGGTCGACTATCACCGCGTGCACCCCCGGTGACCAGGACGGACGAACGGCGTATAATAGCGCCCACGTGCGCTGGCATACGCCGCCGGCGCCAGGCTTAGCACCCCGGTATCAGGGCGTAAGGAGAACGACCGTGGCAGTCCAGAAGCGCAGTACAGTCAGGGATGGTATCGGAAACCGGCTGGAAAGCCATGTCCTCACGCATTACAAGCCCATCTGGACCATCATTCAACTGATCCCACCCGTGCGAAAGCGGGTCAACAAGATCCTGATCAACCGGCTGATTTACAAGATCCCGGCGCGCCCCTACACCATGAGCACCATGGCGGACTACACTTCCTGGGATTCGCTCACCGATCGCACCTTCACTGGGCGGCACCTACCCCCGACCACTCGACAACCGGACACCTTGCCGAGTGTGGACGCCGTGGTGCAACTGTTCGAACGCGCACCAGGGAAAACCCTCCTGTCGTCCAAGTCGACCATGCTCTTCCCTCACTTCGCCCAGTGGTTCACGGACGGTTTTCTCCGGACGGATCGCGAGAACTATCTCAAGAACACATCGAACCACGAGATTGACCTCTGCCAAGTGTATGGTCTCACGCGAGCGCATACCGAGCTGCTCCGCAGTCATCAGCATGGCATGCTGAAAAGCCAGATCATCAACGGCGAGGAGTACCCCTGCTACTATTTCAACCCCGATGGGACTGCCAAGGCCGAGTTCGATGGGCTGCCGATCGTTGTACCGCCCGATATCACGCCCGAGCGCAAGGCGACCCTCTTCGCGATGGGCGTGGAACGAGCGAACGTCCAGGTCGGCTATGTCATGATGAACACGCTGTTCCTCCGGGAACACAACCGCATCTGCCGGATACTTGCCCGCGAGCATCCCGACTGGGACGATGAGCGCCTCTTCCAGACCGCGCGCAACATCGAGATCGTGCTCCTCATCAGGATCGTCGTCGATGAGTACATCAACCACATCGCCCCGTATCATTTCAAGTTCAGGTTCGATGGAGCAGCCTTCGGCACCGAACGATGGTATCGTCAGAACTGGATGACCGTCGAGTTCAGCTTGGTGTATCGATGGCACGGCCTGGTGCCTGACGCTGTTCGGCTCGGGGGTAAAGATATCCCGACAGAGCAGACCATGTTCAATAACGCCCTCGTGACCGAAAGGGGATTGGGCGGCCTGTTCGAGGATGCTTCCGCACAACCAACCGGCGAGGTTGGTCTGTTCAACACCCCCGAGTTCCTGCTTGACGCGGAACGCGCGAGCATCAATCTGAGCCGGCTCACGCGCTTGAGATCGTACAACGACTATCGGAAGCTGTGCGCTTATCCCCCGGTGACCGCCTTCGATCAGATCACTAGCAACCCTGATTTGCAGCGCGCACTCGAACGTCTGTACGGCCACGTCGACAACATCGAGTTCTATG
>JADDPA010000209.1 GCA_016782125.1 Thermobaculum sp.
TCAGCGCCGCGCCGGCGAAGATCATCGCGCCGCGCATTATCAGAGCCCCAAGGATGCCCCAGAAGAGCACGCGGTGCTGGTAGGTCGCGGGCACAGCGAAATAGGTGAATATCAGCACGAACACGAAGATGTTATCCATGCTCAGGGTGTACTCGATGATGTAGCCGGTGAAATACTGGAGAGCCGGCTCCGAACCGCGGAAGAAGTAAAGCCCGACCCCGAATATGAGCGCCAAGGTCACCCAGACTCCGACCCAGATGCCTGCCTCCTTGGTGGAGACAACGTGCGCCTTCCGGTTAAAGATGCCGAGGTCGAGTGCCAGCATCGCCAGCACGAAGATATTAAAGCCGATCCAGACCAGGGTGGTAGGGGACAACAGCAAACCTCACTTTGCAGGTTGGCCGTGGGAGGCACTACGGCGAGGACCCACGGCACGCATCGGT
The DNA here is from genome assembly GCA_016782125.1 of Thermobaculum sp. GTDB lineage: Bacteria > Chloroflexota > Chloroflexia > Thermobaculales > Thermobaculaceae > JACDAU01. The sequence continues at coordinate 444 of JADDPA010000209.1, forward strand.
GCCTTATAGGTCTCGCCATCAGTGCCTAATCGATTGGCACCTACCGGTCAACCGAGGGTCGAGAGACCCCGTATTGACGACCGACCAGCCCGTGCGGGTGGCTACTCCCCCAACAATGACATTCTATCCTACGACTCCGGTGCCAGTCACTTCACTTCTCCCTATTGCTCGGAGAAGGCGATTAAATCAACGCTCGTAGATTGCTGCGTCGAGAAGGTGCCGTTAACGGAGAACGAAACGGCCTTTGGTGACGCGAAGCAGTGATCAGGGCGATGTCAAAGTCGTGGCACTGACGGTGTGGCCGCCGAATCAGGGCAGTGGACGCGACGGCTCAGTGGTGTGACGCTGCACGGACGCGGCTGGCAGGACCGTTCCGGGATTGACCAGGGCACACGTGTGGCCCATGGATGTGTGCTGAACAGACTTTGACATGACCCTGAGCAGTGATTCAACGGCGGAACAGTGCGGCAGTCCGGATGGTATAATCACGGGAAGCGGGGTGTGGCGCAGGGGTAGCGCGCGCGCTTTGGGAGCGTGAGGTCGGAGGTTCAAATCCTCTCACCCCGACCGCGAGCGGGTGTGGTGAAATGGTATCATAGGTGCCTTCCAAGCACTTGGCACGGGTTCGATTCCCGTCACCCGCTCCCTGTACTAGTCGCTTGCTGGATTGTTGAGCGGTTAGCACTTTTGCGTCGCCATACCGCCCTTGATAAACACCCCGAATGTTGATACTCTCTTAGTGGCACCCCGATGGAAGCCACCAGCGCCACTGAAGTTTTGAACCAACACTCAAAACTTGGGAGCTGAACTCTTGATACCCGCGTAAGCACGAGGGGCCTCTGGTCCGACTAGAGTAACGCTACAGTTTCGAGGTAGGCGCCCACCTGCACAGGCAGGTTCAAAACGAGGCTGTTGGTTGGCCCCACGGGGTACTACTTTGTCTGGAGCTCCCCACTGATGGTGATCACCCTCTGCGGCGACGATAACGCCCGGCTTTCGGCCCGGCTTCGCCAGCTTGTTGCGCAGCACTCACCGGGCGAGCTTGCCACATTCAACCTCTCCGAGCTGGATGGTACCGACCTTACCCTCCCAACTCTGCGCTCGGCGTGCGATGCGTTCCCGTTCATGGGAGATGAGCGCGTCGTTGTCGTGAAGGGACTGCTCGGCCGCTTCTCCGAAAAGGACGGTGAGAACGCACCGGAAAAGGGTGCCACGGCCACCTTCGCAAAGGAGCTTAAGGCGTACCTGCCGGAGGTTCCGGCTTCCACGGTGCTAATCGTCGTGGAGCGGCGAAAGCTCGGGGCTGGTGTCGTTGCGAAAGTGCTCCGTGACTGTAGCACGCTTGAGGAGTATAGCTTTCCTGATAAGAAGGATCTTAAGGGATATGTTATTAGTTTAGCACGACAGCACGGTACCAGCGTTGATCGCGAAGCTGCGGGCCTGCTGGCAGAGGCAGTTGGTGAGCAACCCGCGCGACTGCAAACCGAACTGCAGAAACTGATTGCGTACAAGGCGGGTGAGACTCCCATCACCGCCGACGACGTGCGCTCACTCGTAGACATGCCGCTTGAGATCGTCGTCTGGGACTTGACGGACGCCATCTACGCCCGACAGTCTCGAGCAGCGCTGCGAGCTCTGCGTGCTCTCCGGGAGCGTGGCCAGCCGACACAGATGGTGATCGGCGCGCTCGCGTCGCAGGTCCGGAATCTTGTGCTTGCGGACGACCACCGAGGAAAAGGGCCGGATCAACTGGCCAAGGCGACGGGTATGAAGCCATACTCCGCACGCAAGGCGTCCGCCGCGCTCCGCGCTTTTCAGCCGAAAGAACCCAGCCGAATACTTGCAGCACTGATGGAGCTAGACTTCCGTTCTAAAACGGGTAAAGCCGAGCTAGACCCGGCCCTTGAACTGCTCATCGTTAACGCCTGTGAACGGAGATTGTGAGGGCTACGCGGACTGCGTGGCCTTCGCAACCGCCCGCATCAAGCGAGCCTTCCGTCGAGCGGCGTTGTTGCGGTGGATGATTCCCTTCGAGGCGGCCGAGTCGAGCGCGCTGACCGCGGCCCGAAGCTCCTGCTCCGCTGTCGGCTCACCGGTCCTGATCGTTCGCCGTGCCCGCGAGATGAGGGTCCGCGCGCGACTCTTCGCCGCCTGATTACGCTCCCTGCGCTGCTCGGAGGTGCGGTGCCGCTTATCCACCTTGTGCTTGTTTTCGGTTGTGCGCTGGTGTTGTCTGCTCATACGGCGAGTATAGCAAAGCGCGAGTAGCGGCGGCAACTTGACGCTCGCTCCCGCTACACTGTTAACTAGTACGAGTAACGCGGTGCACAGCCGAAGGATAGCCTTGCTTCAAGATCACATCCGGAACTTCTCCATAATCGCCCACATCGACCATGGGAAGTCGACGCTGGCCGACCGCCTTCTTCAGATGACGGGTACGGTCTCGGACCGCGACATGAAGGAGCAGCTCCTGGACTCCATGGATCTGGAGCGGGAGAAGGGCATCACAATCAAAGCGCGCGCCGTACGAATGCAATACACCGCAAGCGACGGCGAAACGTATGAGCTGAATCTCATCGACACGCCGGGACACGTCGATTTCTCCTATGAAGTCAGTCGCAGTCTCGCGGCGTGTGAGGGTGCGGTACTCGTTGTGGACGCCACACAGGGCATCCAGGCACAAACGCTGGCGAACGTCTACCTCGCGCTCGGTTCCGACCTGGAGATCATCCCGGTCGTGAATAAGATCGACCTACCCAGCGCGGATGTCGCGGCGGTCGCCGGCGAGATCGAGCGGGTCGTCGGATTGCCTGCCGACGACATCATACCTGCGTCGGCCAAGACCGGCACTGGCGCCAAGGACGTTCTTGAGGCGATTGTGCGGCGGATCCCACCGCCGTCCGGCCAGCAAGATGCTCCCCTGCGCGCGCTGATTTTCGACTCGCACTACGACCCCTACAAAGGGGTGATCGCGTACGTTCGCGTCGTGGATGGCCAGGTCCGTCGTGGCGACCGGCTGCGCATGCTTTCGAACGACAAGCTAACGGAAGCCGCCGAGCTCGGCTACTTTGTCCCCTCTCTCCGCTCTGCCGAATACCTCGGCACGGGCGAAGTTGGGTACATCGCGACTGGACTAAAGGTTGTTGTTGATTGCCGTGTAGGCGACACCATCACGCTGGAACGCGCGGGCTCGGCGGAGCAACTCCAAGGCTACCAGCCCGTAAAACCAATGGTGTTCGCCGGGATCTTCCCGGTCAATGGCGAGGACTATCCGCTGCTGCGCGACGCGCTGGAAAAGCTGACCCTCAATGATGCGTCGCTCACGTACGAGCCGGAAACGAGCGGGGCGCTCGGCTTCGGGTTCCGCGCGGGCTTTCTCGGCCTGCTACACATGGAGATCGTGCAGGAACGACTGGAACGCGAGTATGACCTTGACCTGCTGACCACTGCGCCCAGCGTGGAGTATCAGGTGGAGACAACGGACGGGAAGACGACCCCGGTGCATAACCCGACGGAGATGCCAGCGCCACAGCGCACACGGCGCGTGCTCGAGCCCTGGATGCAGATCTCCATCGTTGCACCGTCGAACCATATCGGTACTGTGATGGAACTCGTATCCAAGCGGCGCGGTGAGTTCTCGAAGATGGAGTATCTGGACGAAAACCGGGTCTTACTGACGTACGAGATCCCACTGAGCGAGATCGTCTCGGACTTTTACGACCAGCTCAAGTCGCGCACGCAGGGTTATGCTTCCCTCGACTACAGCTTCGGAGAGTATCGCTCGGCCGATCTGGTGAAGTTGGACGTGCTAGTTAACGCCCAGCCCGTCGATGCGCTGTCGCTCATCGTGCACCGTGACCAGGCGTACAACCGTGGCAAGATGCTGGTCGAGCGGCTGTGTGAGCTGATCCCTCGACAGATGTTCGAGATCCCGGTTCAGGCGGCGATCGGACAAAAAGTCATCAGCCGCGAGACGATCCGCGCGATGCGGAAGAACGTTATCTCCAAATGTTATGGCGGGGACATCACCCGAAAGCGAAAGCTCCTCGAGAAGCAGCGTGCCGGCAAAGCCCGAATGAAAACGGTTGGGAACGTGCAGATTCCGCAGGAGGCGTTCATGGCGGTACTCCGGCTGGACGGCGAAGAAGCCGCGCGCCGATGATCGAAGCCCGCACGCCACACATCACGGTCGTCGGGCTGGGGCCGGGGGATCCCGCTCTCCTCACCGTAGGAGCCAGCCAGAAACTGGCGGCCGCCACGGCCGTGTATCTGCGGACTACGCGCCATCCAACCGTGGAAGCACTGGAGCTTGGCGAGCGGCAGCACAGCTTTGACTACCTCTACAATACCCTGCAAACCGTCGATGAAGTCTATGAGCGGATTGCGGATACACTTGTGCAGATCGCGCTCAGTAATCCGCTTCACGATGTAGTCTACGCGGTACCCGGCAGCCCTGCTACCGGAGAACACTCGGTGCTGCTGCTACGTGATCGAGCGCGCACAGCCGGTGTCACCCTCTCGATCCTGCCCGGAATCTCCGCCCTGGAGGCGGCGTTTGTCGAGTTGGGAATCGACCCCATCGGCGATGGGCTGCAGACGGTGGATGCGCCGGAGCTTGCACACCTGCTTGAACAACGACCGAGTGTGATATCACAGTTCCTGAATCCAACGCTGCCGATCCTGATAACAGGAGTCTGGCAGCACGGTCTCGCCGCCTCCGTAAAACTGTTCCTCCTAGCGAACTATCCGCCGGACTGGAGTGTACAGCTCGTTCGTGCCGGTCTGGGTGAGGCGCCGACCCCGGTGGCGCTGGTGGACCTGGACCGCGGTGCCCCCGTGGACCACCTGACCACCCTTTATGTCCCGCCGCTGCCGCTGGATGAGCCGGGCACCCACTTCTACCAACTCACACACATCGTGGCGCAGCTTCGGGGCACCGACGGTTGCCCGTGGGACCGCGAGCAGACGCACGACTCGATCAAGCGCAACATGCTGGAGGAGGCGTATGAGGCGGTCGAGGCCCTCGACTCCGGAGATCTGCATGCGTTCGAAGAGGAGTTGGGCGACGTGCTGATGCAGGTCAGCTTGCAGAGCGAGATCGCCCATTCGGACAGCGACTTCGACATCGGCGATGTTATCCGCGGCCTCTCCGCCAAGCTGGTGCGGCGGCACCCGCACGTCTTCGGTGATACGGAGGCGAGCTCCGCGTCGGAAGTGCTCGCAAACTGGGCTCAGATCAAGCAGGAGGAGCGAGCGGACCGTGGCGAGACACGCCAATCAGCCCTTGACGGGGTTCCCACGGCACTGCCCGCGCTCGCTCGGGCACAGATGATCAGCGGTCGTGCCGCGAAAACCGGCTTTGATTGGCGCGACACCGCCGAGGTATGGCAAAAGGTGCGCGAGGAGCTTCTTGAGGTCGAGCAGGCACACCCCGACGATCGCCTGGAGGAACTAGGTGATCTGTTCTTCGTGCTCGTCAACTGGGCACGCTTCCACTCGTTGGAGGCCGAAGAGGCACTGCGGCGCGCCACGCTGAAGTTCGAGGGTCGCTTCCGCGAACTGGAACAGCGTGTTCGCGACCGAGACCAGGAGATACGGCAGCAATCACCAGAACAACTCGATGCGATTTGGAACGACGTGAAGGGCGCGACCGCCCTCCCGTCGCACGGCTAGATACCCGAGGGAAACGTGGGGAAAGAGGTTACGTGTGGCGCGCTCACGCGTGCCGATGAGGGGCGAAAGATCACCCTGCACGGCTGGGTTAACAGCCGGCGTGATCATGGCGGCGTTCTGTTTCTGGACATCCGCGACCGATGGGGTCGAACCCAGACGGTGTTCAACCCTGATAATACCGAGGCGTTCAGAACCGCGGATGCGGTGAGGAGCGAGTGGGTCGTCGCCATTACCGGCACGGTGCGGCTCCGGCCAGCGGGAACGGAAAACCCACGCATGTCCACGGGGGAAGTCGAGCTCGCCGCGGAGACGATAGCAGTGCTGAACGCCGCCGAGCCGCTGCCCTTCGAGATCAGCGACGACTCCTTGCCCGACGAGTCCATCCGACTCATGTACCGCTATCTCGATCTCCGTCGTCCCCGGATGCTGCACAACCTGGAACTGCGGCACAAGACCGTGAAGTTCATCCGCGACTTCCTCTCCGAGCGCGACTTCCTGGAAGTAGAGACACCGGTCCTGATGAAAAGCACGCCGGAGGGCGCCCGCGACTACCTCGTGCCCAGCCGGGTGCACGCTGGCGAGTTCTACGCGCTCCCGCAGTCGCCTCAGCAGCTCAAACAGTTGCTGATGGTAGCGGGCGTGGAGCGCTACTTCCAGATCGCTCGCTGCTTTCGAGATGAAGATCTGCGCGCCGACCGGCAGCCCGAGTTTACGCAGCTCGATCTTGAGATGTCGTTTGTCAACCAGGAGGACATCCTCCGACTCGCCGAAGACCTTTTCACTCAGCTAACTGAAACGGTAACGACTAAGCGGATACAGACCAAGCCCTTCCCTCGGCTCTCGTTCCAGGAGTCGCTGGATCGCTACGGCACGGACAAGCCGGACATGCGCTTCGGGTTGGAGATCCACGATGTCACTTCGCGGATGGCACATAGCGGATTTAAGGTGTTCTCCAGTGCGGCAGCGACTGGCGGGACCATCCGCGGCATCAGCGTCCCCGGGGCATCCACGATGACCCGCAAGCAGATCGACGAACTGACCGGGATGGCACAGAGTTTCGGGGCGAAGGGGTTGGTGTGGATCGCGGTGGAAGACCTCGATCAGGGCCCCGATGGGTATCGCTCGCCCATAGCAAAGTTCCTGTCAGACGAGGAACTCTCCAGCCTCACCGAAGCGTTGGGTGCAGGCAACGGCGACCTCCTGCTGGTCGTCGCAGACCAGCGGCGCGTCGCGCTTGATGTGCTGGGACGGCTCCGGAGCCACTTGGGCGGGGCGTTGGGTCTGATCGATCCCGAAGTCATGGCGTACGCGTGGGTTGTCGAGCCGCCCCTGTTCGAGTGGAACGAAGACGAGGATCGCTGGGACGCCTCACACCACCCGTTCACTGCTCCTATGCCTGGCCAGGAGGAACTGTTGCGGAGCCGACCCGAAGAAGTCAAAGCCGAGGCGTATGACATCGTCTGCAACGGCTATGAGCTCGGGAGCGGGAGTATACGCATCCATCGCCGTGAGGTGCAGACCGACGCTTTCCGGCTCATGAAGTACACGGACGAGGAGATCGAGGCGCGATTTGGTCACCTCCTGCGCGCGTTCGAGTATGGCGCCCCACCACACGGTGGCATTGCGCCGGGCATCGACCGCTGGGTCATGTTGCTGGCAGACGAGCCGAACATTCGGGAGGTGATCGCTTTCCCGAAGAATCAGGCGGGCGTTGACCTTATGCTCGGAGCACCTGCTCCCGTGGACGAACGCCAACTGCGGGATCTGCACCTGCTGCCTCGCCAGCCAGTCAAGCCGCAATCCTAGCGCTCAGGCGCTTGCGGCAAGCAGGTTAGGACGACGCCCCAGACTACGAGAGCGAGCGCAGCAACGAGCGCGCGGTTTCGGCCTCGCTCCATGGAAGGGAGCGATCGGACAGCTCGATGGACGTTTCATGCCCCTTGCCGGCCAGGAGCACAAGATCGCCTGCCTCGGCGCGCTGGAACGCCTTGTGTATTGCCTCCTCGCGATCGGGTACCAAAACGAAGTCCCGGCCCTCCACTGCGCCTTCGCGCACGGCTCCCGCCGCAATCTCTTGAAGGATCGAGACCTCGTCTTCCCCCCGTGGATCTTCATTGGTCAGGACAGCGAAGTCGGCCCAGCGCGCCGCCACCGCGCCCATTGCCGGCCGCTTCGCACGGTCCCGCTCGCCCGCGCTGCCAAACACGGCGATCAGCTTCCCCCGCGTGGCGGGTCGCAGTGTTCGTGCGACCTTCTCCAGGGCATCGGCTGTGTGCGCGTAGTCGACCACCACGCCAAAGGGTTGCCCGGCTTCGATACGCTGCATGCGTCCTGGAACGCCCGGAAAGCTCTCCAGTGCTCGTAATATCGCCGGGAGTGACATCCCTTGGGACAGGCCCACACAAGCGGCCGCGAGCGCATTGTAGACGTTGTACGCGCCGAGAAGAGGAAGCAACACATCGTCCTGGTCCTGATCATGCCGTACCTTGAACCGGATACCCTCCAGCGACTGCTGGATGTCCTGGGCCACGAGATCAGCGTGCCTGCTTGTGCCGTACGTTAGTGTCGGGCCGGCGGTGGCGCGCAGAAACAGGTCGGCGCTCGGGTCGTCGGCATTGACTATACCGACCCTCTCCGTGCCCTTGTCGTGGCTTCTTCCCAGCATAGTGAAAAGCCGCGCCTTGTCCAGTCGATACTGCTCGACCGTTCCATGCAGTTCCAAATGCTCACTCGTGACGTTGGTCAGCACCGCCACGTCGTACGCCACGTCGTTCAGGCGAGACAGCCGCAAGCCGTGCGACGAGCTCTCGACGACGGCGTGTGTGTTGCCTGCGTCAACCATCTCGCGCAGACGGCGGTGGAGCTCCGGGGGTTGCGGCGTCGTCGTCCGGTCGGGATTCGAGTGCCGCTGCCGTCCTATTTTCAGGTCGACCGTGCTGACGTATCCGGTGGAGTTGCCGCCCGCCTCCAGCACAGCCGTCGTGAGGAAGGTCGTCGTCGTCTTGCCATCCGTGCCAGTGATACCCACGACGCGCAGTTCGTGGCTCGGATTGTTCCAGTATGTCGCAGCGAGCCGGCTGAGTGCCGCGCGGGCGTCACGTACCCGCACCAGTGGGACGGTACCGTTCAAATGGTCGGATAACTCGGTCACAATCGCGGCGGCACCGAGCCGCTCGGCATCACGGATAAAGCGAGCACCGTCCACATGATCGCCGGGCAGCGCGACGAAGATTTCGCCCGGTTGAAGACGCCGGGTGTCGGAGCTGACACCGGTCACCATCGTAGCCGGAAGCGGGTCCGGGAAAGATGCGTCGTCGAGTGCGGCAAGCAAGGTTCGCAGGCTAGTCGCGATCACGACTATAGCTCCTTGCTTTTGCGCAGGTGGGACCAGAGCCGATACAGCAGACGGTTATACGGGAAGTCATACGCGCCAGTGTATCGGCTGTGCTCGCCGCCGAAGCCCTGCTTGAAGCGATAAACGCCCCAAAGCCCCGTGCGAACGTTCTTGTCTTCCAGTGCTTCCCTCTCGTCCGTCCCGTCGGCCACTTGCTCGGGTATGCCCCACATGTCATAGCGTGAGCAGCCGTGCTCCATGCACCACTGGATCGCTCGCCACTGCAACAGGTACGTTGGCATCTCCCGGCGGTGCTCATTCGAGGACGCGCCATACATGTAAATGCCCTCAGCCCCGTACGCGAACACCATGATGCCCGCGACAATCACGTCATTAAACTCCGCAAGCAAGAGCTCACCCTGCCCTCGGCTTCGGAACGCTTCCAGTACATCGCGGTAATAGGCTTGGTACCGCACTGGAAACCCGTCGCGTTCACCCGTCTCGACCATCAGTTCGTGGAAGCGCGCCATATCTTCCGCGCCGCTAACTGCACGGATCTGCACCCCTCTCCGCTCCGCAAGGCGGACGTTGTAGCGCGTCTTGCCTTTCATCCGGGCCAGCACCGCCTCCTCCCCGCCATCGAGCGGGATGTGCAGAGTGGCGCGCGCCTGCACCGTATGCGGGCTCCGCAGAAATCCGTGGAACCTCAGGAATGGCTCGACGGCGGAGCCAGCAAGCTCGTTTGGCTCCAGCTTTAGGAACACCCCGTGGCGCTGAGTGCCCAGCCGGTGCATAGCTTCTAGGAGCGGGGCGTACAGTTCCGGCCGGTCTGCCGCGACCACCGGACCGCGAGGGACGTAGGGCAGGGAAAAGCCCGCAATGGAACGGATCAGCACCTGCGCTCCGGCTAGTATCTCGCCGTCGATAGACAGTGCGAGACGCACCGGCTGCCAACCATAGGCGCGCTTGAACTCGCCCCAGGCCCAGCTCTGAAGGATATGACCGTTCGGTGCGCCGGACACGAAGGCGTCCCACGCCGACTCCTCGCCTGGACCAAGCTCGCGGATGATTGCCGTGCGCGGTGCGATGGCTACCACGCACACCAGCCGAGAGTTCTACGCGTCATACCCACCCGCATACGTGGCCTCGCCGAGTGCCTCCTCGGCCGCCTCGCAAACATCCTCCGCATCGGATTGCGTAAGCAACTCGAGCTTCTCCCTTGCGAGCTTGGAGCCGATCTGACCCAAGGCCCAGATGGCAGTTGCGCGTACTTCGGGATCCGATCCGTCTGAGAGCGCTATGAGCTGTGGCACTGTCTCCTGCAGGCCCATCTCCCCGGCGGCGCGCGCAGCCTGGAAACGAATGCCCGCATCCTCGTTCTCTAGCTCGTCTGCCACCGCATCACGCCACCGCATGTCCATGCTTCGGCCCATGGCGACAACGGCACTCTCCTGTTCCGGCTCCTCACCCTCCCGGTACAGCCGCCCGATGAAGTCGTGTACGAGGCTATCGTCGTGGAAATACGCAAGTGCCTCGACCAATCGCCGCTGCACCTCGGTACCGTCGCTAGTGTCGACGAGTGCCCGCCGCAAGACCTCCTGTAACTGGTCCGCGCGGGGACTGGGCAGGTCACCCGCCGCCGCCAGGAAGGCAAAGCGACCGAGAGCCGTCGCGGCGGCCGCACGCACTGCGGGATCACTGTCCGTGACCACAAGCACCTGGAGCCGCTCCAGCAACTCGGTCCCTTCGTCCTCCCACAGACCTTCTATCGCCGCCTGCCGAACCTCTGGACTAGGATCGTCCAGCCCAAACCGGAAGATCGACTTGAAGTTCAACTCGACGTTGTCCTCGGCCAGCGAGCGCAACATCGTCAGCAGACGATGACGGCGCTCCAACGGTGCGGCGAGCCAAGCCTCGCTCTGCCTCCGCAACTCAGCAGCCGATGTATCAGAGAGCGCGGTCAGCTTGGTCGCACACATCGGCTCTGCGCTCTCCAGTACGTTCCCTAAGGGTTCCGGTAAGGTCACGATGTTTGTCTCCGCTACGGCCGGTACGCGGCGAGTCCGATCGCCGGGTCCTCGAGCGTGAACTGTGGATACTGCCCACTCTCGACGATTGACTCAACATATGACCGCGAGAAGGGCCGGTCGATGTTCATCACCGGCGTCAGATCGTCAACGAGCGCGGTCAGCGAACCATCCGTGCCCCGCTCACCGACAAGTTCGAACGCTTGCTGCAAGAGAACATCCGGGCGCTTTCGCTCACTATCCGAAGCGCGCTTCCGGCCATTGAGTTCGCCCACACGCTCCTCAGACAGCAGATAGGAGGGATCGACCGGGCACTCGTATACCACGGGTCCGAAGAACCAGCGCTCGCGCCGGTCATCCCACTGCAGCAGCCGTGACTCCTGCGCGGCCTGACGCTCGTACTCTATCGTAAACTCGTTGCTATTCGCGCCCTGTACCAGGGTGAAGATCGCCCCAGGAACCAGAGTACTCTGGAACAACTCCTCGAGTCCGGCGATATGCGTCCCCCGATTGCCGACGCCGAGACGTAGCTCCGCCATGTGTGTGGCGAAGTTCTGCGGATCCTGTATGCGCAGTATCACGACCGGCTGGTCTTCGAGCAGCGGGACAGGCATCATCAACTGCGTTGCAGGGCCGACCGGCAGCACGCCATTCTCGCTTTCGTACCACGTCAGCACGTGCCGAAGCTGCAAGCGCCCGCTCGCGTCTGCACCACTCGCCGGCGTCACGGGATCAGCATCGGCCAGCTCCGGGTCGGTCAGGTAACGATAGTCCTGCGCGATTTCGGACGGCTTACGGTACGACTGGCCGATCGGCGGCAGTGACGTCGTTGCCCAACGGCGGTCTTCCGCCGTGCCAACAAAGCGGAAGTCCTTTCGCTCGCGCCCAAGCCGGTAGTTGATCGTGAACCGCCATAGGCTGTAATCCGCGCCCTGCAGTGGGCGGCGGAGGGCGTCGGAGATCAACTCCTCGTCGGTCAGCGGCTCTCCCCGCTCGTTGATGTAATCTTTTATGTCGCGCAGCTGCCCCTTGCTGAGGCGCTCAAGTCGATCCTCGATGTAGTAATCCCCGCCGAATCGCACGAAGCGGAAGTCCTCATCCAGGTACTTGCCGAGCAATTCCTTGAAGGGCCCTGCATGCTTCTGTGCGATCGAGTTGGCGTTTTCGGAGAGGTCGATCACCACGTCGCCAATACGGACGCGTCGATCCGCAGGCTGTGTCTCGGGTTGTACCTCGGGCTGCTCCTCGACCACCACCCGCTCCGCGACATCAGCAAGCACGGGCTCCTCGTCCGGCTCGAACAGCTCGGGGATGCCGAGGGGGAAGACGGGGTGGACCGCCTCCGGATACGCCATGATGACGTCCGGCATCTCGCGAGCCACACCACGTACCGCCTTCAACTCATCTTCCGATGGCTCGTGTGCGCCCTCAAAGAACCGTGTCTTGAACGAATGTGCCGTGAGATCTTCGCCGCCAGCGCTCGGCGGAGTCCCTCGCTTCGTGGTAACGAATACGGGGCCATCTTCCCCCTGTTCGCGCGCGAACACGTGGTCGTTCAGGGTTAGGCTCGTCTCGATAAGTTCCGGGTAGTTGGTTTCCTTTGTCTGCAGCTCGACGGGATGCTGTTTCTCAAAAAAGCCCTGCAGGTGCGCCAGACTCTGGCGTATCGGCGCATCGTCCGCGAAGAAACGCGCCCGCGCGGTCAGCAACGCGTACACCGTACTCGCCACTGCCTTCTGATCGTCCGTGCCCTGCCACTGAATCTCGACTGATATTGCCACTGGCTACCTCCCCTGCTCGCCTGAAACGCGCTGAACGACGATACCGATGTACCAGTCCGTGAGCGTATCCAGCGTCTGAGATGCACCAACCCGAACGAGCCGATCCACCACTTCGCGAATATCAGCCTCTTCGATTCTTAACTCTTCTGGTTCCATAAATCCTTCCAATTGGCCATCCGCGGTCGTACACACTGGCCGATACTGCAGCACAAAAGCAACCAGGCTGCGTCAGCGGTACGCTTACAAAGCCGTTCTGGCACAGAATATTTGGCCCAATTATACCAGTCAGGCCTTCGCGCGTTCCACGTCTGTGCCTGAGGGACCGTGCGTGCGATCGAGATCATGTTGCAGGCGTGCGACGAGTTGCGTGTAGAACTGACTCGGCGGGGTCATGCGAACGAAGCTGGCTCGTACGTCGCTCGTCGTGATGAGCAGCCGGTCGCCGAGCGAAAAGGTCGTGTCGACTTGTCCGTCTACGGTAAGCGATGCGTCCTGCGAGCGGACCAGCTTGAGCTCCACCCGCGATTCGGGCGAGAGTATCACGGACTGGACGATACTCAGATGAGCGGCGATCGGCGTCAGGGTAATGTTCTGCAACTCGGGCGCGAGGATCGGTCCGCCGGCAGCGAGTGAGTATGCCGTGGAGCCGGTCGGCGTAGCCGCAATAATCCCGTCTGCCACATAGTTCGCGAGGTGCGAGTCATCCACCGAGACGGAGATCCAGAGCGAGCGAGGCGAACGCCCCCGCGCCAGTACGGCGTCGTTGAGCGCGGTATGCTCGCCGTGGGGGCGGCCGTCGCGCTCGTGAACCACACACAACATGCCCCGACGTTCGATGCGATAGTCACCGTTCAGAAGCCGCTGAATCGAGTCATCGAGTTGTGCCGGCGCAATCTCGGCCAGGAAACCGAGCCGCCCAGCAGCGATGCCCAACACTGGAATGCCCTCAAGCACCGCCATGCGTTGTGCACGCAACACCGTGCCATCTCCACCAACCGCGATCAGAAGCTCCACATCGGCAGGCAGCCTGCGGTCCTTGCCGCGCTCGCGCTGTGTTCGCAGTGTGTGAACCCCGGCCGCGCGCAGCATCTGCTCCAACCGCTGTGCGATCTCCGCAGCCTCTTTGCCCCTCGGATGCGTCAGGAGTGCTACCTTTTTCAGCTGTCCGCCCCCCCGTGTCGTGACTGCCTGATCGTGTCGGCTTCACGCAGCGCGGCTACTATAAGTCGATCCGAGCCTTCGATGTCAGTAGTCCCGTCTGCACACCACGCCAGGAACTCCACGTTTCCGGCAGGTCCGAGTATAGGCGATGCGGTGAGCCCCCGAAGCGTCAACCCGAGGGACGCGACGTGTGCCGCGATCTTTTCCAGGACGCGCCGGTGAATCGCCGGATCCCGCACGACGCCGTTCTTGCCAACCTCCGCCCGCCCAGCCTCGAACTGCGGCTTTACGAGAAGAACGTAACCCGTGCCCGGACCGGCAAACTGACGCATGGCCGGCATTACCAGGGTAAGCGATATGAAAGACAGATCCGCCGTGACGATCTGGACCGCTTCCGGCAGCTCGCGGACGTATCGAATGTTCGTACGCTCCATTGTGACGACGCGCGGATCGGTGCGAAGCTTCCAATCGAGTTGACCATAGCCAACGTCAACCGCATATACCCGCGCCGCGCCGCGCTGAAGCAACACATCCGTGAATCCTCCGGTCGAGGCGCCGGCGTCGAGTGCGGTAAGGCCTGTGACATCAATACGAAACGTGTCCAGCGCATGAGCCAGCTTGTATCCTCCGCGGCTCACATATGCGTCGGGCCGGTCACATTCGACCTGCGCCTCCGCCGCCACGAGAGTGCTCGCCTTGTCGATGCGCTGGTTATCGACGCGGACCTGACCGGCAAGGATCAGCGCTCGTGCCTTCTCACGGCTCTCCGTTAGCCCTCGCTCCACAAGCAGGGTATCCAGACGCTGTCGGCCCAACTTCACGTCCGTCATCGTGCTTGTTCGGCAAGCTGATTCAGGCGGTAGCTGCCACAGTGACACAGGGCAACAGCCAGGGCGTCCGCAGCATCGTCCGGCTTGGGCACCGCTTGCAAGCCGAGCATCATGGTGAGGAACGTCTGGATCTGGAGCTTATCGGCGCCACCGTAACCTACTAGCGATTGCTTGATCTGCATCGGCTTGTACTCGTACACCCGCCGGCCACTCTCAGCAACAGTCAGCAATATAACGCCGCGCGCATGGCCCACCGCGAGCGCCGTCTTCGCGTTCTTCGAGAAGAACAGTTCCTCCACGGCAATATGGTCGGGATGCATCCGCTCGATAAGTCCGGTGAGCTCACGCTTGATCTGCAGCAGACGCTCAGAGAGTGGATGATCCGGCGAGGTCCGCAACACGCCATGCTCCAGGCACTCGAAGTTCCGGCCGTCATACTCGACGAGGCCGTACCCCACGATTGCGGTACCGGGATCGATGCCGAGAACGCGCAGATTCAACCCTTAGGCGCTGGAGTTGACGGCGACTTCCGAGTCGACCTGCAGGTTCGTGTAAACTCCCTGCACGTCGTCAAGGTCTTCCACCTTATCAATGAGCCGCAGAATACCCTGAATCTCGGATTCCGACGGTTCGACCGTGGTCTTGGGAACAAACGTCTTCTCGGCCGATGTGACGGAAAAGCCTTGGGCAGTCAGCGCTTCCTCTGTGGCCTTGAGGTCTTGTAGCTGGGTGTAGACCTCGACCAGGCCGTCCTCGACCTCGTTGACATCCTCCGCCCCGGCTTCGATGGCACCCAGGGTGATGTCATCCGTGTCCTGGCCGGGGTTTGGCTCGATAACCAAAAGCCCGCGCTGCTCAAACAGCCATCCCACCGAGCCGGCCTCGCCCAGCCTGCCACCCGCTCGGTTGAAGACGTTGCGCACCTCGGCGACCGTGCGGTTGCGATTATCCGTGAGCGCCTCGACTATCACGGCCGCGCCACCCGGACCGTACCCCTCGTACAGTATTTCCTCGAAGTTATCGGCTCCCGCGCCGTCGGCGGTGGCTTTATCAATCGCACGCTTGATGTTGTCCGCCGGCATATTCACCGAACGCGCCTTTTGGATGGCGAGCCGGAGGCGGAAGTTGGTTTCGGGATCGGCACCGCCTTGCTTCGCCGCGACGCTGACTTCGCGGGCGATCTTCGTGAATACCTGACCACGTTTGGAGTCGGTTGCTTCCTTCTTGCGCTTGATTGTGGACCATTTGGAATGTCCGGACATCCGCCTACCTCCCCAAAACGTACCAGTCACCGAGCCAGATTATAGCACGGGAGCCCTCCGGCAACACGTTGCTTGCGCGCCGACCGCTCCGTATAATCGGCGAAGTATGAAAACTGACAGCGCGCTACAGCCGCGAATCGAGCCCCCTGCGGACGAGTTGAACCTTACCTCACAGGTCGCTCAGGTCAGTGAAACCGTGCCTGTCGCTGCGCCGGTGCAGGAATCGGTCGTCGTGCTGGACTTTGGCTCGCAGTATACCCAGCTGATAACGCGACGCGTGCGTGAACTGAACGTGTACTCCCAGCTCGTCCCCAACGACGCATCTTGGGAGACCGTCCGTGCGCTGCAACCGCGCGCCATTATCCTGTCTGGTGGTCCGTCCAGTGTGTACGATACGGGCGCACCGGGACTGCCGCCCTGGGTGGTCGAGAGTGGCCTGCCAGTGCTCGCCATATGTTATGGTCTGCAGTTGCTCGCGCACCAGCTTGGCGGCAGAGTCGATCCATCGAAGGTGCGCGAATACGGCCCCGCGACGGTCCGGGTGGTCGCCGACGCCGAGTTGTTCGACGGATTGCCCCGACAGCTGCCGGTGTGGATGAGCCACGGTGACTCCGTCACCGCACTGCCCGAGGGCTTCGAGCTCCTCGCGAGCAGTCCGGCGGCCGAATATAGCGCCGTGCGGCGCGGCACGACCTATGGCTTGCAATTCCACCCTGAGGTGGCGCACACCCCTTCCGGTGGACAGATACTCGCCAACTTCCTGTTCAAGATCGCCAAACTGGAGCCAAGCTGGACACCGGCGCACTTTGTCGAGGAGGCGACGGAGCGAATACGCGCTCAGGTCGGCGAGCACCGCGTGCTCTGCGCCCTCTCCGGTGGTGTCGACTCCGCGGTTGCCGCGACGCTTATTCACGCGGCAATCGGCGATCGATTGACTTGCATCTTCGTCAACAACGGCCTACTTCGCGAGGGCGAAGCAGAACAGGTTGTCGATGTATTCCGGGAGCAGCAGCACCTCGACCTGCGGTATGTGGACGCGAGCGACCGGTTCTTGGCCGCGCTACGGGATGTGACGGACCCGGAGGAAAAGCGCAGGCGCATCGGCGAGACGTTCATCCGTGTCTTCGAGCAGGAAGCACTCTCGCTCGGGGAGATTCCGTTTCTCGCCCAAGGCACGCTGTACCCGGACATGATCGAAAGCACGACGCCAGAGACGCGCTCGGCCGCGCGCATCAAGACGCACCACAACGTCGGCGGTCTGCCGCTCGACATCCGATTCAAGCTGGTGGAGCCGCTCAAGCTGCTATTCAAGGACGAGGTGCGCAAGGTAGGCACGCAGTTGGGCCTGCCGGATGAGATCGTGCATCGCCAGCCGTTCCCCGGTCCCGGCCTGGCGGTACGCATTCTGGGCGAGGTGACCTCCGAGCGGCTGCAAGCGCTTCGTGCATGTGACGCGATCGTGCGCGGCGAGATCACAGTCGCGGGACTCGATCGGCAGGTATGGCAGAGCTTCGCGGTGCTCACACCGATGCGTACTGTGGGGGTGATGGGCGATGGTCGAACATACGGCAACGTCGTAGCGATCCGTGCGGTGACGAGCGAGGACGCCATGACTGCCGCATGGGCGCGCCTTCCGTACGACGTCCTCGACCGGATCAGCACCCGCATCGTGAACGAGGTGCCGGAGGCCACGCGTGTCGTGTACGACGTAACGAGCAAGCCGCCTGGCACAATCGAATGGGAGTAGCGGCCGCTTCTCCGCATGTGCTCGTCATAGGTTCCGGTGGACGCGAACATGCATTGGTTCATCGGCTCAGCCAGAGCGCGCTCGCACCGCGCCTTCGCTCCTATCCCGGCAACCCCGGCATTCATCAACTTGCTCCATTGCTTGCAACACCGGACGACTCTGCTAGGACCATCGCCGCTACAGCACGGAGCGAAGATATCGATCTCGTCGTCATTGGACCCGATGCGTACCTGGCGGCAGGCGTCGTGGATGCCTGCACCGAAGCGGGCATCGCGGCGTTTGGTCCAACCCGCGGCGCAGCACGTATCGAGACAAGCAAGGCGTGGGCGAAGGACATCATGCAGCGCTCCGGAGTACCCACCGCGCCACACCACACCTTCACCGACACCACGGCGCTGCGAGACTACCTTTATGCGGGCACTGGCACCGTCGTGGTTAAGGCGGACGGCCTTGCTGCAGGCAAGGGCGTGCTCGTGTCGGATGATCGGCCGGCGTGCTTTTCGTTCGGTGAGGAGTACCTGCGCCAGGGCAGCGGCGTGCTGGTGGAGGAGCACCTGACCGGCCCGGAGGTGAGTCTATTCGCCTTTGTCTGCGATGCAGCGGTGTTGCCCTTGGCATGCGCCCGTGACTATAAGCGCGCACATGATTGGGATGAGGGACCGAACACGGGCGGTATGGGCGCAATCAGTCCACCCGACCTGCCGCCCGAGTTCCTCGAAAGAACGACGGAGGAGATCATCCGCCCGGTCGCTTTGGAGATGGTTCGGTCCGGGTCGCCTTTTCGTGGCGTCCTGTACGCCGGTCTCATGTTGACGGAGGCGGGACCGAAGGTGCTCGAATTTAACGCGCGCTTCGGGGACCCTGAAACCCAAGTCATTCTGCCTCTGCTTTGCTCAGACCTCCTTCCCCTGCTCACGGATGTAGCGCGGGGCGATCTATCGGAGGCGCACATAGAACTGAGCACGAGCTACGCCTGCGGCGTCACCATAGCGTCCGCTGGCTACCCCGGCACTCGCGCCACGCCACGCACCTGCACATTGGGTTTGGTCCCGCCCGGTAGCGTCCTGTATCACGCCGGGACCGCGCTCGGAGAAGACGAACAGCTCCAGGCCGTGGGGGGGCGGGTCTTTACCGCGGTAGGGCAGGGCGATTCGCTGCCAGAAGCACGGAAACGAGCTTACGAATTGGCCGCACAGGTCGACTTCGAGGGGGCGTGGTATCGCACGGACATCGGCGCGAAGTAAGCAGCCCAATCCCATACAAAACACAGCAGAATGCCCAGTACGCACATGACTTTGACGACGACACCGATTTGAGGGGGTAGCAACCCCCGACCAAGAGTGCGAAGGCCGACGGAGATCGATGGGATGGCCAGGAGAGCCGCCGTTCGCTCCGTCAAAGTGGGCCGATCCGCGATCCATGGAAGACGTCAAAGGAACAGACGATATCGCTTCCGGCTGACGAAGTAAGTTAGGATCGTACAGTCCCAACACAAACTTTGAGGACAAAGTGTTGCCCTATTTCTGAGTAGCCTCACGTCGTGAACCAAGGGCACAGAGCGACGGTGGAGGCGACGAGCGGATTCGAACCGCTGATCAAGGTTTTGCAAACCTCTGCCTTGCCACTTGGCCACGTCGCCCTGTGCCGCTATCGTAGCCAAGCCCGCGCTACAGTGTCAATGCGATAAAGACCGACCGCGCGTTTGCCGCGCTGTGTCAGCGCACGTTATAATGCGGCACGTTCATGCGTTTCTCGCATACCGTTGAGGGAGATTTCGTGCCCCGCAAAACAACCAAGTCGTCCAGGCAGCACGGTGGTCAGCGGCGAGCCGCCAGCAGACCCGCTCGTCCTGCTGGTACACCCGCACCACAGGAAACCACAACGGCCGCCGCGTCAACGGTTGCCACGGCCCCCCCGCGTGTAGCGCAGGAGCGAGTGGTACGTCGCCCGGCTACTGCCCCATCCGGTGCCGTACTCTCCTCCGAGCAGGTCGGCCGGGAGATGCGCTATATACGCCGGGATATCGTGAAGCTCTTGATCACGACCGCTGTCGTGCTCCTCTTCATCATCGCCGCAAACCTGGCGATCAACTAGCGGGGTCCCGCTAACCGCTCGAACTCCCAGGGGCCAGTCAGCCGGCGCAACTCGCCCCACCCAGTCGGCCCCCCTGCGGGCGGCGCTACTCCTCGTTTTCGTCCGTGTCGTCCGGCCCAGCGAGCGATTCCGTCTGCGGATCGTCACTGTCGTCGGTGTCTTCATCCGGGTCGGTCTCTGCCATGATCTCGTCTCCGGTCGACGCAGAGACAGCAGTACCGAGGAGGGCGGCTCGATTCTCCGGCGCCAGCCGGGTAAGGGTCGGGAAGGGCAGCCTGCCGTGAGTTTCCGGACTCCGGTACGTCTCCCGAAGCAGTACCCGGACGACATCGAGACTCGCGTTCACGACATCAGCGGAGTACTCATTCCTCGCCCGTATAAGCTCGATCAGGCGGTGCGCGGTCTTCGCCGGTACGAGGCCCACTGGGTCACCGCTGCGAGTGTACAGGCGCAGGTACGGTCCATCGACCTGCAGCTGCAGACTGTCGCCGGGAAGGATGGTGGCGATCTGCTCGGCCGGACTGAGCTCCTCCAACTCGATGACGTCCGCCCGTCCGGTCTCCATCACGAAGTTTTCCGCCCGGATGTTCACCGGGTCGGACTCCTTGACCACCTCGGCGTCCACGTTATCCAACACCCCGCGCAAACGGGCACTGTTGCGTAGTGCGATGGCGTTCGCGGGATCGATCTCCGTCGCATGCTGGTACGCATCAAATGCCTCACGCAGGCGGCCAAGTTTGGTGAGTGCCCGACCAATCCGGTTGTGAGCCGAGACATCCCGCGGATCCATCTCGATCATCATGCGATTGGTCTCGAGCGCCTCATTCCAATGGCCTTGTTCGCTATGCTCCAGTGCGGCCTCAAGCAGCTGCGCCCTGGTGCGTGTCTCCTCGGTATTGGTCGTAGTCGAATCAAATGTCAAGGTCTCGTATGACTCCTTATGCTTGGGCGCCGACCAACTCTCCGGTCCGTATCAGTTCCGCCTGCATCGACCAGGCGCCCGTCTGTGTTATCTTCACCGGAAAGGTCTGCCCCGTCAGGTCATCCGCAGAATCGACGAATACCAAACTATTCGTTCGCGTGCGACCCTTCCATTTACCCCGCTGGATCTCCTCGAAGAGCACTTCCGTCGTCGTGCCCAAAAGCGCGGCGTTGATCTCATTCGAGATTCGCTCGTGCTGCGCGTCCAGCACCCGATAGCGCCGTTGCTTCTCCTCCAGGGGCACGGGGTCGCCAAGCTCGTATGCCTTGGTGCCCGGACGTGGCGAGTACACCGCGGTGTGAACCGTGTCCAGCCGTAACTCCTCCAGGACATCGTACGTTCGCTCGAATTGCTCCTCGGACTCACCTGGAAAGCCCACAATAACGTCCGTCGCGATGCTCACGCCGGGGATGATCCGGCGGGTCCGCTCAACGACCTCATAGTATTGCTCAATCGTATATCCCCGGCGCATAGCACGCAGCACCGCATTGTCCCCGGCTTGGAACGGGATATTGATGTGCTCGCACACCTTCGGCAGATCTGCGACGGCCTGCAGTATCTTATCCGTCATCGTGCGGGGGTACGATGTCAGGAAACGAATCCGCTCGATACCGTCCACCTCATGTACCGCGGTCAGCAGATCACCAAGGTCGGGCTTGCCAGGTAGGTCGCGCCCATAGTGATTGATCGTCTGGCCGAGCAGCGTCACCTCCTTGACGCCCCGCTGCGCCAGCAACCGCACCTCTTCCACAATCTCCGCCACGGGGATCGAGCGCTCGCGCCCGCGCCGGTACGGCACGACACAGAAGCTACAGAACTTATTGCAGCCCATCACCACCGGCACGAATGCGGTCACCGCGGAGTCCGCCGCGAGATCGTACAACTGTGTGCCCCACTCATCGTCGACCGGCGGGACGGACGCCATCAACTCGTCGACATCACCAGCTGGGATAAAGTGGTCCACGAGCGGGAACTGCCGATGCAGCAGCTCGCGATCGGGATGCACCATGCAGCCCATCATCACGACGATGGTATCGGGACTGCTCTGCTTATGACGAGCGAGTGCGCCGACCTTTCCCGCGGTACGCCGCTCCGCACTGGCGCGCACGCTACACGTGTTCAAAATGACAACGTTCGCGTCTGACACCTGCTCCGTGCGCGAGTAGCCGGCATCCCGCATCGCGTCCGCAGCTCGTCCGCTGTCGGCGACGTTCATCTGGCAACCAACGGTCCAGATGTAGAAGTTGTTCGCTGTCATGCCCTCCCCTTGCGCACGAGTGTGCGGCTTCCACGCCACATAACCTGCGATTATAGCCGTCACGCGGGAGTCGCGGCAAACGATCATGGTGGGCGGAGCGCTGAGTTAATGGCTGCCAGCAACGCAGGCTCCTCGTCGGGCTGGACCGTGCGTGGATCAAGCCATACCCGGTCTTGCTCGCTCCGCGCCATGACCGGGAGGTCGCCCGTGCGCAGTCGCTCAGTTAACGCATTCGACGTAAGGCCGTACTCTGCGGGATCCAAGACCAGCGCGGAACTCGGCAGTTCGGCGTCCGGCAATGAGCCGCCGCCGACCGTGGACGCGCTAGGGCAGACTGCGATGCCCGCCAGGGGCAGGGCGTCTCGCCATTGCTCGGCGCGAGCCCTTATCTCGTCCGCCGTCAGTCCGAGCATGCGCAACGTCGGGATACTCTCGTACTGCACCCCGCGCGCGTAGTGCCGTAGGGTCGCGTACAGCGCGGCGAGGGTGACCTTGTCGCACCGCAAGGCACGGGCGAGTGGGTGGCGACGCACGCGTTCCACGAGATCGCTGCGGCCCGCGATGACCCCGGCCTGGGGACCGCCGAGGAGCTTGTCCCCACTGAACAGCGTCAGTCCCACGCCCGCTGCGACGCTTTCCTGGACTGTCGGCTCGCGGCGCAGGCCGAACCGAGTGGTATCCACAAGACAACCGCTACCTAGATCGTTTACGACCGGCACGGACCGTTCACGGCCGATGCGAGCCATCTCCTCGATATCGACGTCCGCGACGAAGCCCGATACGAAAAAGTTGCTCCGGTGTACCTTAAGCAGGAGGGCCGTTTGCTCTGAGACAGCATCTCCATAGTCCGAAGCATACGTGCGGTTCGTGGTGCCAACCTCTCGGAGCGTCGCCCCGCTCTGCGCACACACGTCCGGTATCCGGAACTTGCCGCCTATCTCAACGGACTGACCACGCGAGACGATTACCTCCCGTCCCCTGCCCAACGCGGTCAGCGCCAGGAAGAGAGATGCGGCGCAGTTATTCGTGACTGTCGCGGCCTCCGCACCGGTGATGTCCACGAGCAAGCGCTCGACGTACGTGTCGCGGGAGCCACGGGTACCGCTTTGGAGGTCGACCTCCAAATCTGAGTATGCCGCCGCGTCGAGCATCGCCTGCCGAGCGGCGCCGGATAACACGGCTCGTCCCAGGTTGGTATGCAGAATCACGCCGGTCGCGTTTATCACCTTTGTCGGCCAGGGCGCTATGTCCTGCGTCGCACGTGCTGCTACCGTGCGGGCAAGATCCTCCTGACTGACCGAGCCACCCGCAAGGATGGTCGCCCGCGCCTCGGACAGTACGTAGCGAGCTGCCGCGACCCACACATCGTGCGGCACGGAGTCGTTAGAGGTCAGTTCCAGCAGCTTCGTGACTGATGGCAACAACCGGGGTTCGGTGATGAGATTCAGGCTCACAGGTCCTCCTGGCTCATTGTAACAGGGCACTGAATGAGTCCCGTTACCAGGGTAATCTGAGCGATGGACACCTCTATAGTCGCGTGATAAACTGAGACTTGAGTACATAAGTTGCACACTGGGGGACCACGTGGCAAGTCTACTGAATTTCTTTCGCGGCAACTCGACGGCACGTACTGCCAAGAAGATGCAGCCGATTGTCGACCGGGTGAACGCGCTGGAGGAGAAGTTTCAGCGTCTCTCCGATTCCGAGATGCGCGATTACACTGCCTCGCTGCGCGAGCGGGTTCAGGCTGGCGAGAAGCTCGACGCGATGCTACCCGAGGCATTCGCCCTGGTGCGCGAAGCAACACTGCGGACCCTTGGCAAGCGTCAGTTCGACGTGCAGATCATGGGCGGCGTCGTGCTGCATCAGGGCAATATCGCGGAGATGCGGACCGGCGAAGGGAAGACGTTCGCCGCTCCCCTCGCCGTATATCTAAACGCCCTTGAAGGCAAGGGTGTCCACGTAATCACCGTGAACGACTACCTGGTCCGTCGCGACTGCACATGGATGGGTCAGGTCTATCACTATCTCGGCCTCACGGTGGGATGCCTCCAGCATGAATCAGCGTTTGTCTTCGACCCGCATCACGAGGGCGACCTGCCGATGCTTCGGCCCGCGGAGCGGCGAGAGGCATACGCGGCCGACGTCACACACGGCACCAACAACGAGTTCGGTTTCGACTTCCTCCGCGACAACATGGCGCGCAATCTTGCTGAGAAAGCGCAGCGCCAGCTGCACTACGCCATCGTCGACGAGGCGGATAACATTCTGATCGACGAGGCGCGCACCCCGCTCATCATCAGCGGTCAGGCGGAGCAGAATACGCAGGTGTACTATCAGTTCGCCAAGATCGCGGACCAACTGCAGGAGAACCGTGACTACACGGTAGAGCTCAAGCACCGGAGCGCAAACCTCACGGAAGACGGCATCAGCCGCGCGGAGAAGCTGCTCGGCCTGACGCGTACCCAAAAGGACGAGGAGGAGGGCCGGTCGCCGCTCTACGCCGCCGAGAACTTCGAGGCGACGCACTACCTCGACAACGCAATCAAGGCAAAGTCGCTTTACCTGCTCGACCGTGACTACGCGATCGTTGACGGCCAGGTCATTATCGTTGACGAGTTCACCGGCCGCTACATGTACGGCCGCCGGTACTCGGAGGGTCTGCACCAGGCAATCGAGGCTAAGGAGCGACTCAAGGTTGAACGGGAAACGCAGACGCTGGCCACGATCACCATTCAGAATTACTTCCGGATGTACGCCAAGCTCGCGGGCATGACCGGCACGGCCGCAACAGAGGCGGAGGAGTTCGGAAAGATCTACAACGTTGATGTCGTGCCGATCCCAACAAACCGCGAGATGGTCCGCGATGACTTCTCAGACCGTATCTTCAAGACTGAGGCGGCGAAGTATCAGGCGGTAGCTGATGAGATCGAGGACCTGCGCGAGTCCGGTCGCCCCACGCTAGTCGGCACCACGAGCATCGAGAAGAGCGAGTATCTGAGCGATATCCTCCGCCGGCGTGGGATAAAGCACGAGGTCCTGAACGCCCGCTACCACGAGAAAGAGGCGGAGATCGTAGCGCGTGCGGGCCAGGCAGGCGCGGTGACGATTGCCACAAACATGGCGGGTCGCGGCACGGACATCGTGCTCGGCGACGGTGTCGCGGAGCGTGGCGGTCTGCATATCATTGGTACGGAGCGCCATGAATCCCGCCGAATCGACAATCAGTTACGGGGCCGAGCCGGCCGCCAGGGCGATCCCGGCACCACCCGGTTCTATGTGTCGCTTGAGGACGAGCTAATGCGCCGGTTCGGGCTCGACCGCGTGAAGGGCATCATGGAGCGGCTCGGGGTAGATGACGACATTCCAATCGAGAACAGTCTGGTGACCCGGCAGATCGAGGGGGCCCAGGCAAAGGCCGAGGGCTACAACTTCGATGCTCGCAAGCACGTCGTCCAGTATGACGGGGTCATGAATACCCAACGCGACGTCATCTACACGATGCGCGACAGGATCCTCGCTGGTGAGGGAACCCGCGAGCGGGTGCTCCAAGCCATACAGGGTGAGATAAGCCGTTTCGTGGATGAGTACACGGATGACCCAGAGCCCGAAAACTGGGATTTGGAGAATCTGCTGCGCGCCGTGAACACGGTCTTCCCTGTCCCAGAAGATGTCACCTTCGAATCCCTCACCGGACAAGGGCAGGAGGAACTGAGCGACTTCCTCCAGGAGTTGGCGGTCGAGGCATACGACGCGCGCGAAGCGGAGATCGGTGCGGACGACGCCCGTCTATTGGAGCGCGTCGTCCTCCTGAACACGATCGACACCCAGTGGATCGAGTATCTGACCCACATGGAGGAACTCCGGCAGGGCATTGGGCTCCGGGCGTACGGTCAGCGTGACCCGCTCGTGGAGTACAAGTCCGAGGCTTATAGGCTCTTTGAAGGCCTGATGCAGAGTATCGAACATGAGGTGGCACACGCGATATACAAGGTGTCCATCGCGCGTGAAGCTCCGGCGCCGGTACAGCAGGTGCATACCAACCGCGAGGAGAGCGTACCGCAGTCCAAGACCAAACGGAGCGGCCAGAAGATCGGGCGCAACGATCCGTGCCCTTGCGGCAGCGGCAAGAAGTACAAGCGCTGCCACGGCGCAATCGCGACCCCCGTGTAGCCGACCGAATCCAAGTTCTGCAGCCGTGCAAAACCCCATCCCGCTCATAGATCGGCGGGATGGGGTTTTGTGACTTTGCCATATCGCGGCTGGCTAGAACACCATACCGTCGCAATCTTATCCGATTGCGTATAACGCCTCAGGCACGGTACCAGTCCACCTGGCCCCGACCGAGATTGTGCTGCTAGAACTCCAAGCCGGTCATTTGGCGAACGCGGGCGTACAGGTCTTCGCGCTGGTGCGGCTCCGGGCGAAAGATCCGGATCAGGAGCCAGACGACAACACCGAGCCAGAAGAACAGGCTGAAGACTTGTGTGATGGCGGACCCGGTGGCACCAGCAGCCGAGCGTACTGCGCGGGCACTCGTGTCGCGTGCCGCTCTTGCCCCCATTGCGGCCGTGGCGCCCGCCACCATCGCGGCTTCGCCAGCCCGCACGGTGCCGGTGTACAGCGCCTCGGAAACCACCGGGCGCGCGTCCTCGATGCGATCAAGGGCAGCGGGGACCCAGTCCTCCCGGGTCGTTTTGGCGAGCCGCCCGCCGGTATTCGCGGCCCTGGTTGCCGCGGCCGCGGTACTCGCGCTCACGCTCGCGAGGCGGGGCGCCGCTTGCTCTCGCGCCGACATGGCCGCCTGCTGTGCGCGCTCAGCCGCGACGCGGGCCACATCAAGTCCCTTAACGGAGAGATCCCGCGCCTTGTCGCGCGAAACCATATCGACCAGCGCATCCGGGATCTCGATCGTCACCTCTCGCGTGCCAAACTGGGGCTTCGCTATCGTTACTTCTGCCATGTCTTTCTCACTTTCGCTACACCGCGTGCCTATGTGTCTGGAAGAGCCTCAAGCCGCCCTGCCGAGCTGCGCTCGCTGAGTACCCAGGAACGCGCCCGTTGATGGCAGTGTTCGAGACATCTGCAGAGCCAAGGGACGCCTCCTGAACTTTCGCACAGTATACATCCTGCCAATGAACTTCGGTTGCCCGGCTACGCGCTCGTGGGCTATACTCCTGCGACCCGGCGCGACAGGATATGATAGTAAACAAGCGGGGTTCGTGGTATGCGATTTGGCGTGTTCAGTGATATCCATGCGAACCTCGTGGCGCTCGAGGCCGTATTGCAACACATGGGACCCGTCGATCAATTCTGGTGCCTCGGTGACGTCGTCGGCTACGGCCCAAGTCCAAACGAGTGCGTGCAAACCCTGCTCGACCTCGACCACATTATCGTGATGGGGAACCACGACGCCGCGGCGGTCGGCGCCCTCTCTCCGCGGGACTTCAATGGCGAAGCTCGGCGCGCTCTGGAGTGGACTGCCCGCACACTGGACCGCGAGAGCACCGCCTACTTGAAATCCGCGCCCGAACAGCTCACGCGCAACGAGCTGCTGCTTGTTCACGGCTCCCCCCGGGAGCCGTTATGGGAATACATCACGACGGACGAGCAGGCGCAGGAAAACTTTGCTATTACGGAAAATCCCTACACGTTTGTTGGACATACCCATGTTCCCCTGGTGTTTCTCCTCGACCGCGAGGGCAACGCCCTGAGCGGCACACCCAGGGATGGTATGCTCCTGCGTCTGGCGGGGGAACGTATGCTGATAAACCCAGGCAGTGTAGGGCAGCCACGCGACGGCGACCCACGGGCCGCGTACGCGATCGTGGACGACGAACAGATGCAAGTGGAGTTTCACCGCGTGGAGTATGATATAGCGAAGACGCAAAGCGACATGCGAGCGGTGGGCGCGAGCACGTGGCTGATCGAGCGAATCGCCTACGGAAGGTAGTGTGCAGCGGTGATGTTCGACTGATGAGGGTGGTAATTTTGGGGTGTGGCCGGGTCGGGAGTACGCTCGCGCGCTCGCTGGATGCGGAGGGCCATCACGTGACGGTTATCGACCGCAATCAGCACCAATTTCAGCGACTTGGTACGGACTTCCATGGTGCAACGGTACGCGGCACGGGCATCGATGAAGATGTGCTCCGCCGCGCCGGAATCGAGGAGGCAGATGTCTTTGTTGCCGTGACAAACGGCGACAACACCAGCATCATGGCGTCGCAGATCGTGCAGGAAATCTTCGAGGTGCCGCACGTGGTGACTCGGATCTATGATCCGGTGCGCGAGCAGTTGTACCGGAGCCTTGGTCTCGACACCGTTTGCCCTACCACACTTATCGCTGGCCTGGTACACGAAAAGCTAAGAGACAACGCGACAGTGCCAAGCAGCGGGGGGGCGGGTTAGCATGTTTATACTCGTCATTGGCGGTGGAAAGATTGGGTACTACCTGACGAAGACGCTGGTCAGCGAGGGCTACGAAGTGCTGCTTATCGAGCGAGACCAGCATAAAGTCGTGACCTTCACAGACCGCTTTGGCGCGGTCGTTATGCAGGGCGACGGCGCGGAAGCGGCCACCTTGCAGCGTGCGGGAGCGTCACGGGCGAATGTCGTTATCGCGACGACGGGCGAGGATGAGGATAACCTGGTCATCTGCCAGCTTGCCAAGCGAATGTTCCAGGTCGGTCACGTTATGGCGCGCGTGAACAATCCCAAAAACGAAGAGATTTTCAAGCGGTTGGGCATCGACACGACCGTCTCAGTCACCAACATCATTCTCAGCTACATGGAGCAGAGCCTACCAGACCGGCCGCTGACCCATCTGCTCACCCTCTCTCATGCCGACCTCGCGATCGTCGAGGCAAGCATCACGGGCCGCAGCCCTCACATCGGTCGGCCGCTCAGCGATGTCAAGTTACCACCCGACGTAGCAGTGAGCGCCATCATCCGCGGTGAGGATCTGCTAATCCCCGGTCCCGAAACCCGCCTGCAGCCCGGCGACGAGGTGATCGCGGTAACACACCGCGCCAGCGAAGAACTTCTGCGCGAGGCGCTGAGCCGATAGACCTTGGCACAACACAACTGGCCCAGGCTAGAAGCCGCGGCACATACTAGCTTTGCGTCCCGCGCTTTCCGCCCCTGCCTGAGACTCGGCTCCGCGCGGTAGTGCGGCGCGTGGTGAGCGTGTGTGGCGCTGGGACATACGTGCGCCGTCGCTCTTGTTCCGCGCGCTCCATCCGCTCGAGTTCGGCGTACCGGGTGTACTTGTAGTAGAGGGCGTACAGCACAACGGCATACACCGCGAACAG
Organism: Thermobaculum sp.; assembly: GCA_016782125.1. GTDB lineage: Bacteria > Chloroflexota > Chloroflexia > Thermobaculales > Thermobaculaceae > JACDAU01. The sequence continues at coordinate 29,903 of JADDPA010000209.1, forward strand.
CATAAGGTAGAGAAAGAAACGTCGGGTGAAGAGAGCACCTTCGTAGAAGAACCAGGAGACGGCCAGCGCGGTGAGACCGACGCTCAACATCCAACCACCGAGCTTGCGCAGGTGCTCAATCTGCAGGCGCTTTGCGGGCTCAAGCCGGCGCGCCGCCAGGTAGATGACCAGACCAAGCAGAGTCGTAGTAGCGAACACGATGAGCATGGCACGCATCGCCGGCTCCACGGTGAGCGCATCACCTGACACCTGGCCAAACAGATAGTTCAAGTACGTCCTCCCCTAACCCACACAAGCCTAAGCTCGATCGTAGAGCAGCTTGCGCTTCACTTCCTCCATCACGTTGGTCACCTGTATACCACGCGGGCATGCGTCGGTGCAATTGAACACCGTCCGGCAACGCCAGACACCCTCTCGTCCACTTATAACATCCGCCCGTTCCGCGCCCGCTTTGTCCCGACTATCAAAGATGAACCGGTGCGCGTTCACGAGCGCCGCAGGCCCAACGAAGTCCGGATTACTCCAGAATGGCGGGCACGCCGTGGTGCATGCGGCACACAGGATGCACTTCGTCGTGTCATCGTAGGCAGCCCGTTCCTCGGGAGTTTGCAGACGTTCCGTGACGGGCGCTGGGTCGTCATTTACAAGGTACGGCTTCACCGCCTTGTACTTTTCGAAAAACGGCTCCATATCGACGACGAGATCCCGCAGGACCGCGAAGCCCATCATTGGCTCAATGGTCATCTTCTGACCGATGTCTCGCACCAGTACCTTGCACGCGAGCCTGTTCCGCCCATTGATGCGCATTGCGTCAGAACCGCAGACGCCGTGCGCACAGGACCGGCGATACGTCAGCGTGCCGTCCAGCTTCCACTTGATCTCGTTGAGGAGATCGAGCACGCGATCGGTCGGCTCCATTCGTACTTCATAAACGGAGAAGTACGGTTTCTTATCCTGGGTCGGATTATAACGCCGGATCTTACATTGAACCTGCACAGCCAACGCCTTTCATCTTGCGAACCGAACTTGCGGTGCCTAGTGTCCGTCCCATAGTGCACTCCGGTGGACCGCCCAATGTACCGTCTAGTACTTCCGCTCTTTCGGCTCGAACTTGGAGATATTTACCGGCTTATGGGCGATCCGAAGACCATCCGGCGTGTTGTATACGAACGAGTGGCGCAGGAAGTTTGTGTCATCGCGTTCGGGGTAATCTTCCCGATAGTGCCCGCCTCGGCTCTCCTGTCGGGCGAGCGCCCCGGCGATGATGCTTTCCGAAAGGTCCAGCAGGTAGCCAACCTCCAACGTCTCCAGCAACTCTGAGTTGTACCAGGTCTGCCGGTCCTGAATGGCTACCTGTGCGAAACGAGCCTGAAGCTCATGCACCGTCTTCCTCGCGCTCTGCAGCGTTTGCTCTGAGCGCACGACGGAGACCTTGTCCATCATCTCCTCTTGCAAGGTCTCCCGAATCTCCGGGGCGGACTCGCCTCTCTCCCGCGACAGGAGCGCACTTACCTGCTGGCGCGCCTCGTCATCGGGCGTCCTAGGCAGCTCGGTGAAGGGTGCCTCCTGGACGTACGCTGCCATGTGCTTACCCGCGCGGCGTCCAAACACCACGATATCCACGAGGGAGTTGGTGCCGAGCCGGTTGGCGCCGTGGACCGATACGCAGGCGCACTCCCCCGCGGCGTAGAAACCAGGCAGGACCGTGTTCGACTCGTCCATCAGTACCCTGCCATCCACATCGGTCGGGATCCCACCCATCGCGTAGTGTGCCGTGGGCTGGATCGGGATTAGCTCCCGGACGGGATCTACGCCAAGGTACACCCGCACGAAGTCCGCGAGATCGGGGAGTTTGTTCTCCACGACGTCCGCACCGAGGTGTGTGAGGTCGAGGTGCACAAAGTCGGAACCGTTAATGCCGCGGCCCTCCTTCACCTCCTGGTAGATGAAGCGAGAGACCATGTCGCGCGGTGCGAGGTCTAGCAGCGTCGGTGCGTACCGCTCCGTGAATCGCTCACCGTCGTTATTGCGGAGGATACCGCCCTCACCCCGGGCGCCCTCCGTAAGCAGTATGCCCAACTTGTAGACGCCGGTGGGATGGAACTGGTACAGCTCCATATCCTCCAGAGGGATGCCGCGCCTGAACGCGATCGCGACGCCATCGCCCGTGTTCGAGAGAGCATTGCTCGTGATCTTCCAGGCCCGTCCGAATCCCCCGGTCGCGAACAGGATCGCCTTCGCGTGGAAGATGTGGATCTCGCCGTCTTTGATGTTGAGCACGACCAGACCGCAGCACACACCTTCAGAGATAATAAGATCGAGCAACTGAAACTCGGAGTAAAACTCAACCTCGCGTTTGATGCACTGCTGGTACAAGGTCTGGAGAATCATGTGCCCAGTGCGGTCCGCCGCGAAACAGGAGCGACGCACCGGTGCCTCACCGAAGTTACGCGTGTGACCGCCAAAACGCCGCTGATCGATCTTGCCTTCCGGTGTGCGGCTAAATGGCAACCCGTAGTGCTCCAACTCGTACACGCTCTCGACCGCCTCGTGGCACATGATGTCCGCGGCGTCCTGATCGACGAGGTAGTCGCCGCCCTTCACCGTATCGAACGTGTGCCACTCTGGATAGTCTTCTTCCAGGTTGCCGAGCGCGGCACCGATACCGCCCTGCGCCGCGCCGGTGTGGGATCGCGTGGGGTACAGCTTGCTAATAACCGCCGTGCGAATTCCCGGCGTGCGGGCAAGCTGCATGGCGGCCATGAGTCCCGCACCACCTGCACCGACTACGATAGCGTCAAACCTGTGGTACATCAGCGCCCTCCGATGGCAGTCACCTACTCGGGCACCGGCTGGAAGGTCACGATAACCAACGCGCCGAGAACGGTGAATATAAGCGCCGCCGAGTAAAGGACGGAGTACGCGAAAACCCGCCAGGGGCGCGAGCGGATGTAGTCGTGCAGGACAAGGCGCATACCGTTTACGCCGTGGCTCATCGCGAGCAGGAGAAGCAGCAGATCATACGTACGCCAGAAGGGTTTGGCGTATCGGGCGGCGACAAAGGCGTAGTTGACCTGCTCGATCGGGGTCAGAATGTGCACGATATAAACATGCCCAAGTGCGAGAAAGAGCAGCAGCACGCCCGAGATCCGGAAGTAGTACCACGACCAGAGCTCGAAGTTGGTTCCCCTGCGCGCGACGGCACGCTCTGCCAGGCTCATAAGGTCACCCTTGGCGTGTTTCTATGCCGAACACGGGGCCCAGCAGGAAGTAACCCGTGGGGATCAGCGCAAGAACGGTGAGGGCCATCGCACCGTAGAACAGCTGACGCTGGTACTTGTAGCCCTTCGGCCAGAAATCGATCACGATCACCCGCAGGCCATTGAAGGAATGGTACAGCACCGCGGCGATAAGGGTAAACTGCAGAAACCGGAAGATCGTCCACTCGTGGTAGATGCTGGTGACCGCGTTGTACACGCCAGGCCCCCAGCCGATGAGTGCGGTATCAACAATGTGAATGAACAGGAAAAGCAGGACTCCAATGCCGCTAACGCGGTGGAAGATCCAGGCCCACATGCCCTCTCGGCCCCTGTACATCAGATCGCCCTCTTCCTTGTGGTGAATCGCATGACCGTTGTGGGCAACGTCGGGCACCGTTGCGTCATTATTCGATTGACGGTCACCCTAATGTCATTATAGACACAGACCTGCACTGCAACAACGCACTCAGGCCCGGAGCCGCTCGACCAGCGCATCGGCGACCTGGCTCGTACCCAGGGCGCGTCCTCGCTCCTCCATGGGCAGGAGGTCGTACGTGACGTTCCTCCCCTCGGCGATCGTCTCCGAGAGCGCACGGTCGAGCCGGTCTGCCGCGTCCATTTCGCCCAAGTGTCGCAGCATAAGTACACCGGAGAACATCATCGCCATCGGGTTTGCTTTGTTTTGTCCCGTGTACTTCGGCGCACTACCGTGGATGGGCTCAAAGAGGGCGGTATCCTCGCCGTAGTTGGCGCCTGGGGCGAGTCCCAGGCCACCAACGAGTCCGGCGCACAAGTCGGAGACGATATCACCGTACAGGTTGGGGCAGACGAGCACGTCGTACAGTTCCGGCTTCTGCACCAACTGCATCATCATGTTATCCACGATTACGTCGTTGAACTCAATCTCCGGGTATTCAGCCGCGACGCTCCGGGCCACCTCTAGGAACAGACCATCGGCGTACTTCATGATGTTCGCCTTGTGTACCGCCGAGACTTTCTTACGCCCGTTTTCGCGCGCGTAGTCGAACGCGAAGCGAACGATTCGCTCCGACGCTTCTGGTGAGATGAACTTGATCGCGAGCGCGCTGCTTTCCGGAATGCGGGTCCCTTCGAGCTGCTTGATGACCCGGATCATCTCGCGCGCACCTTCCGAACCGTCATCGAACTCGACACCGCTGTACAGGTCCTCAGTGTTCTCCCGGACGACGACCACGTCAACTTCCTCATACCGTGACTGAACGCCCTGATAAGTCTTACATGGACGCAAGCAGGCGTACAGGTTCAGTGCCTTGCGCAGGCCGACGTTCACGCTACGGAAACCACCACCAACGGGCGTCGTGATGGGTCCCTTGATCGCGACCTTGTTACGCCGGATGCTATCGAGCACCGCATCCGGAAGAGGGGTACCAGTCGCATCGATCTGGTCAGCGCCGGCTTGCTGCACATCCCACTCCAGCGCGACGCCGGTAGCGTCAAGAACGCGGCGAGTTGCCTCCGCGAGCTCTGGCCCGATTCCATCGCCGGGGATAAGGGTGACTTGATAGCTCATAAGGCATCCTCCAGGAACACGTCGAAACTCACGATCGTAACGCTGCGGCTCAGCGACGCAAATGCACGCAGACCTGCGTCCCCAGCATCATATGAGACTGCGGGCAGGTGACAGGCGCAGATATCCAGCGGGTTCGGAGACACCAAGCGTGCTCCGCGCGTTTGAGGAGTGGTCGAAGGCGAATCAGCTGGCCGCTTTTGAGGCACCGTTCTGCCGAACAGCCGCCAGACGCGCTTCCAGGTCCGATGGAGAGAGCGCGAGACCCGCTGCCGCCTGGTCACGGTCGCCGCCGGCTTTGGCAACGGCTTCCACCAACAGCCGGCTCTCAATCTCCCGCATCGCATCGTCCAGTGACCGGGTGTTTTCCAGCACATCCCCCAGGTCCAGCGTTCGCCCGGACCGAACCTGGCTGAAGACGAGATGATGTGTCGTCACCACACCACCCTGCGCGAGGATCACCGCGCGCTCAACAGTATTCTCCAACTCGCGCACGTTACCCGGCCAGTCGTGCTCCATGAGCAGCCGCACCGCGTCTTGGGAGATGCTCGCGGGCGGCCCGTCGCTGCGATAGCGATGCTTGCCGAGGAAGTAGTCAACCAACTCCGGAATGTCCTCCTTGCGCTCGCGCAGAGGTGGCAAGTGGATGTGAATGACGCTCAGCCGGTAAAAGAGATCCTCTCGGAAGTGCCCTTCGGTGACCTCTTCCTCTAGCACCTTGTTCGTTGCCGCGACTACGCGCGTGTCCACCTTCACGGTCGAGACGCCACCCACCCGTTCGAACTCCCGCTCCTGCAGGACGCGCAGTAGCTTCTTCTGAGTGCCGAGCGTCATCTCACCGATCTCATCCAGGAAGATCGTGCCCTTGTCTGCCAGCTCGAATCGGCCTTTACGCTGGTTGAGGGCGCCGGTGAATGATCCCTTCTCGTGACCGAAGAGCTCGCTCTCGAGCAGCGTCTCCGGCAGCGCAGCACAGTTCACCTTGACAAGGGGACCACGGCTGAAGGTGGAGTTCGTGTGCAGCGTGTGGGCGACGAGTTCCTTGCCGGTACCGGTCTCGCCGGTAATCAGCACCGTAGCATCCGAACCTGCCACGCGCCCGATATTCTTGTACACGGACTGCATGGCCGGGCCATTGCCGATTATGCGATCCGAAAGGTCCAGAGGCTCGGCGCGGCCACGCACGTTTTCCAGCTCACCGGATCGCTTTTCCCGTTCGAAGAACCGATCGACCATACCACTGACATCGTCCAGATCGAACGGCTTTGCGATGTAGTCATACGCGCCGAGTTGGATGGCCTTGATCGTCGTGGTCGAACTGCCGTATGCGGTCATAACAATCACCGGCACGGCGTTGCCCGTCTGCTTGAGATCGGTAAGCACCCCGATGCCATCCAGCTTGGGCATACGGACATCCATGAGGACCAGGTCCGGGCCGTTATTACGGATTCCTTCGAGCACCTGTTCGCCATCTAGAGCGACACATACGTCGAAACCCTCATCTTCCAGGAAGTCGCGCAGAAGCGATCGTATGGACGCATCATCATCGGCGACCAGTATTCTGCCCCTGTCCTCTGGCAAAGTGTGGTTCCTCCAGTACGGTGCTTGGGAAACGAGGGAAGCCTCAAGGCCGTATTATAGAGAACATACCTAGACTGCGCAACAGCTAGGTAAAGCTAGCACTGGATGCCTGTGTTTCTCGCAGCCAAACAGGCTGGACCTTTGTGTGAACGCCCGCCTACGCGCGCGCCACTGGCGTGCGGTATAATGCCGCGTTGATGGTAACAAATCATATGCAGCAAACATCTAGCGCGGACCTGGCCGAGAAAATTCGGGACATACCCGACTTCCCGAAACCGGGCGTCGTTTTCAAGGATATCACGACGCTGCTGAAGGAACCAGATGCCTTCAAGCGCGCGATCGATGACCTTGCGCAGCGATTCCAGGCGGATCACATCGACAAGGTCGTGGCGGCAGAGAGTCGGGGGTTCATTCTCGGTGCGCCGCTCGCGTACCTGCTCGGTGCTGGCTTCGTACCCGCACGCAAGCTCGGCAAGCTGCCGGGCAAGACAGTGCACGCGCAGTACACGCTGGAGTACGGCACCAACGACGTAGAGATGCATACGGACGCCGTCACGGCAGGCGACCGGGTGCTGGTGGTCGACGACTTGTTAGCAACCGGCGGAACGGTCGGGGCAACGATCGAGCTAGTAGAGCAGTTGGACGGCGAGGTCGTCGCGCTTGCGTTCCTCGTTGAGCTTGAGTTCCTGCAGGGTCGCGACAGACTCAAGAATCATCGGATTGAGGCCGTTATAACGTATTAGTGCTGTGAATCGATCGTACACCCAGTAATAGGAGCATGAGTTGACGACCACCGAAAACCGATATGACGTGAAGGATATGACGCAGGCAGCGGCGGGGCACAATCGGATTGCCTGGGCCGAGCGAGACATGCCCGTGCTTCGACAGATCAGCGAACGGCTCGAGACGCAGAAACCGTTTCAGGGCATACGCATCGCGGGGTGCCTGCACGTCACGACCGAGACCGCGAACCTGTTGCTGGCACTCCAGGCAGGCGGCGCGGAGGTCGCATGCGCGGCGAGCAACCCGCTCTCCACACAAGACGACGTGGCTGCAGCCCTGGTCGAGCGTGGTATCGCGACGTATGCCGTCAAGGGTGAGGACGAGACTCGCTACTACAGCCACATTGAAGCCGTGCTGGCTACCCGCCCCCACATCACGATGGACGACGGCGCGGATCTGGTATCTATGCTCCACCTCAAGAGCCCTGAACTCCTGGAGAACGTGCTCGGTGGTACGGAAGAGACGACCACGGGCGTAAACCGTCTGCGCGTGATGGCGGCCGAGGGTGAGCTCAAGTACCCAATCGTCGCCGTGAACGAGGCATATACCAAGCATATGTTCGACAACCGGTACGGCACTGGCCAGAGCACGCTTGACGGCATTTTGCGCGCTACCAACCGGCTACTCGCCGGCCGCGTGTTCGTAGTCGCGGGCTACGGCTGGTGCGGTAAGGGCATCGCCCTCCGGGCGCGCGGCATGGGCTGCCAGGTTGTCGTCACCGAGGTGGATCCGACGCGTGCACTAGAGGCGGTCATGGACGGCTTCCGCGTGATGCCGATGGCGGAGGCTGCGCCCATAGCAGATATCGTTGTCACCGTCACCGGTGGGCTACACGCCCTCGGTGAGGACGCGCTCTCGAAGCTCAAAGACGGAGCGATGCTCGCGAACAGCGGCCACTTCAACGACGAGATTGACATCCCCGTGCTGGAGCGCCTGAGCAAGACAAAGCGTACCTTGCGTACCTTTGTCGATGAGTACGAGATGGAGGACGGCCGCACGCTGTTCCTCATAGCCGATGGGCGACTGGTGAATCTCGGCGCGGCCGAGGGCCACCCGGCTAGTGTGATGGACATGAGTTTCGCGAATCAGGCGCTCTGCGTCGAGTGGGTGCTGGCGAACCGGCGGGACCTCAAGGGCCAGGTATACGACGTGCCCAAGGAGATCGACCAGCAGGTCGCCAAACTCAAGCTCGCGAGCCTTGGCGTGCGCATCGATGAACTCACCGCATCGCAGAATGCGTATGCTGGTGACTGGCGCTCCGGAACGTAGTGCAGAGAAGCGCTTCTATCCGAGGAGTACCACATATGGCTGATAGTACCATCAAGTTCGGGACGGATGGCTGGCGGGCGGTTATCGCGGAGGACTATACCTTCGACAACGTTCGGCTTGTGTCTCAGGCGGTGGCTCAGTATCTCGAAAAGAACGGCACCGCCAGCGGCCCGCTGGTCGTTGGATACGACACGCGCTTCGGCAGCGAGGACTTCGCCCAAGCATGCGCCAGCGTGCTGGCGGCGAACGGGGTGCAGATAGTCCTGACTAGTGCGGCAACCCCAACACCTGCGGTCTCCCTGGCGGTGATTGAGCAGAAACTTGCGGGCGGAATCATCATCACCGCGAGTCACAATCCCGGCCGCTGGAACGGGTTCAAGTACAAGCCCGATTACGGTGGGTCCGCCTCTCCGGAGGTGATCGCCGCAATTGAGGCGGAGTTGGCTGCAATCCCGGATGGCGGTGTCAAGACCATGTCGTTCGGCGACGCCGTTCAGCAGGGCATGATCGAGACACGAGACGTCGGACCGGCATATCTAGAGAAACTCGCTAGCTTGGCAGATCTTCCGTCACTCACAGCACGGTCGGGCACGGTGGTGTACGACGCGATGTTCGGGGCAGGTGCCGGTCATCTGAACTCGTTGCTTGATGGTGGCGCGCTGCGGCTCGTCGGTATCAATCAAGAGCGCAATCCGTTGTTCCCCGGTATCCACGCGCCGGAGCCGATTACGCCGAACCTGGCGAAGCTATGCGCGGCAGTGCCGGAGTCGGATGCCCTGCTTGGCATCGCCACTGATGGTGACGCCGACCGGGTAGGTATCGTCGACGAGAACGGGAGGTTTGTGAACCAGTTGCAGGTATATGCACTGCTCGCGCTGTACCTGCTTGAGGTGCGTGGCATGCGAGGGCCACTCGTCAAGACGCTTTCGCAGAGCTATATGGTGGACAAGCTGGGTGAGTTGTATGGCGTGCCGGTGCACGAGACGCCGGTCGGCTTCAAGTATGTCGGGCCGAAGATGACCGAAACGGGCGCGATTCTGGGTGGCGAGGAAAGCGGTGGCTTCGGCTTCCAAGGGCACATCCCGGAGCGTGACGGGACACTGGCGGGGCTGTATATGCTCGATCTGGCTGCCCAGCTAGAGCGGCCACTCAGCAAGGTGATCGAGTACCTGCATGAGAAAGTCGGCCAGTACTACTACAATCGGCTCGACCTAACGTTCGACGGGGGCTTGCGATCCGAGATCGAGCAGCGGCTGCGCGCAAATCCTCCCGACTCCTTGCTTGGCAGGAAGCTTGCGCGGTTCCAGTCCGATGACGGCTATAAGTACGTCCTTGAGGACGGTACGTGGCTACTCCTTCGCTTCTCCGGCACGGAACCGGTGATGCGCGTATACACAGAGACCGACGCTGAGGAAAACGTGCAGCCAATGCTCTCTCTGGGTCGCGAACTGGCAGGCGTGTAGGCGTGCCAATGGCGGATTCCAACAGCCCCAGCAACATCCCGCACCGGAAGGATTCGCTGGAGTTGATTGCCCGGGAAGTGCGCACCTGCCAGCTTTGTCCACTGAGCAAGACTCGCACGCACGCCGTACCAGGCGAGGGAGACCCTGAAGCGGCGCTGCTCCTGATCGGCGAAGGCCCAGGGTACAACGAGGACAAGCTCGGGCGACCGTTCGTTGGCGCGGCAGGCAAATTTCTGGGGGAGTTGCTTGCCTCAGCGGACCTGAAGCGAGACGACGTGTACATCACGAACGTGGTGAAGTGTCGCCCGCCGCAGAACCGCGATCCAGCGCCCGAGGAGATATGGGCCTGTAGTGGCTACCTGCAGCGGCAGATTCGACTCATCCAGCCATCGGTGATCGCGACGCTGGGCCGGCACTCGATGGCGGTGTACTTCCCTACGGAGCGCATCTCACGGATCCACGGACAGGCGCGCAGCGTTGACGGGCTGACGATCGTGCCTTTGTTCCATCCGGCGGCGGCGCTCCACCAGCCCGCGCTCAAGGCGGCGGAATTCGAGGACTTCGCGCGCCTGCCGGAGATCCTTCGTCAAGCGTCCACGCCACAGGCGTCAGTGGTGGAGAAACAGGTAGGCGCCGAGCCAGAGCAGAACGCACCACGGCCGCAGCAAGAAGAGGTCGCTCCCGAGAAGCGAGCGCAAGAAGCACCGGAACAGTTGAAACTATTCGAGTAGGCAAACACGCCTGCTGATGAGGAAGATATCGTGAGAAGTGATAACGTCAAGATAATACCGCTCGGTGGCGTCGGCGAGGTCGGCAAGAACATGATCGCCATCGAGTACGACAACGAGATAATTATCGCCGACTGCGGCCTCGCGTTCCCGGAAGATGACATGCTGGGGGTCGACTTGCTGATCCCCGACATTAGCTACCTTCGCCGAACGAAGAAGAGGATTGTGGGATATGTCATCTCGCACGGTCATGAGGACCATATCGGCGGCCTGGCATACATACTTCCGGAGATCAACGCCCCAATTTGGGCGACGCCGCTCACGCGAGGACTGATCGAAGGCAAGCTACGGGAAGCGAAGCTTCTCGACAAGACCCAGTTGCATACCTTTGAAGATGGCGACACCGTCCAGGTGGGCGGCTTCACGGTCGAAACGTTCCTGGTCAGTCACAGTATCCCGGACGCGGTCGGCCTGGCCATAACGTGCGGCGCGGGCACGGTGGTGTACACCGGCGACTTCAAGTTCGACCAGACGCCGGTGGATGGCCGCGTCTCCAACTTCGCGAAGATGGCAGAGATCGGTGGCAAGAGTGTTCTGGTACTGCTGTCGGACTGCGTGCACGTAGAAACGCCGGGGCACACGCCGAGCGAACAGGTCGTAACCGAGACCTTCCGACGGGTGTTTGGGCGGGCTGAGGGCCGGATCATTATCGCGACTTTCGCCTCACTCATCGCGCGGATTCAACAGTCGATCGATGTCGCCGAGGAGTACGGCCGCAAGGTGGCGGTTGTCGGACGATCGCTGGAACGCAACGTCGCGATTGCAACGGAGTTGGGCTATCTCCGCTCCCGACCGGGGACGCTCGTCAGCTTGCAGGAACTGGGTCGGGAAGACGCAGAGAAGGCAGTACTGATCGTCACCGGCAGCCAGGGCGAACCAACCAGTGTGCTGAATCGGATCGCCAACAAGGACCACAGAAGTGTTAAGCTGCAGGAGGGCGACACGGTGATCGTCTCTGCCACGCCAATCCCGGGTAACGAGACCGCCGTGTCGCGTATCATCAACAACCTATTTGTCCAGGGTGCGGAGGTGATTTACAGCGCGATTGATCGCGTGCACGTCTCGGGGCACGCGAGTTCCGACGAGCTTCGGCTGATGCTCAACATCATGAAACCGAAGTACGCCGTACCCATTCACGGGGAGCGTCGGCATCTTATGATGTACAAGAAACTCGCGGTGAGTGTCGGTATTCCGGCCGAGAACGTCGTAATCCCCGAGAACGGTGCGGTCATGCAGTTCGGGCCCGAGCGCGGCGGCATCGTGGACCGCACCCCGAGCAAACTCGTCTTCGTGGACGGTGTCTCGGTGGGCGATGTGGATCACGTGGTGCTCCGAGACCGGCAGTTGCTATCGCAGGACGGGATGCTACTCGTCGTTCTCAGCATCGACCGGCAGACGGGCCACCTCGTTGCCGGGCCGGACTTGATCTCCCGCGGCTTCCTGTACGAGGGGGAGGAGTATCGGGTAACGGAGGAAGCTCGCGAACTGGTGCGACGCACGTTCCAGCATGATGGGGACATACCGTCTGAATGGAGCTGGGCGCACAGAAAGATCAAGAACTCGCTCGGACAACTGGTGTACCAGCGCACCGGGCGTAGACCGATGATACTGCCGGTCGTGATGGAGGTTTAGCCCTCGGGCGCCTCCCTCGCGTGGTCGATGGAGGTGCAGTGTGACAGCAACCGGGCGCCAGGTGCCAACCAAGGAACGAGCCGCGTCGAAACGGCCGGCGGCAAAACAGACTATACCGAAGCGAGCCCGGGGAGATCAGCCATCATCGCCAGCGCGAAAAGGGAAGAGGCCGGTAAGCTCACCACGACCCACCGTGGCGCAGCCGACGGTCAAAGCGCGCCCGCATCTCGCTAGTCGGGTCCTGGGCTTACTGCTGTTTCTCGGCGCGCTATTCCTTGCGTTCACGGGCATCGACCCAACACTTGGACCAAGCGGGCCACTTGATGCGCTCAAGAACCTCGCCGGCGCGGCGACCATTCCGGCGGTCATAGTGCTTACCGGGATCGCGCTGCTATTGCTACTGCGACCCAGTCGGTCTCTCGGCGGCAGAGTCCTCCGTCTTGGAGCTGGGGCTGCGCTTGTCGTATGGTCCATCGCTGGCCTGCTCGCGGCTGTCAATGCGGGTGGCATAGCTGGCGCGGTCCTGTGGAAGGCGCTAGCGGGCGCTATAGGCCTCAGTGCGCTTCCCATCCTGCTTGGAGCATGTCTGCTCGGCTTCCTCCTCATGGGGGTGCCGCCACGCACGTTGTTCCGTGGTGCTCGCCGGTCGGTCGGCGCCCTCGCAGCAGCAGGTTTCTGGCTTGTGGGCTCCCTGATCTGGCTGCGTGAGAAGACGACGCCGCAGCCACCCATGGCCACCGGGCAACAGCCGGCAATGCAGAGGAAACCGGCTAAGGCACGCCCTGCGCCGGTACCGCCGCCTGCGGAAAAGCAGGAAGCTACGCAGCCGATGCTTCCTGTGATCCACACCCACGTCGATGAGCCGCCACGGACGCCACCGCGCCCCGAGGATTGGGCGCTTCCCCCGATCTCCATGCTCCAGCTCTCGGAGCAAGTGGAGGTCAGTGAGGTGGACGCACGGCAGCGGGCAAAGGTCATCGAGAATACCCTCAAGAGTTTCGGCGTTGACGCGCTCGTACGGGAGATCAACCCCGGACCCACCGTAACCCAGTTCGCGCTCGAACCCGGCGTGGGCACTAAGGTCGCGCGGATAACGTCGCTGCAGAACGACCTGGCGCTCGCCCTTGCGGCGCCGTCTATTCGTATCGAGGCGCCGGTGCCGGGTCAGTCGCGTGTTGGGCTCGAGATCCCCAACGCACAGGCCGCGTCAGTGTTGCTTAGGGACGTTATGGACAGCGGCGCGTTCCACAACACCAAGGGCAAGCTCAAGCTGGCGCTGGGACGCGACGTCACGGGACGCGCAGTCGTTGGCGACCTGGCCCGAATGCCGCACCTGCTCATCGCGGGAGCGACCGGCGCGGGAAAGAGTGTGTGCCTGAACTCCATCATCGCGGGGCTGCTCTTTCAACATACACCCGACGAACTTCGCTTCCTGATGGTCGACCCGAAGATGGTGGAGCTAAAGACCTTCGATGGTGTGCCCCATTTGGTCTGGCCGGTGGTCACAGAGATGGACAAGGTGGTAGGCGTCCTCAAGTACGCCGTCGGCGAGATGGAGCGGCGCTACAAGGAGTTCTCGGAGCTCGGGATACGCAACCTTGACGGTTACAACCGGAAGCTAGAAGCGGAGGGAAAACCGAAGCTTGCCCGCATGGTGGTAATCATTGACGAGCTCGCAGACCTTATGATGGCCGCTCCCGAGGAGGTGGAGGCATCCATCTGCCGCTTGGCACAGATGGCTCGCGCGGTCGGCATCCATCTCATACTGGCTACCCAGCGCCCGTCCGTTGATGTTGTTACCGGCCTCATCAAGGCGAACTTCCCGTCGCGCATAGCGTTCGCGGTAAGCTCACAGATCGATAGCCGCGTGATCCTCGACATGCCTGGCGCAGAGCGCCTGCTTGGCCGCGGCGACATGCTGTTCGTCGGACCAGACTCCGTCAAGCCCTCGCGGGTTCAGGGCACCTTCGTCGCCGATGAGGAGATAGATGCCGTGGTCAATCACTGGAAAAGCATGCAGCCCGCCGAGTACGACCAGGAGGTGGGCCGAATGCTCGATTCTGAGACGCGGAAGGCAGAGAACCCGGACGAGGATCCGCTGTTCAAGCAGGCGCTCGCCCTCGCGGAGACGCACGGCCGACTCTCGACCAGTCTCCTGCAGCGGAAGCTGCGCATCGGGTATAACCGCGCTGCGCGCCTCATGGATGCGCTCAAAGCAAGCGGCGAGCTTGATACGGAACTTGGTGACTGATGGACGGTTCCAGC
>JADDPA010000143.1 GCA_016782125.1 Thermobaculum sp.
GTGGGATAAGCCCAGCGCGCCGTGCCTCTCCTCTCGTATCCCGTACGGTAGCGCCGTGACGGGCGAGAAGCTGCGGCAGATCGGCAAGGGGGAGTTGGTGCTACGGCGGCTCGGCTTCCGCGATCTACGCGTGCGGCACCACGGTGAGGTGGCGCGCCTGGAGATTCCGCTCGACGAGTTCCCGCGCGTCATCGAGCACCGCGAGGAGATCGTGCAATCCCTCAAGGATGCCGGCTTCCTGTACGTCTCCCTCGATCTTGCCGGGCTCCGCAGCGGCAGCCTGAACGACGTGCTCAAGCTCACACCCGTTACCTACCCCGCTGTCTCGTGATCGAGTGCATCGGCACTTGACGCTCAACGATGGTCGCGAGGTCACGATCCGAGCGGCCACCGAGAATGATGCGTTCGGCGTGCTCATGCTCATAGACTCCGTCGCGCGGGAGCGGCTTTATCTCCTGAATACCGAGGCGTACTGGACTGTTGAGGCGCAGCGGGAGTGGATCCGCGCCGTCCACCGTAACGGCGGCACCATGCTCGTGGCCGAAACGACCAAGGGAGATCTGGTAGCATGGGCCGATCTGGCTCGCCCGCACGCCGCACTGACTCGGCACACAGCCACACTGGGCACCGGGGTGCACGTCGAGTGGCGTGAGGTTGGGCTCGGACGGGCGCTGCTGCAGGAGATCGCCAACGAGGCGCGGTCGTTGGGAATCGAGAAGCTGGAGCTGCACGTGCGTTCTACGAACAGCCGCGCCGTGCATCTGTACGGGAGTCTGGGATGGACGCACGAGGGGGTCAGTGCCCGGTCATACAAGCAAGATGGCGCGTACGAGGACCGGGTGCAAATGGGTCTCTGGATCGGTCCTACATAACCTGCGCTCGCCCCAGCCTGGCCCAAGCAGAGGTACGTCACGCACGGCGCGCGGACTACACAGCCACCCATTGCGGCCGCGCGTTCAGTGTCTCAACTCCAGGTGACGCGCCTACGTTGAGGCAAAGGTGACGATAAGTCCTATGATAAAGATCACGAGGATGATTGCGCCCACCATAAGGCTCGCCCGCGTTGTCAACGTATTCTCCTTAACTACTGTGTTGTCGTTACCTGCCATACCGTCGTGGCCACCCATGGTCTGCCTGTGCGTAGTCTGACAGCGAATCGCCACGGCGTCAAACCCCAGGTGTGTCACTGTCCGCCTTGAGTGACGCGCTTTGGGACGCTTTCGATGACGTAGTGAGCCGCCTCTAACTGAGCCTGGCACGCATTATCCGACGCGCTGGCTCCTGATCGAGCTTCTACGCATCGGATAGTCCAATCTCCGGCACGTCGCACGCGGGCACTCGCTGTGGATTCGGATCGGCAGGGTTTGGGCCCGATGGCTTAACCGCTCATCTGAAACGGCAGTCGAACCGGTGGTCCTTCGCCGGGCTCCTGACTCTCCTCCGGTCAGACCGCATTTCTTGACCCCCAGGACCCGAGCGGGCCGAGACTCAGGCAGGCGGTCCGGGAGGCGACCTGCTCCCGCACGAACGTCTCTAGCGTCGTGAGCGGAACGTTGAAGGTACGGGCAATCTTGTCCATCTCGATGGCCGAGTCGTATGTTTCCATGCCCGCCAGTATCCAGGGCATCGGGTCCGGCAGGCCCGGAATGGGCTCACCCATAGGCACGAACTGGACGGGAATTGGGCGCCCGAGTGCTCGCTCGTAGGTGGCTACCACATCGTGCCAAGTCAGTGGTTCGGGTCCGCCGATCGCCAAATACTGGTTTCTCGCCGCTGGGTGATCCACCGCCGCTGCGGCGAACGCAGCGACATCGCGGTTGGAAATGAAGCTGTGGCGGCGACGGCACTCACCGACCAGGGTAACCGGTCGCCCCTGCAGGGCGGGCATGCCCACCACGACCGCCGCCCAGATCTCCATGAACGGCGTGGGGGCGAGGATCGTGTACTCCATACCGCTCTCTCGGAGGGACGCTTCACTCTGGCCCTTCGCCTGCATAAAGGGGACGGGATTGTTCGGGTCGGCGCCAAAGGCGGAGACGAAGATGAAGTGCTGGACACCCGCATCCCGCGCCGCTTCGATGAGGTTCCGGTTGCCTTCCAGGTCCACGCTCTGCGAGTTATCATCGCCTCCGCGCCCGGCGGAATTGGCCGTGGAGATGACGGTATCCACGCCTTCGACCGCGGCATTCAGCGAGGCAGGAGCGCGCAGGTCCCCGTACACCGGCTGCGCGCCTGCCTCGATAAGCGACTCGGCTGACGTGGCGCGACCCTCCTGGGCCAGCTGTGCGGACGGCGAGTCGTTGCGCACCAGGATGCGCACCTCCTTACCCTGCACTAACAATCGTCGCGCGATCATGCCGCCCACTATCCCCGTGGCCCCGATTACCGCAATCATCCTTAGTCTCCTACGCGTCCTATCGTTGAACACGTGTCGAGGCATATGGCGCCTACGAACCAGAGGCCCGTGGCAGTTACGCCGATTCCCTTCCCGTGACCTCACCGCCCGCGATCAGGATCATCGCGATGCCCCTTGCCGCGACTCCCCGATACCCGGCCCGCTCTGTTGCACGGGTTCCATGTACAGCCGCACCCACTCGGTCCGATTCCCCCGCACCCCATGGATGGTCACGCCGCGCTGGAGAAATGGTGAGCCATCTACACAAGTGCCGCTCCATTCCCACTCCACCCAGACGGTATCGCCATCCGTCGCAGTACGGACCACCATTGCCTCGATGTCGGGGACAGTGTTGAAGGTCCTTCCCCAATTGGCGCGCATCTGCTCATGTCCGCCGAATGCGCGGTCCGGGTGCGCGGGGAACTCGCTACGATAGTCAGGGTCGAAGCACTCCGCGAGCGCCTCCAGGTCGTGCCGGTTGATCGCCTGCTGAATGCGCTCGATCACCGCCATAGGGCAGGACTCCGTATGCATCCCTATCACCTCGGTTTCGCTACCCATTGAATCGGACCGCGTTGTTCGGATATGATACTATCATATTCACTATAAGTCAATAGTAAGGAATATATGTGGACGACTCCGAGAAGCGTCGGCGATATCATTCTCCGCGCCGAGAACAGCAAGCAGAGGAGACGCGGCGCACGATCCTGGATGCGGCCCGCCGTCTCTTTGCAGCCCGAGGTTACGTTACGACCACTCTCCCGGCCATTGCCCGGGAGGCGGGCGTGTCGGCACCGACCGTCACAGCGGCGTTTGGGACGAAGCTAAGGATCCTGGACGCGCTCATCAGGGTGGAAGTGCGCGGGGATGAGGCTCCGACGCCGTTGGCGGCGAGGCCCCAATGGCGGGAGATGCTCCGTGAACCCGATCCGGTCCGCCAGCTGAGGCTCTGTGCTGCGAACCTACGACGCATCCAAGAGAGGACGACGGACATCTTCGAGATCGTCCGGGGGGCTGCGACCGCGGAGCCAGAGATCGCGAATCTGCGGCGATCGCTCAACGCTCAGCGCCTGGAGGACAAGCGCCTGTTGGCGGAGTCATTGTCAAGCAAGGAGGCTCTTCGTCCAGGTCTGACGGACGCACAAGCGACGGATCTGCTGTGGGCGCTGGGATCCGCCGACCTGTACAGGATGCTGGTGGCCGACCGGGGATGGTCTCCAGAGCAGTACGAGCAGTGGCTGGCCTCATCGCTGGTCTACTCGCTCCTGGGACAGAACCAAGATTGTCGGCCCGGTTAGAGTTGCGTACTCATCCGAAGCCTGATAGGGACGCGTTGCGACTGGGAAGGTCTGCATGCGGGTCGCAGTCGGATACCGAACTCGGCATGCACAATCGGAAGTGGGCCGACTAAGGATGGTAAGTCCTCGATAGAGGACGCGGTCTACGCCAACCAAAGTGGCCCGTGACACCTAGTGTGTCGGTTGCCACGGGCGCCCACCCCTGTGGTATACTAAACCCGAGTGAGGAGGTCGGGATTGGCTCTCAAAGAGAAGGCACTTTTCTCAACCAGAGCGGAGTATGGTGTCCGGCTCATGGTGTTCCTCGCGCGGCAGTATCCCAACGGTCCGCTGCCCCTGACCAAGGTAGCTGAAGTCGAAGAGTTACCGCTGGCGTATTTGGAGCAACTTACCGCCCCGTTGCGGCGTGATGGACTGATCCGCAGCCATCGTGGCGTCCGTGGTGGATACGAGCTTGCCCGCGACCCGTCGCTGATCACCATGGGCGAGGTCGTCCGTTCGCTGGAAGGCCCGATCATGCCGATGGTGTGCGCGCCCGAGGATGAGGCGCACGCGACCTGTGTCCGGGGGGAGTATTGTTCCGCACAGCTCCTGTGGACGCGGATTCGGGACGCCTTGGCGAGCGTGCTGGACTCGACGATTCTCGCCGAGCTCGTACCACCGCGTAGGGCGGGCGGCACGAACAAGGCTCTGCCGTTGGAAATGATGGGCAGTAGAATATCTTAATATCTTGACTGAGTGGACACGGGTGAACACGGACCGGGAGATCGATACTATGGAGAAGACACTGGTTATTCGCAACCTGCACGTGAACGTGGAGGACAAGGAGATCCTCAAGGGGCTGGACCTGGAACTGGAGAAGGGCAAGACCCACGCGATTATGGGTCCGAACGGTTCCGGCAAAAGCACGCTGAGCTACGCACTCGCCGGTCATCCTTCTTATGAGGTCACGGCGGGTGAGGTGCTGTTCGAGGGGCAGGATATACTGGAGATGGGACCAGATGAGCGCGCGCAAGCGGGTATCTTCCTCGCCTTCCAGTACCCGATGAGCATTCCCGGCGTGAGTATGGCGAACTTCCTGCGATCGGCTGTCAACTCCGTCCGCCGGGCGCGCGGCGAAGGGGACATGCGGGTGCCCGAGTTTCGGAAGAAGCTGACCGAGCGGATGGCCGCGCTGAAGATGGACCGTTCCTTCATGGGCCGCTACCTCAACGAAGGGTTCTCCGGTGGTGAGAAGAAGCGAGCCGAGATCCTGCAGATGGCGATGCTCGAGCCGAAACTGGCGATCATGGACGAGACGGATTCCGGCCTCGACATCGACGCTCTTCGAGTCGTGAGCGACGGCGTGAACACGCTCAAGGGTGACGACATGACCGTGCTCGTCATCACCCACTACCAGCGACTGCTCAATTATATTAAGCCGGACTTCGTGCACGTGCTCATGGATGGCCGAATCGTGACCTCCGGTGGACCGGAGTTGGCACTCGAGCTCGAGAGCCGAGGATATGACTGGGTGCGCGCGGAGTTCGCGGTCCCGGCGTAAGGTTTCAAACCCAAGATACAGGGAGGCACACAATGGCCCTTACCGAGCAGCAACTCAAGACCTCCGAGGACCAGTACCAGTACGGGTTCCACGACGAAGAGGCACCTCTGTTCAAGAGCAAGAGGGGACTCTCCGCCGAGGTCGTCACCGAGATCTCGAAGATGAAGAACGAGCCTCAGTGGATGCTTGACTTCCGGCTCAAGGCACTCAAGTACTTCGAGAAGCGCCCGATGCCTCAGTGGGGCGGCGGGGGCATGCTAGACGAGATCGACTTCGAGAACATCTTCTACTACATCCGCCCCTCCGACCGCCCGGAGCAGGACTGGGACGACGTGCCCGATTACATCAAGGTCACGTTCGACAAGCTCGGCATCCCCGAGGCGGAGAAAAAGTTCCTCGCGGGCGTTGGCGCGCAGTATGAGTCCGAGGTGATCTACCACAACCTGCAGAAGGATCTGGAGGAAAAAGGCGTCATCTTCCTCGACACCGATAGCGCGCTCCAGCAGTATCCGGATCTATTCCGCGAGCACTTCGCCACGATCATCCCGCCGAACGACAACAAGTTCGCGGCGCTGAACTCCGCGGTGTGGAGCGGCGGTTCGTTCATCTACGTGCCCGAGGGCGTTCATATCGACCTGCCGCTGCAGGCGTACTTCCGCATCAACGCGGAGAACGCTGGGCAGTTCGAGCGCACGCTGATCATCGTCGACAAGGGGGCGTACGTCCACTACGTTGAGGGCTGCACCGCGCCGACGTACACGACGAACAGCCTGCACTCCGCGGTGGTGGAGATTATCGTCAAGGAGGGCGGACGCTGCCGCTACACGACCATCCAGAACTGGTCAAAGAACGTGTATAACCTTGTGACCAAGCGCGCCGCCGCCTACAAGGACGCCACGATGGAGTGGGTGGACGGCAACCTTGGCTCGAAGCTCACGATGAAGTATCCGGCGATCTACCTGATGGAGCCGGGCGCGAAGGGCGAGATCCTCTCCGTCGCGTTCGCGGGCCACGGGCAGCACCAGGACGCCGGTGGCAAGGTCGTGCACGTCGCGCCGCACACCACCTCGACAATCACGTCGAAGTCTATCTCCAAGGAGGACGGGCGCTCGAGTTACCGCGGCCTGCTGAAGGTGCACCCTGAGGCTGAGTACTCTAAGAGCAACGTGCGCTGCGATGCGCTCCTGCTGCACGAGAACTCGCGCACGGACACGTACCCGTACATCGAGATCGAGAACGACCGGGTGGACATCGGCCACGAGGCGACCGTCTCGAAGGTCGGTGAGGAGCAGCTCTTCTACCTGATGAGCCGCGGTGTGTCCGAGGCGGATGCGTACAGCATGATCGTCACGGGCTTTATCGAGCCGATCGCGAAGGAGCTCCCGATGGAGTACGCCGTCGAGCTCAACCGCCTGATCCAGCTAGAGATGGAAGGCTCCGTCGGTTAACTCGGAGACCGGTAGACGGGGGGCTGAGGGTCGAGCAAGCATCGCTCGATCCTCAGTCCTCACCCGTTAAGGCAAGCCAACACAAGGAGACCCATGGAAGTACGCAGTGTAGAAATCCCCACGCTCGGGATCAGCAGGGACGCCGTAGCCCGCCTGTCCGAGCGTCTTGGCGAGCCGGAATGGCTGCGCGAGCGGCGCCTTGCCGCTTGGCAGACGTTTGAGGCCACGCCCACGCCGCTGATGACGGACGAGGAATGGCGGCGCACCGATATCCGCAAGCTCGACTTCGGCAGCTTCAACGTACCCATCGAGGCGCCCGCCAGCTACGAACCCGAGAGCAGCGCCGACCACCGCAACGGCTTCACGCAGATCGCTGACGGCTACGTGATGGAGCATCATCTGGAGCCTGAAGTGGCGGCGAAGGGCGTCGTGTTCAGTTCCCTCTCAGAAGCAGCTACGACCTACCCTGATATCGTGCGGCAGTATCTCGGCGCGTTGATACCGGACAGCTATGGCAAGTTCGCGTCGCTCGCGAACGCGCTCGCCGCGGGCGTGTTCGTGTACGTGCCGGCCGGTGTGGAGGTCGAACTGCCCCTCCAGGCCAGCTTCACGCTCTCGCAGGGGGGCTCCGCCGTCTTCCCGCGCACGCTGATCGTCGCGGAGCGCCACGCGAGTGTGACGTTCATCGACCGCTATTACTCCGTGGATGCCGATACCGCATCGCTGAGCGTGGGCGTCGCCGAGATCTTCACAGGCGAGGGCGCGCAGGTGCGCTACGTGAACGTGCAGGAGTGGGGCCGCAATGTCTGGAACTTCATGGCGCAGAAGCATCGCGTCGAGCGGGACGGCCAGGACAGGAACCTGAATATCGCGCTGGGCGGTAGGTTCTCAAAGGCGAACGTTGAAGCCGAGCTCGCCGGTTCGGGCGCAAACTGCGAGATGCTCGGCCTGTTCTTCGGGGATGAGACCCAGTTCTTCGACGCGCACACGCTGCAGGACCACGCCTCGCCGAACTGCTTCAGTGATCTGCTTTACAAGGGCGTGCTCCGCGACTCCAGCCGTTCGGTGTTCAGCGGACTGATCCGTGTGCGCTCCGGCTCCCAGAAGACGGACGCGTACCAGACGAACCGCAACCTACTGTTGTCGGACCATGCCCGTGCGGATTCGATCCCGAACCTGGAGATCGAGGCGAACGACGTGAAGTGCAGTCACGGGGCGAGCGTCGGGCCGATTGACCCGGACCAGTTGTTCTACCTGCAGGCCCGTGGGCTTTCCCGGCGGGACGCGGAGCGCCTCATCGTCGACGGCTTCTTCGAGCCGCTCATCACGCGTATCCCCCTCGAGGGCGTGCGCGAGCGACTTAGCGCAGCCATTGACGCGAAGATGGACTAGATGAGCGTGTTCAGCCGTCATTGTTTCGCATGACGGCTCGGTAGGAGATGACGCGTACTATGACAGTGATAACAGGGACCCGGCCAAGCGCCCTGGACGTGGATGCGATACGCGCCGACTTCCCCATCCTGCAACAGGAGAGGGACGGCAAGCGGCTCGTGTACCTCGATAGCGGCGCGACGAGCCAGAAGCCAACGTCCGTGATCGAGGCGATGGACGAGTACTATCGCACGTATAACGCGAACGTCCACCGGGGGGTGTACCGGCTTTCGGAGCTGGCGACGGCCCGCTACGAGGAGTCGCGCGTCAAGGTCCAGCGCTTCATCAACGCGCGCTCCGCGAAGGAGGTACTCTTCACCGCGAACGTCACAGCGGCGCTGAACCTCGTAGCGTACTCGTGGGGACGCGAGAACGTCGGCAAGGACGATGTGATCGTGTTCACCGAGATGGAGCATCACTCCAACATCGTGCCCTGGCAGATCCTCGCCCAGATTACCGGCGCCCGGCTGGAGTTCATTCACGTCACGGATGATGGATACTTGGATGAGAGCGATATCCAGAAGGTGCTGGAGCTTCGGCCGAAGCTGCTTGCCGTGACCGCCGTGTCCAATGTGCTCGGCACGATTAACCCCGTCCGCGAGCTCGCCGCGCGCTTCCACGAGGCGGGGACCGTCGTCGTCGTGGACGCCGCACAGGCCGCACCGCACATGCCCGTGGACGTTCAGGACTGGGGCGCGGACTTCGTCGCGATCACGGGCCACAAGATGCTCGGTCCGACCGGCGTCGGCGTGCTCTGGGGCAGGCGCGAGCTGCTGCAAGCGATGCCACCGTTCCTCGGGGGCGGCGACATGATCAGGGAAGTCCATCTCGACCATACCCGCTACGCCGAGCTGCCGTACAAGTTTGAGGCTGGCACGCCGAACATCTCCGGCGGCATCGGTCTCGGTGTGGCGGTGGACTACCTTTCCGCGCTCGGTATGGACACGGTGCGGGAGCACGAGCGCGAGCTAGTTGGCTACGCGCTGGAGCGGTTGTCCGATGTGCCGGACCTGCGCGTGTACGGCCCGCCCGCGGAGTACCACGGCGCGGCCGTCAGCTTCACGCTCGCGGATATCCATCCGCATGACCTCGCGCACATCCTCGATCAGGAGAACATCGCAGTCCGCGCGGGCCACCACTGCGCGCAGCCGCTGATGGAGCGGTACGACATTGCCGCCACGACCCGCGCGAGCTTCTACATCTACAATGGCCAGGATGACGTGGACACGCTCGTCACCGCACTGTACCGGGCTAGGGAGATCTTCCGGCTGTAACGGTCAATTGGTCGTGGTCGGTGCGACGCTTGTGGTCTCACAATCGACGAGACCGCCACGACGGCTAAGTCATGGCGCATCTGTTCGGTCAGTACGAACTGATTGAGCGCACGAGACGGCGCACAGCCGAGCAGGCCGCACCCACCCATGGTCCCAGTGTGCGGCTTGTGAGGTTTCGCCCGGCCAGTATCCTGCTCCCTACGTGGATACGCACGGGATGCAGATCCGGCCCAGAGTATCTTGGGCGGCAGCGGAGCAAAGTGGGGAGGTACGATGGTGACGAGCGGTGCAGCGGCGCGCGGGCTGGTTGCGGGATTTGCGGGGGTGGCGGCGATGACGGCCGGGGAGAAGCTGGAGCAGGCGTTCACTCGTCGCCCCAACTCCTACGTGCCCGGCCACACGCTGGAGCGGCTGCTGCGGCTCCCGAGCAAGCCCGATGCGGAGCGATTGTGGTTGAACTGGGCGATGCACTGGGGGCAGGGCGTGCTGCTTGGCGCGGTGCGTGGCCAGATGGCCCAACGTGGCCTTCGCGGTCCGGTCGGGTCGTTTATTTTCCTGAACCTGCGCTTGCTCAATGACCAGACGCTGGAGAACGCCACCGGCGTCGGCGCTCCTCCGTGGACGTGGCCGGTGGATGAACAGGTGATCGATCTGCTGCACAAGGCAGTGTACGCCTTCGCTACTGGCGTGGTTGCGGATCGTCTCGTCGCCGGCCCGGTCGGTGTCCCGGCACGGCGCAAGCCGTGGGCAGCACGGTAGCTTATCGGGTGCGAAGCGGGTAGATCCACGGATGGACGCTGGCTATGCTCGGTCCGCTCATCTCATCACGCTGAAAGTGCTGGTGAGTGGGCATGAGGGACGTTAGGTCTGTACCTTGGATGACTACGCTGTCTCCCCCGATGCCGTATCGAGACGCGCAGTAGAGACGGCGACCATCGCATCCGGCCCGGATGGACAGGAGTATGGCTCCTGTATAATGAACGCGGGAGAATACGTTCATGGAAGACTTTTACCGAGAGTACATACTCGATCACTATCGCAACCCGCGTAACCGGGGCGTGATCGAGTCGCCCGACATAACTTATGCAGACTCTAATCCACTTTGCGGCGACGAGATCCAGATCGACCTGCTCGTGAAGGACGGCCTGGTGGACGACGTGAAGTTCTCCGGGCGCGGCTGCGCCATCTCGCAGGCTTCTGTCTCGATGCTCACGGAGATGATCGAGGGCAAGCCGATCGATGAGGTCAAGGAGATTACTAAGGAAGATGTGCTGGAGTTGCTCGGGATAACGCTCACCCCCGTGCGAGTGAAGTGCGCGCTGCTTGGGCTCAAAGTCCTGAAGAGTGGCGTGTACGGTATCGAGGCCGCGGAGGACGAGGATCTCTAGAGATATGATCCGGTACGACGGTCCTTGGCATGGTCGCGACCGGATGACCGCCCCGCATTGCTCCGCCGCATCAGATCTGCCGTATTGCTGCATGCGTGCCCTTTCTTAACATCGGAACCGGCGACCACCATCGCTCGGGTGTAAGTACCTGAGCAGTGCCCAGGAGAGGAATCAGAGACCCTATGCCGGAGTTTCACGCGGTCGCGAAGGTTAGCGAGATAGCACCCGGAGGCGTGAAACACGTCGAGATCGGTGATGATGAGATCGGGATCTACAATCTTGCAGGCGAGTACTATGCCATTGGCGACGTATGCTCGCATGCGTACGCCCGTCTCTCCGAAGGCGACGTCTACGCGAAGGATGGCACCGTGGAGTGCCCGCTGCATGGCGCGGAGTTCGAGATTCGCACCGGGAAGCATCTGAACTTCCCCGCCACCGGCCCTGTGCCCCGATATGAGGTCCGGGTTCGTGGAGATGACATCGAGATCGCGCTGTAGTGGCTGAGTGCGGGAGGGACCGATGAGTGAACGCGCCCGGGGAGAAGAAACGGCTGCTCGCATGCAGCCAAATCCCTCGTTGAATCGCGCCTTCCGGTCGCGCATGCCGACCGAGGACACACGCTTCCTCGAAACAGATCACGTCCATAAAACGGATTTCATCCACAGCGATCCGTGGCGCGTCTTTCGGATCATGGGTGAGTTCGTCGAGGGTTTCGACACCCTGGCCGATCTCGGTCCAGCGGTCTCTGTGTTCGGGTCGGCGCGCACCGGCGCAGACAACCCGTATTACGCGCTCGCACGCGAGGTGTCCGGCCGGCTGGTCAAGATGGGATTCGCGGTGATTACCGGAGGTGGTCCGGGTATCATGGAGGCCGCCAACAGGGGCGCCCAGGAGAGCGGAGGCAAGTCCGTCGGCTGCAACATCGAGTTGCCGTTTGAGCAGGGCATCAACACCTTCGTGGACATTCCCATTAACTTCCGCTATTTCTTCGTCCGCAAGACGATGTTCGTGAAATACTCCGATGCCTTCGTGATCTTCCCCGGCGGCTTCGGCACGATGGACGAGCTGTTCGAGGCGATCACGCTGATCCAGACGGGCAAGATCCAGAACTTCCCGGTCATCCTCGTCGGTGCCGAGTACTGGTCTGGCCTGCTGGACTGGCTCCGCAACAGCATGCTTCCTGCAGCCAACATCTCCCCGGGGGACATAGAGTTGATGACCGTAACCGACTCCCCAGAGGAAGTGTGCGCGGTGATACAGCGTAGCTGGGACTTGAAACGTGGTGCAGGCACGCGGACGGAGACTGGTGACGGGGCCGCATTGCCCGAGGCATACGAGGCTGAGTAGCATGATCCACCGCGTACCTTTTCGCCCTGTGCCTGCCGGATGACGGCGAGGGTGACAGCCGGTGCTGTGCTCGGGTCCGTTGATGAGGTCCGGGACGCCGTTGTGCGGGCGGTCAATCCCGTGGGCCATCCGGCGGCGCTGACCTTCAACGCGCATATCACGGGACTGGCGCTCGCTCGCTCGCTCGGTGCACGCGGCGTCCCGGTGATCGCGCTCGACCGCGATCCGGGCGGCGTCGGGCTCTACTCCCGTCACGCCTCGGTAAGTGGCATCTGCCCGAACCCCATCACCGACGAGGGCGGTTTTGTGGCGTACCTGGAGTCCGTGGGCGAGGTCCTGGAGCAGCCCGCGGTGCTCTTCCCCACGAACGACGAGTGGGTCGTGGCGATCTCCAGGCACCGCGAACGGCTGGAGCGGTACTTTACCTTCCCGTTCTCCGGTCCGGAGATCGTGGAGCCTGTGCTCAACAAGACGAGTCTGTACAAGACGGCGGAGCGACTGGGCATCCCGATACCGCGCACCTGGTATCTCGCGGAGCGTACGCCCGAGGAGGTCCTGCCCGAGCTGACGTGGCCGTGCGTCGTCAAGCCCGCCCAACAGCGCCTGTACTACGATGCGTTCGGGGAGAAGCTGCGCGTCGCCAATGACGCCGACGAGTTCTTGGGGATCGTCGCGGACGCGTCGGAGCATGAGCTGCTCGCGCAGGAGATGATACCCACCGGTCAAGATACGTTCTATTCGCTCTGCTCGTATGTTGCCCGTGACGGCTCCCCAGCGGGTCTGTTCGTCGGGCGCAAGCAGGCGCAATACCCCCCCTTCTCCGGTACGGCCTGCCTCGTTGACGCCCGATGGGTGCCGGCGGTCGCGGAGCGCGGCGAGCGCATTCTCGCGGACTTCGGTTATCAGGGGATTTCGGAGACCGAGTTCCTGTTTGACCCCCGCGACGGGGAGTACAAGCTGCTCGACCTCAACACCCGCGTCTGGAAGTGGATCGGCCTGCCTATCCGATGCGGGGTGGACCTTCCCTGGCTCGCGTACGCCGACGCCACCGGTGCGCCCGTGCCGCCGAGTGGGCACCACAAGGACGGGATGCAATGGGTCCACCTCCGTGACTACATGGCCCTGCTACGTGAGGATGACCCAGCGACGCGCTATCACACGCTCTCCGAAGAGGCACTTCTCTCGCTCGTCGATGGGGGCTTCGAGGACGGCGGCCTGGTCACGGACGCGGTGTTCGCTCCGTCGGATCCGCTGCCTTTCGTGCGCCTGCTCCAGAGTGAGGTTGCCCGCTCGCGATATTACTGTGCTTGCTGAGGTGCCCGAGCCAAGCACTTCAGTCTAGAACACGCGTGCATAGGATCAGGACGTGCGATGGGACCGTTCGCCAAATGGAGGTGCGGCCACCGTGGTAAACAAACCATGATGAGAAAGGGAAGCCGATGAGGCTTGGATACTGGCAACCGATTTTCGGCGGGTGGCTGCGCAATGTGGATGACGAGGCGATGCAGTCCACATGGGACTACAACCTCGCGGTTGCTCGCGCCGCGGAGCACGCCGGCTTCGACGTGACCCTCATCGCGGAGCTCAACCTGAACGACATCAAGGGACCGGAGGAACCGACCCTGGAGGCGTGGAGCACTGCCGCTGCGCTCGCCGCCTGCACGTCGCGGCTGGAGATCATGGCCGCCGTCCGTCCCAGCTTCCATAACCCCGCGCTCACCGCCAAGATGGCCGCGAACATCGATCATATCTCCGGTGGACGCTTCACCCTGAACATCGTGTCCGCCTGGTGGGCGGACGAGGCCCGGCGATACGGCGTGCCGTTCGACCAGCATGAGGAGCGCTACGCCCGCACGGGTGAGTTCTTGCAGGTATTGAAGGGAATGTGGACGGAGCCGAACTACTCGTTCCAGGGTCGCTACTACCGCGTCGAGGAGGGGCTACTCGCACCCGCACCCGTGCAAAGGCCGTGGCCCCGGCTGTATGCGGGCGGCGAGTCCGATACCGCGAAGAACCTTATCTCTCGTGAGTGTGATGCGTACCTGATGCATGGTGACCCGCCGGATCTCGTCGCCCCGAAGATCGCGGACATGCGCGCTCGACGTGAGGCGCTGGGCCTGCCGCCGATGACGTACGGGGTCGCCGCGTACTGCATCGTTCGCTCCACCGAGGAGGAGGCGCAGGCGGAAGTGGCCCGGATCACGGACGTCCGCGCATCATCCCGCGCGTACCAGAGCTATCAGGACTTCGTCAGCAAGTCAAAGCTGGAGCGCGAGGTGAGCCTGGAGGACTACTCCGTCTCCAACCGTGGGCTGCGGGCCGGGCTTATCGGGACACCGGAACAGGTCGCCGCCCGCATCGCCGCGTTTGAGGCGGTTGGTGTGGACCTCCTGCTGATGCAGAGCAGCCCGCAGCTTGAGGAGATCGAGCGCTTCGGCCGGGAGGTCACACCACTCGTCAAGCGCGAAGCCTAAGGTGCGATCCAACGCGACACCCTTACCCTATCAGCGTCGCGGCGCCTTGTGGCGGGCATGGAGTCCCGCGACCTAACCTCGCCCATCAAGAGTGGTAAGGGCACCAGCAGCGACTACAGCGGCGTTCAGGCACATTGCCATTTCCCATACGCAGCCGCGTCGTTGGGCCGACACGCCGATCGTGCGCCGCCCGACGTTCCTTACCCGAAAAGCGTCGGGTACATGTTGTCGAAGAAGAGTCGCTTGACGAGTTCACCCCGGCTGCTCACTCCGACCTTCTCGAAGATGCTGCGGAGATGGTTCTGGACGGTGTGCTCCGAGATACAGAGTGTCCGGGAGATACCCGTCGTAGAGTGGCCACGCACGACGAGCTTGACGAGTTCTTTTTCGCGGGAGCTCAGGCCGTAGGCAGTCATGCTGAAAGGCAGCAACTCTTCCGGCTTCGTGGGTTCTATGATGATC
>JADDPA010000072.1 GCA_016782125.1 Thermobaculum sp.
GGGACGCTCGAATCGCTCCTCGCGCGGCTCTACGACAAGGATCCGATCCAGCCGGAAGAGTCGCTGCCCGCGCCGAAGGTGACAGTAGCCGGTCGCGTACCACCGTCCGTCGCGGTACACCAACCCGTATGGGTCGAAGTCTCGCTCCGTCTCCTCACCCGTTGAAGACTTGTAGCGCATCCAGACACGGCACCGATCGCGCGCGCCGGAACTAAGCGCGACCACAACGGCGTTCGGTGGGGCAACCGCCGCAGTGCGCATCCCAAGTACGAGCGTTTCCTGGACCACCCGCACTCGGTCGCGCAACCCCTCGGGCAGCACGCGCTCGGTCTTTGCCAAGGCACTCTCCACCGCCGGAGCCGCCGATGATAATCCAAGCTTGCGCGCCGTGAGCAGCCCGAGCGTGAGTGCGAGAACCTCGTCCTCGGAGAACATCAGGGGCGGCAGTTTGTAGCCCGGCCGCAGGCGGTATGCGCCGTACCGCCCACGCTCCGCCTCGACTGGAATCCCCAGATCCTGGAGCGTTTCCACGTAGCGACGGGCAGTTCGGACGTTTACCTCCAGGCGGTGCGCCAGCTCACCGCCGGTCATTCGCCCATGCGATTGCAGCAGCTCCAACACCGCCAGCACCCGCGCCGTGGGATGATACATGCGGTCCCGCTTTCTCCCTGCGGTCAGCTCAATTAGGACTCATTATGCCAGCTTTCGGTAGTACGATCAACGTAGGTGAAAGAGGCAGTGAAAGGAATACCAGCGTGCTACCATACAACGCCTACGACATGGTCAGGGTCGTGCAGGATGATCGTCAGCGGGAGGCGACGAAGCGTGCGCTGCTCCGCCTCGCCGCACACCGAAGTGGACACGCCAATCACTGGCGCGTCGTTCTGACCGCTCCGTGGCCGCGCGTGCATCTCGTGCTCACCGCGCGACGGGGATAACCCTCCGCATACACAGGGACACGACAGCAAGTCTCGGCATAGAGACCCGGTCAGTATAGAGTGGCCGGGATACAAATCCAGATTATGGATCGTACCGTTCCGCCGGACAGCGCGACAAGACTGCAACGCTGCTTTTGCAGGCTCCGGTCGGCCATGCGTAGACAGTCGCGGCTCGCCGGGTTGCCACGGGCGCTTATCGGGATTGCTTCCCTGGTGCGACGGCACCGGCGAGGATGACCTTCGCGCTTGGCGGCATTGTTATGACGCGGGTCGAGCGGGGGATGATCGCCGAGTACCGTGTGCGTTCCGACGGTACGTACCCGATGACGTGACTCTGGATGGTCTAGGCTGGGACGACGACCGAAGTCATAAGATCGGGCGATGGTTCGGCGGTCGTGCGAAGGGAGGGTCAGATGGCGAGGGTGATCGTGGGGATGACGATGTCGTTGGACGGTTACGTCAGCGACCGTAATGGCGATGTGGGTCGCCTCTACCCGGACATGGCGACGATGCGGCAAACCGAGCAGTTGCAAGAGGTAATCCGATCGACAGGGGCAGTGGTGATGGGCCGCCGGTCCTACGAGATGGGAAACGGTGACTACGCAGGATAAGAGTTTCAGGTGCCGATCTTCGTCCTCACACACCGAGCACCGGAGCAGGTAGCGAGGGGAGAGAACGACCAGTTGACCTTTAGCTTCGTCACCGAGGGTATCGTGCAAGTAATCGAGCAGGCGAAGGCGGCCGCTGGCGACAAAGACGTAACGGTGGTCGGCGGCGTAAACACTATCCAGCAGTGCATCCGGGCCGGTTTGGCGGACGAGCTGCACATCGACCTCCGCTCGGTCCTCCTCGGTGACGGTCTCCGTTATTCGAACGGTCGGGCGACCCGCCCAGCGAACTGGAATCGCTCGGAGTGAGCGAGTCGCCGAGCGTCACGCACCTGCGGTATCGCGTGAGGAAATGAGGCGCATCGCTCCCGCCGCGTGCGGGCGCTCCCAGATGGCGGTGCCGGCCGTCGCCATCGGTCATCAGTCAGTTCATGTCGTCGTACCATCCCGCGACGGTACCTTCACGGCCGATCCTGCGTTGCGTCGGCTCGAGTGGAGCGCTGACGAGGCGAACGGCTACGCGGGCTGGCTCACGATCACTGGGCAGAAGTCTACGTGGCTGGTGACCGTACACCTGACGTTCGGCACCGCCACGGACCTGCCGGATCGCATCGAACAGAGCACCCCATCGGACCGCCCGATTCAGGAGGGGATGGCGGCCGCCCTTCGAAGCATCCAGAACATTGTCGAGGGCAAGGGCGGCAAGGAGGAACCGGCGGCCGCGTGGTAAACTCGGCGAGCATGGGGAGCGTGGCGGCAATCAGAATCGCCCCCGCGTATTGATCTTGTTGAAGTGACGGGGCGAGATGGTAATTACCACCTCGCCCCGCCGGTGTCTGCCCTACGGCGAATCGCCAGGGAGTCCGTCGTTAGTCCGTCCGGCTGAGGGAACGGGAGCCCCGAAACCAGTCGTTCACCTGCTCGTCTGTGAGCTCCGGAACCCGGTAACCACCTCCGAGGGACAGCGCAACGCCGAGTAGCGCGGCCAATATGAAAAAGACGAGAAACACCATGAACCTTAACCTCCCTGATAACACCTTCATGGTAGCCCTCCCCATCGACTGGACGCATCGGGCGCGAGACGCATATTCGCGTAGTCCAAAGGACCTATTGTTGACACCGGTGCGCAAGCGATGGTAGAAAGCGGCCTGTGCCCATGCCAATCACCCAGGAGGTGACCCGCCGTGCCCGACATCCAATTCGATACCTACTACCGCTACGAGGACCTGACCCGTATCCTCCGAGGCTATGCCGAGGAATATCCCAACATGGTGCGTATCGAGAGCATCGGTCGCAGCCACGAGGACCGGGATATCTGGCTCCTGACCGTGACCCGCCAAGACACGGCGGACACTGAGAAGCCGGCGCTGTGGATCGACGGGAACATTCATGCCAGCGAAGTGTCCCCTTCCAGCGCATGCCTGTACTTCATCGAAAAGCTCGTTACCGGATACAGCACTGATCCACAGATCACGCAGTGCCTCGACTCGCGCGTGTACTACATCTGCCCGCGCATGAACCCGGACGGTGCGGAGTGGGCGCTCGCGGACCAGCCGAAGATCATTCGTTCCAGCACGCGCCCGTATCCGTACGATGAGGAAGCGCCCCGCGGACTCGTGGAGGAGGACATCGACGGCGACGGGCGGATGCTTCAGATGCGCGTGCGCGACCCGAACGGCCCTTGGAAGGTCAGCTCGGAAGAGCCCCGGCTGCTCGTGCGTCGAGAGCCGACGGATGTCGACGGCGAGTACTACCGCGTGCTGCCCGAGGGGCGGATTGACGGGTACGACGGTGCGCTCGTGCTCCTCAAGCCGGACCGCGAGCGTCTCGACCTCAATCGCAACTGGCCCTCCGGCTGGCATCAGGAGCACGAGCAGCGCGGCGCGGGCCCCTACCCCACCTCCGAGCCGGAGGTACGCGCAGTGGCGGCGTTCATCGCATCGCACCCGAACATCACCGGCGCCGTCACCTTCCATACATGGTCCGGTGTGCTACTCCGCCCGTACAGCGACAAGAGTGACGACGAGTTTCCGGCGGAGGACATCTGGACCTACCGGAAGATCGGCAGGAAAGGCACGGAGATCACGGGCTATCCGAACGTTTCCGTGTATCACGACTTCCTGTACTTCCCGAAGCAGTACATTCGGGGTGGATTCGACGACTGGATGTACGATCATATGGGGGTGTTCTCCTGGACCGTGGAGATCTGGAGCCCTCAGCAGCAGGCAGGTATCGAGGACTTTAAGTTCATCGAGTGGTATCGCGAGCACCCGTTCGAGGACGACCTTAAGCTCCTGCGGTGGAGCGACCAGGCGCTGGGTGGCAAAGGCTTCGTAGACTGGCGCCCCTTCGAGCACCCGCAACTCGGGCCGGTCGAGATCGGCGGCTGGGACGCCCTCTATGCCTTCCGCAACCCACCGCCGCAGTTCCTGGAAGCGGAGGTAGCCCGCTTCCCGGCGTGGCTAACGTGGCACCTCTTGATCTCGCCGCGGCTGGAGCTGTTCGACGTTCAGGCGACCGCGATCGGTGATGGCGCGTACCGGGTTCGCCTGGTGGTCCAGAACACCGGCTGGCTGCCGACGTACGTTACGAAGAAGGCGATGGAGAAAAAGGTCGTGCGCGACGTGGTTTGCGAGATCGAGCTGCCCGAAGGAGCGGAACTGGTAACCGGTGAGGTGCGCGAGGAGATTGGGCAACTTGAGGGTCGCGCGTACAAGCCCTCGGCTCCGAGCGTGTGGGACGTGGACCCCACCGACGACCGTGCGAAGGTGGAATGGGTTGTCCGTGCGCCCGCGGGCAGCACGGTACGGCTCCTCGCCCGCCACGCACGGGCAGGCACCGCGCGCGCGGAGGTGCAAGTGGGTTAGACGCTCCTTGCGGTCGAGCGAACTAGCCCGGATTATTCATGGGATCGCCGAAAGCCAAGTAAATGCTAGGAGAAGCCGATTTCGCACGTTCCTGCCGTACCAGCGCTGATATAGCCTCTTTCGTGAGGCAGGAACTGGACTTTCGCCCGCTCCAACTGCTAAGCAACGAGTGCTCATGAATAATCCGGGCTAGGAGGACACGGCCGCGGCCGCCTCGCCCACTTCCTCGGTGGCACGGCGCCAGGAACCGAGCCGGGGCAGCGATGCTGGGCCGAGCGCGAACTCAGGCAGGGGAACGGTCGAGTCGCCCGCCCGCTTCCCGGCGGCGATCTGTCGCGCGAGCCGCACATAGCCCTGTGCCGTGGATTCCCAGTTGTACCGCTTCAGCACACGCTCACGGCCTCGCCGCCCGTGAGCGGCACGTAGGACGGGGTCGCTGAGGAGCCGCAGGAGTTGCGCGGCGATATGAAGCGGATCGGTCGGGTCCACCAGGAGTCCGTAGCGGCCGTTGGCGGTTATCTCGCGGGGACCGCCGTTGCTGGTCGCGACAACCGCGAGCCCGGCAGCCATCGCCTCGATCAGGGTCAGGCTGAACGGCTCGTGCTCGGAGGGCAGGCAGAAGACACCACCCGTCTCCGCTCCCCAGCGATACAGGGCGGCGAGCGCATCCTGCCCCTCCAGGCTGAACGCCGACACGCTCGTCCACAGGTTAGCAGCTTCTATCTCGTCGACGAGTGTCCGCAAGATAGGCGCGTCCTCGACCGGGACGGTGCGCAGAGGGTCACGCAGACCGCGGACGATCATCAGAAGGTTCGCCCGCTCGCGCAGCGCGGGGCTGCCCGCGAACGCGCGTACGAGCCCGATGTGATTCTTCTTCGGGTCCAGTCGGCTCCACGCGATCACGGCGGGCAGGTCACGCCGCTCGGGTGCGACGTCCCGAGCCAGCGCCGCCGAGATGGTCGCTCGCACCTTTGCCTCCTGCGGACTGCGCGCATCCGCACCGAAGACCCCGAGGTCTACCCCTGGGGGAATCACCGCAAATTGGCGCTCATCTCGGAGATCCACCACACCCTCATATGCCGGGTGGGCGTACTGCACCCAGCGCTCGATGGAGCTGTTCGTGACGATCGCCGCAGCCCGACCCATCGCCGCGCGCTCAGCGGCAAGCCGCGCGCCGAAGTTGTAGCGCGCGTCAGCTTCGAGCAGTGCATTCGCATGCCCGGTCGCACATGATCGAAGCAAGCCATCCAGCTTCCACGCGCCAAGTGAATGGGCGGAAAACGTGTAAGGTACGCCCGATTGCACCTGCAACAACGCAGCACTCAGCCCGCCATCGGCGTAGTGTCCAGTCCAGAGATCCGGCCACACGCGCTCGGCACTATACCGGGCGGCGATGCGATCCACCCATTCCCGCAGGTGGGGCCACAGCTCCTCCTTAGGAAGGAACCGCTCGGGACCACATGCGAAGCGCAGCACCCGAACGTTCGGGTGCCCGGGATACTCATCTTCCGCTGCCGCAAACTCCGGCCACTCGGGATCGATCACCTGCCGGGTAAGTATGTCGACCCGATGTCCCATCGCGGCAAGCCTGAATGCGACCTCTCGCACGTAGACGAGCTGACCGCCGAAGTCCGGGTGGGCGGTCATATAACTGCCGGCCGCATCGAAGTTACCCTGCGGGTTCACGAAGGCGATATGCATGCGCTTTGGCTCCCCACTTGGCAGGACGGTACCGAAGCCAACTGCTAGAAACCGGAAGTATACGAGCCGGCAACCGGTGCGTCAATGTCGGTCCGGGGATAGATGGAACGCTGATACTATTGCCGCGGTTAGCGTCTCTGAGATTTCAATGCCTGAGAGTTCGTCAGCCCGCTAATTGATTCCTCCGCCGTATCCACCGGTACGGTGTGTAAGACGATGCCATTCCCCCACGGGTCGCGCAACGTGGCCCTTGCCGCCTGGCGCTCGGACAGGACCCCGGCCCGGTTAATACACGCGATCACCTCCTCAAGCGCCGCGGCGTCCTGCAGCTCGATCGCGTACTCCCGGAGTCCCGCGCTGCCGGGGGGTGGGGGTGGCGCTCCGACGCCCGCCCAGGTGTTCAGGCCGATGTGGTGGTGATATCCCCCAGCGGAGACGAAGAGCGCCTGCCCCGCCCACCGCTGCATCACCTCGAACCCGAGCACGCCGACATAGAACGCCTCCGCAGCGGTCAGATCCCCGACGTGCAGGTGCATGTGGCCGATACGCGTTTCCGGCGCGAGCCCGTCCCAGGCGCGTCCTTCCCGCTCCGCTTCTTCAAGGATGCCCTGCGCGTCGAGCTGGGCGTTGCCCATCTGAAGGTTTCCGTTGCGTGCCGGCCACTCGGCCTTCGGACGGTCGCGGTAGATCTCGATCCCGTTGCCGTCCGGGTCGTCGAGGTAGAGTGCCTCGCTGACGTCGTGATCCGACGCCCCGGAGAGCGAGTACCCTGTTTCGAGCAGGCGCCGGAGCGACCGGCCCAAGTCGGCACGGGACGGCACCAGGATCGCGAAATGGTAGAGGCCGGTCGTGCCCGCAGGCTGCGGCTGGGCTCCAGCCTCCTCAGTCAGGAAGACCAACGGCTGCTCGCCGTTCGCGGTGAGTGCCGCAGAACGACCGTCTTGGTGCAGAATCCGGAAACCGAGGGTGTCGGTATAGAACGCGACCGACCGGTCGAGATCAGCAATCGTGAGACTCATCTGGCCGATAGCGGTCTGCGGGTGGATTGCCATGTGCGGTACTCCTTCGTTGTGCCACGCCACGGTTTGACGTGGCATACCAGGAACCCATATTCTAGGGAGCGTTGTACCCGTTAGGTGCGTGCCGTTGCATAAACACATCCGATTGGAGGAAATACTCGTCCATGTCGTATCTGACACCCATCACGTCTGCTCGCGACTGGTACAAGGACTCCATCATCTATGAAGTCAGCGTCCGCTCGTTCTTCGATTCTAACAATGACGGCAACGGTGACATTCCCGGTCTCACCAGCCAACTCGACTATATCCAGTCCCTAGGCGTTGACTGCGTCTGGCTCCTGCCGTTCTATTCCTCCCCGCTCCGGGATGGCGGGTACGACATCTCCGACTTTCGCAACCTCCATCCGGACTACGGCACGATCCACGATTTCGAGCATTTTCTCGACGAGGCTCACCGGCGTGGCATCAGGGTCATCACGGAACTCGTCGTCAACCACACATCGGACCAGCATGAATGGTTCATTCAGGCCCGGAGCGATCCCAACTCAGCCTACCGCGATTACTACGTCTGGAGCGACAACGAGGAGCGATATTCGGACGCTCGCATCATCTTCACCGACACCGAGCGCTCGAACTGGACGTGGGACCATGAGGCTGGGCAATACTTTTGGCATCGCTTCTTCAGCCACCAGCCAGATCTGAACTACGACAACCCGAAGGTTCGGCAGGAGATCCTCGACGTCTGTGCGTTTTGGCTCGACCTCGGCGTGGATGGCCTGCGACTCGACGCCGTGCCATACCTCTTCGAGCGCGAGGGGACGAACTGCGAGAACCTGCCCGAGACCCACGCCTTCCTCAAAGAGCTCCGCGCCTTCGCGGATAACGGCTGGGAGAACCGGATGCTGCTCGCCGAGGCAAATCAGTGGCCCGAGGATGTGCTCCCATATTTCGGTGATGGCGACGAGTGCCACATGGCGTTCCACTTTCCCTTGATGCCGCGCTTGTTCATGGGGCTGCGCCGCGAGGACCGGTACCCGATTTCCGAGATCCTGCGGCAGACCCCGGAGATACCGGAGAATGCCCAGTGGTGTCTCTTCTTGCGAAACCACGACGAGCTCACGCTCGAGATGGTGACGGACGAGGAGCGCGATTATCTCTACTACGAGTACGCGCGGGATCCGCGAATGCGGGTAAACATCGGTATTCGCCGCCGGCTCGCGCCTCTTGTCGAGAACTCCTTCCGCCGTATGCAGCTCCTCTACCTGCTGCTGTTCAGTTTGCCCGGCACGCCGGCCATCTATTACGGCGACGAGATTGGCATGGGGGACAACATATACTTGGGCGACCGCGACGGGGTTCGCACGCCGATGCAATGGAGCGGCGACCGCAACGCAGGCTTCTCGCGCGCCGATCCGCAGAAGCTGTATATGCCGCCCATCCGCGACCCCGTGTACGGCTACGAGGGTATCAACGTCGAGGCGCAGGAGCGCACGCCGACCTCACTCTTGCAGTGGATCAAGCGTGTGATCGGCATCCGCAAACAGTATCCCGTCTTCGGCCGCGGTAGCATCCGGTTCCTCCACCCGACGACCCGACAGGTCCTGGCGTTTATCCGTGAGCATGAGGGCACCCGTGTGCTTATTGCGTGCAATCTCTCGCGCTTCTCCCAGGCGGCGGAACTCGACCTGAGCGACTTCGAGGGGCTGTATCCCATGGAGCTTTTCGGCAAGAATACGTTCCCGCGCATCGGCCAGCTCCCGTATCTGCTGACCTTTGGGCCGCACATCTTTTACTGGTTCGAGCTCAAGTCCGAGGAGGACCTCCATTGATCCCGGCTAGGCAGGAGCTGTATATCGATGCGCGCCACGAGCGTCTGGTCGACGCCCTCCACGACGCCCACGAGCGCGCCGCGTTAGAGCTGCAGATCCCCGGCTATCTTCAGGCGCAGCGGTGGTTCGGTGGGCAGTCTCGCTCGCTGCATACTGCGTCCATCGAGCGATGGGTCGAGCTCGAGAGCGGTGCGTGCATCTTCGTCGTCGGCGTCACGGACACAACGGGATTGGAAACGCAGCACCAGATCTACCTCGTGACCGGGGAGCGCGACGGACAGCAACAAGTGGTGATTGACGCGCTTGAAAATGCCACCGTGTGCGATGAGCTCATAAACCTCGTCCTCTCCGGCGCGCGGCGGGAGGATTACCGCGCAGCGCTCGTGTGCGAGCCCACAGGGCTGAGCACCCAAAGTTGCACCGGTGAGGCGCGGCTCGCCGGCGTGGAGCAGAGCAACAGTTCCTTGGTGTACGGCGAGCAGTGCATCCTCAAGGTGTACCGACGGCTCGAGCGCGGCACGAATCCGGAAGTCGAACTCGGAAGATACCTGTCCACCGAGGCAAACTTCGACCTGATCCCTCCGGTTCTGGCCACTGCGCGGTTAGAAAGTGCAGATGGTTATAGCGTGGATGCGCTGCTGCTGCAGCAATACATACCGAACGAGGGCGATGGATGGTCTTGGGCAGTCGACGCTGCCAGGCGCGCGATGGTCGACGCTCCGGGACCGGACGCTCTGGGCGCGTATCTGGATACCGAGCGCAACACGCTGGACTTCGCGGGTGCTCTGGGGGAGGCGACCGCTCGCCTTCACGCGGCGCTCGCGAGCGCCAAGTCGGACGAGATGGAACCCCAGCCGGTAACCGGGGAGGTTCTGGAGCGATGGGCAGCGGACCTGCGCCGGGAAGCGGACGAAACGGCTAGCTTGCTGCAACACAGCGATAATCACGCACCCGAGTTGCTCGAAGCACTCGGAAGGGTGACCGATGCCGCACAACTGCCCACACCCGAGGCGGTGGGCCTCCAGATGCGCGTCCATGGTGACTATCATCTCGGCCAGGTTCTGCGGGGGCGGGATGGCAAGCTATATATTCTCGACCTGGAGGGCGAACCCGCGCGGAGCCTTGCCGAACGCCGCGAGCTGCGATCCCCCATCGTGGACGTTGCGGGAATGGTCCGCTCGTTCAGCTACGCCGCGCACGCCGCGGCGCGCGATCACGCATCCGACGACATGGCAGCAGCGTGGGAACGCATCGTGCGCAACCGATTTCTGGAGGCATACCACGCGGCTGCGAGTGGCACGGATCCAGCGATTCTGCCGCGTGATGAGGCCGCGTACGACCGATTGCTCGCGCACTTCGAGCTTCAGAAGGTGCTGTACGAGGTGCGCTACGAGCTGAACAACCGCCCCGAATGGCTCCACATCCCCGCCGCGGGGGTCCGCCGGCTCCTGGGATCGTGAGACGGTGACCGCGGAAAACCAGCGGCAAACGATCCGGTAATACGAAACGACGCCGCTCTCCATCGCAGGCCGAACGGTACGCCAATGGACAATGATCAACCGCTCGGACGGGCTCCCTGGGGAGAGTGCTCAAGGTGCTTGAAGGATAACCTGCTTGCCACGAATAACCCAACACGGCGACGCGTACCCCTTGGGTGCGACATGGAACGAAACCGCCACGAACTTTGCCATATTTGCTGGTTCCGCAAACCGGGTGGAGTTGTGCCTCTTCGACGGGAAGTCAGGCACGAAGGAAACCGATCGCGTGGAGTTGGTGGAGCGCACCGCGGGGGTGTGGCACACCTGCGTTGCGGGTATCCTACCGGGGCAGCTCTATGGCTACCGCGTGCACGGACCCCATGACCCGTCCCATGGTCTGCGCCACAATCCCCACAAAGTGCTCCTGGACCCGTATGCCCGCGCGATCAGTGGTGGCGTGGATTGGTCACCGGCCGTCTATGGCTACCCGCTGAAGGGGGACGAGAATCGCGACCTGGTGATGGACACCTCAGACAGCGCGCCATACGTGCCGAAGGGTATCGTAGTCGACCCGACCTACGACTGGGACCATGACCAACCGCCGCACACCCCCTGGTCCGATACCGTGATCTACGAGGCGCATGTGCGCGGCCTCACGAAGCTGTGTCCACACATACCAGAGGCTCTGCGTGGCACGTACGCCGGCCTCGCCCACCCGAGCGTGATCGAGTACCTCCAGGGCATCGGTGTGACGGCAGTGGAGTTGTTACCCGTGCACGCGTTTGTCCAGGACGAGCATCTCGTGCGGCGAAAGCTCGGTAACTACTGGGGCTACAACACGCTTGGTTTCTTCGCGCCTGAGGGCCGCTACAGCGCCGCGGGCTCGCGCGGTGGCCAGGTCGCGGAGTTCAAGGGGATGGTGCAGGCACTGCACGCGGCCGGGCTGGAGGTACTGCTTGATGTCGTGTACAACCACACCGCCGAGGGGAACCACTTCGGGCCGACCCTGGCGTTCCGTGCCCTGGATAA
Source organism: Thermobaculum sp. (assembly GCA_016782125.1). Taxonomy (GTDB): domain Bacteria; phylum Chloroflexota; class Chloroflexia; order Thermobaculales; family Thermobaculaceae; genus JACDAU01. Next base: position 11,470 of record JADDPA010000072.1, read on the forward strand.
CGGATCGTATTATCGGCTCGTCCACGCGAACCCGCGCTATTATGCCGACAGCACCGGCTGCGGCCACGCGACGGACCTCACCCACCCACGCACGCTGCAGCTGGTGATGGACTCCTTGCGCTACTGGGTCGAGGAGATGCATGTGGACGGTTTCCGCTTCGACCTCGCCACCACGCTGGCGCGCGATGGCGAGCAATTCGACCAGCGGAGCGCGTTCTTGCAGGCCGTGGCGCAGGACCCGGTGCTGGCGCGTGTGAAGCTCATCGCGGAACCGTGGGACCTCGGTACTGGCGGATATCAGGCCGGTAACTATCCACCGCCCTGGAGCGAGTGGAACGACAAGTACCGAGACTCCGTTCGCCGCTTCTGGCGTGGCGATCCCAACCAGCTCGCCGAACTAGGATCGCGGCTCGCCGGCAGCAGCGACCTGTACGCGCACAACGAGCGCCGCCCCTATGCGAGTATCAACTTCGTCGCCGCGCACGACGGGTTCACCCTGCGCGACGTCGTCAGCTACGACAGGAAGCATAACGAAGCAAACGGCGAGCACAACCGCGACGGATCCGACAACAATCTGAGTTGGAACTCCGGCACTGAGGGCGAGACGCGTGACCCTGCAATCCGTGAGTTACGGTTGCGACAGATACGCAACTTCCTCACTACGCTTTTTGTTTCTCAAGGCGTTCCAATGCTGCTTTCGGGGGACGAGGTGGCCCGCACACAGCGGGGCAATAACAATGCGTACTGCCAGGACAACGAGATCTCGTGGCACCAGTGGAAGCTGACATCCGCACAGGACGGGATCCTGGCGTGGACCCGCCGCATGACCGCGCTCCGCCGGGCGCACCCCATCCTTCGGCGCCGGGAGTTCTTCCGCGACCTGCCCCCACGCGAGGGAGAGCGTGATATCCTCTGGCTACGCGCGGACGGCATGGAGATGACCGGTGACGAGTGGCACAACCAGCGCACCCGTTCGCTCGGCGTGTGGCTCTCTGGTACCCCCAAGGACCTCACGGACGAGCAGGGCCGTCCCGTCCGGGACGACACCATGTTTATAATGATGAACTCGAACGACGATCCCGTACGGTTCCACCCACCGTCGATCCCGGATGGCGGCGTGTGGGCGCTGGTACTCGATACGTTCCGCCCCGAGGAGCGGACAAATCCGGAGGTCTATCTCGACGGCGAGATCTACGAGCTGCGTGGCCGGTCCATGGCGATACTGAAGCACGTCGCGAAGGGTGGGGGCGAGGAGGTACGTGATCAATGACGCTGACGCTTTCCGATCCGGAAGTCCAGGGCTTGCTCTCCGGGACGCTGAACGATCCCCACGCATACCTGGGCATGCACTCCTCCCAGAGTGGATTACAGGTGCGCGTTTGGTCCCCCACCGCCAACCGTGTGACGCTTCTAGAGTCGGGCGGACGGCGAAGTCGCATTGACCTCGGCAGGGTGCACCCCGCAGGACTCTTCGCGGGCGTGGTTCCCCGCCGCCGCTCCGTGTTCCCATACACCCTGGAGTTCGCCAGCGGCGACCACGTCTGGACGCAGGAGGACCCCTACCGCTTCCTGCCTACCATCGGACAGGAGGATCTGTACTACATCGGCGAGGGTTCGCACCGCAGGCTGTACGATGTGCTCGGCGCGCACCCACGAGTGATCGACGGCGTGGCGGGCGTGAGCTTCGCGGTTTGGGCACCGTCCGCACGAGGTGTTAGCGTATGCGGCGACTTCAATGGCTGGAACCGCCGCACCCACCCGATGCGTTCGATGGGCCCATCCGGCGTGTGGGAGATCTTCCTGCCCGCTCTTACGGTCGGCGAGCGGTACAAGTTCGCGATCCGGGGCGCGGATGGTATGGAGTACGAGAAGGCAGACCCCCTCGCGTTCGCCTCCGAAGTACGGCCCAAAACGGCCTCCATCATCGCGGATATCCACGCGATGGAGTGGAACGATGAGGAGTGGATGGCACGCCGCCGGGAGTGCAGTCCGTACCACGAGCCGATGAGCGTGTACGAGGTACACCTCGGCTCATGGCGGCGGCATGACGACGGCACGTGGCTGAGCTACGCGGAGATCGCGGACCAGCTTGCGCCGTACTGCCGGGAGAATAACTTCACGCACATCGAGTTGATGCCCGTCTCCGAGCACCCGTACGACGGCTCGTGGGGTTACCAGGTAACCGGCTTCTACTCCCCGACCAGCCGCTTCGGCAGCCCCACCGACTTTCAGTGTTTCGTCGACCGCTTCCACCAGGAGGGGGTGGGCGTCATACTCGACTGGGTACCGGCCCACTTCGCGGTAGATGTGCATAGCCTGGCGCGCTTCGATGGCACGTATCTCTACGAGCACGCGGACCCCCAGCGGCGCATCCAGCCGGACTGGGGCACGTACAGCTTTAACTATGCCCGGCACGAGGTGCGTAACTTCCTCGTCTCGAACGCGCTGTACTGGCTGCGAGAGTACCACATAGACGGCCTTCGCGTCGATGGCGTGAGCTCGATGCTGTACCTCGACTACAGCAGGGAACCGGGCGAGTGGTCCCCAAACCGCTTCGGTGGCCGCGAGAACCTGGAAGCAATCGACTTCCTCAAGGAGGCGAACGAGCTCATCTACTCCGACGGTGGCGGTGCGCTTTCGATCGCCGAGGAGTCCACTGCGTGGCCCGGCGTATCGCGGCCGACGTATGATGGCGGGCTTGGTTTTGGCTTCAAGTGGAACATGGGCTGGATGCATGACACGTTGGAGTACTTCGCGAACGACCCCATCCACCGCCGTTTTCACCAGAACGAGATCACCTTCTCGATGGTGTACGCCTACGACGAGAACTTCGTGCTCTCCCTCTCGCACGATGAGGTAGTGCACGGAAAGCGCAGTATGCTGCACAAGATGCCCGGCGACGAGTGGCAGCAGTTCGCGAACTTGCGCCTGCTTCACGCGTACCAGCACGGGCACCCCGGCAAGAAGCTGATCTTCATGGGCGGAGAGTTCGGGCAGCGCACTGAGTGGAACCACGAGGGAAGCCTGGAATGGCAGGCGCTGCTGTACCAACCGCACGCGCAAATCCGCGATCTCGTTCGCGACCTCAACCGCCTGCATAGGGAGGAACCTGCGCTCCACGATCTCGACCACGAACACGCGGGCTTCGAGTGGTTGGACTATAACGACAGCGACAATTCCGTGCTGTGCTGGCTACGCCGCTCGCGAGAGGGCGAGACCATACTGTGCGTGTTCAACTTCACGCCTGTGCCGCGCTATGAGTACCGGATTCCGGTGCCCGAAGCGGTCGACTATCGCGAGCTACTGAACACCGACGCTGAGCAGTACGGTGGCTCTGGCATTGGGAACCTGGGCCGGGTGCAAGGGGAGACCCATCCGTACAATGGCCGCCCATGCTCCGCTGCGCTCACCCTTCCACCGCTTGGCGCGCTGTATCTCAAGCCGGAGTAGCGGCCAGCAACTCGTGACCGGAAATGCCGAGAGGAGCGGCACCGCGCCGCCCCTCTCGTATTGTTTCGGAC
>JADDPA010000204.1:0-10954 GCA_016782125.1 Thermobaculum sp.
CTCAGCGCGGGCTGTACGGCGGTGCTCATGGCCGAGAGTATACCAAAGGCGGCGTTCCACCAATCCCACAGAACGGTAGCTCCATCGTCGTATGGCCACCGGGTGAAGGGACGTTGACCTGTCATTCCGAGCATGCGAGGAATCCGTGGTCCGGTGTACGGATCCCTCACTGCGTTCGAGATGACATGCTTGGCAGTTCCCGCTTACGGTGGTGAGTAGGAGGATTGAGCCTTTACATCGGAGGGGGGGGGCTGCGGCCTGCGGGCGGGCACGGAGACCCGCCCCTACCCGGCTCGATCGTACCGACACATGCTGTAGTACAGTACACCGCATCGATCGGCTGTATGGGTCCGGTCCTTGCGACCAATCGAACCCATACCAGCGGGCGGAACGATGAGCACGACGACACCACTCCCGCCGGGCGTCCACATCCGGGGCGCGACGATGGCCGATCTGCCCGCCGTGTTCGCGCTCGCCGTTGAGTTCGAGACCGCGGAGTTCGGCGCGCCCGATACCATACTGGAGGACCTTCGCGAGGAGTGGGAGTCGCTCGACCTCGCCGCCGACGCCTTTCTGGCACACGACGATGATGGCCGGCTCCTTGGCGCCGCAACGGTCAGCGGACACGACCGGATGAGCGCGGATATCTGGGTCCACCCCCCATTTGAGGCCGTCGAGCGTTCCCTCCTACATCTGGTCGAGATGCGGGCGGTTCAGCGCGCGGCCCTCGTGCCGGAGAACAAGCAGGTCCTGCTGCAGCGCGGGGTGAACGGCGCGAACGATGCGGCGGGGAGCCTGCTACGCTCGAACGGGTATGCGCTCGCAAGGCGCCACTGGCGGATGACCTTCGAGATGGCCACCCCGCCCGCGGCACTCGAATGGCCGGAGGGCATCCGGGTGCGCAGTGCCGTGCGAGACCAAGACGAGCGCGCCGTGCACCGCGTGATCTATGACACGTTCGAGGACGACTGGGAGCGGCAGCGATCCTCGGAGGAGGACGCGTATGAGGACTTCCGTGCCCTGATGGTCGCCACGTATCGCTACGACCTGGCCTGTGGTGGATCGCGGAGTATGCCGAGAGCGGTGACATGGCGGGCGTCGCGCTGGGTGTGGACTTCCCCGATATGGGTTGGGTGCGGCTCGTCGACGTCCGGCGACCATGGCGACGCCGTGGGATCGCCCTCGCCCTGCTGCGGCAGTCGTTCGCCGAGTTTAACCGGCGGGGCCACCGGATCGTGTCGCTCGGGGTCGACGCCGAGAGCCCGACAAAGGCGAACAAGCTCTACGAGCGCGCAGGGATGCGCGTGAGCCAGCAGCTCCACCAGTACCGCAAGGTGCTGCGCGCCGGTGAAGAGGCGGGATGATGGGAAACAAACCGTTCGTCCCGACCGTCACGGCGGCCGATGTGCAGGCCGGCATAGAGCACGGCGAGTTTGCGGTCCACTACCAGCCGGTCGTATCACTACACACCGGCAAGCTTCTGAGCACCGAGGGTCTGGTCCGCTGGCGGCACCCCACCCTCGGGCTGCTCTCGCCGGGGATGTTCCTCCCGGTCGTGGCCTCCGCCGGCCTGATGCCAGAGCTGGGAGCGTGAGTCCTGCGAACCGTCTGCGCCCAGGCTCGGACCTGGCAGGACGCGGGCATCGCCGTCCCCTGCGTCGGCTTCAACCCCTCGGAGGAGGATCTACGGCCCGCGTACCTGCGCGACATCGTACGTGCGACGCTCGACGGGGCGGGCATCGAGCCCCGGCTGCTAGTCCTGGAGCTGCACGAGGAGGTGATGGCGGACACACAGCGCGCCACGCAGACCCTCGGGGAACTCACCGCACTGGGGGTGCGGCTCTGGCTCGACGACTACGGGACGGGACCGTCGAGCCTGCCCCTGCTGGAACAGTTCCCGTTTGAGATTCTGAAGATCGATCGGGGTGACGTGAGCCACATCGCCGAGGACCCAGGCGCCGAGGCCGCCGTGGCGTCCATGATCGAACTGGCGCGGTCCCTGGGTATGGCGGTCGTTGCCGAGGGCGTGGTCACGCAGGATCAGCTGGCGGTCCTGCGCCGGCACGGATGCGACCACATCCAGGGCTGGCTGTTCAGCCGTCCCCTCGAGGCCGAAGCACTGTCGGACTTCCTGGTGACGGGGCACTCCGAGGACATCGATCCGTTACATATGCTGCGGCAGTAGCCAGCGCCGCAAACCGAACAGGCTGCCTGGCTTCAGCATCGAGTCCCTATCCGGTCCTACTCCCCCTGCGCACCGTGGATCATCGCGTCGCGGCGGGCTCGGTCGCGCTCGTCGTTTGGTAGGCCGCCGATGGCGTCAGCGTCGTAGCCACAGTCGAGCGTGCCATCCGCCAGCGCGCGGGAGATGATCATCCGGTGTATCTCGCTCGTGCCCTCGACGAGTGTGAGCTGCTTCGCGTCGCGGTAGTATCGCTCCGTCGCGTAGTCCTTGAGGTAGCCGTAGCCACCGAGGATCTGCAACGCCTCCTCGGAGACGCGGACGGCCGTCTCGCTGGCTTGCGCCTTCGCCATCGAGAGGAAATGCGCGATCTCCCGGTCGCTGCCCCCCTGATCCACGAGCCACGCCGCCCGGTGCGTGAGCAGCCGCGCGCTCTCGACTCCCATTGCCATCTCAGCCAGCTTGAACGCGATAGCCTGATGCTCGATTATCGGCCTGCCGAACGTTCGCCGCTGCTGTGCGTACGCGAGCGCGTATTGCGTTGCGCCCGCCGCGAGCCCTACCCCCCGTGCGGCGACAAGCGGGCGCACGACGTTCAGATGCCGCATGACCAGCCGGAAGCCGTGGTTCTCCTCGCCCAGCAGGGCCGACAGGGGCACGCGGCACGCATCCAGCACGATCTCCACGACGGGCACCCCAAGCACGCCCATCTTCGGCAGTTCGCGCACGATGCGAAAGCCCGGGTTCGGCAGGTCCACCACGAACGCGCTCACGCCCCGCGCTCCCGCCTCGGGGTTGGTCTTCGCTACGACGATCACGAAGTCGGCCACGGTCGCCTGCCCAGCCCACAACTTCATGCCCTTGAGCACCCATCCATCGCCGTCGCGCCGCGCGGTCGTGGCGATGTTCGCGGCGTCCGAGCCTGCCTCCGGCTCGGTGAGTGCGAACGCACCTCGCAGCCGCCCGGTTGCCACGCCCCGCACGTAGCGCTCCCGCTGCTCGGGCGTTCCGGCCATCTGTATCCCGGCGGTGGCCAGTCGGGTCGTCAGCAGCAGGAGGCCGGCGGAGCTGCAGTACTTCGCGACCTCCTCGATGGCGAGCGCGAGGCCGAGCGTGCCCGCGCCCGAGCCGCCAAACTCTTCGGGGAACGCAAGCCCTAGGAACTCCGCGTCGCGGAACACATCGAAGAGGTCCTGCGGATACGTACCATCACGATCGATCGCCGCCGCACGGGGCGCGACCACCTCCCGCGCGAGCGCCGCAGCCCGGTCGCGCACCTGCCGCTGCTGCTCGCTGAGTCCGAAGTCCATCGAACGCTCCTTTCTCCCACCCCGGCATTGCGCAGGCCGGGCCAGCGGTCGCGACGAGGTGCGAAGCCAGGCGGCCCGACGGCGATTGTCTGAGGTAGTCTAACCTATGCACGAGGCACGGCAGGACGCAAACTCGAACAGCCGGTGCCGTACAATATATGATGCCAACCGAGACCATGGACCGGACAGACTCAGCGGCACGCTCCCTGTCCGGGGACGAGGCGAGACGCCGGCGCTTGCTCGGCACGCTCGCCGTGGCCCTTGCGAGCATCAGCTTCGGCGTCCAGGGGATCCTCGCAAAGTACGCGTACGCGGGCGGGGCCGGCGTGCCCACCGTACTCGCGACCCGCTTCCTCTTCGCGACGCTTATCCTTTGGGCGATTCCGCTGTTCCGGCCTAGCATCCGGCGGACACAGCTGCGGTTGCCGCGCCGGAGCGCGCTGGGCGCCGCAGTCCTCGGGGCGCTCTTCGTCACGAATGCGCTCTTCTACTTTCTCGCGCTCGATCTCCTGCCCGCGAGCACCGCCGTGATGCTCGTGTTCGTCTTCCCCGCGCTCGTCGTTCTCTGGGCGCGCCTCTTTCTTGGCGAGCGGTTGTCGCGGCCCCAGATGGTGGCGCTTGGCCTGGCGCTTTTTGGCTGTGTCCTCACGGTCGATCCACGGGCGGCGCTCGTCATCGGCGCGGGCATCAGCTGGCTCGGCGTGCTGTGGGCGCTTGGATCCGCGCTCAGCAACTCCTGGTACGTGCTGCTTGCCGGGGTGTTTGGCCGTGGTATCGCCCCGTTGACCCTGGCTTTGTACAGCGTCCCACTGACCGCATTGGCTTTCTGCGGGTATCTCGTCGTGGACGGTGGCCCTTCCCCGAACATCACGGTAGGAGGCTGGGCAAGCGCGATCTCCCTGGGAATCCTCACCGGGCTGGCAATTTATACCTACCTGATCGGGGTGGGATACATTGGTCCAAGCCGGGCCGCGGTCGTCGCCACGGCAGAGCCGGTCACCGCGGTCGTGCTCGGCGCGGTGCTGCTCTCGGAGGTGCTGACGCCGCCGAAGCTCCTGGGGGCGGGGTGCATCGTCGCGGCAATCACCTTGCTCAATCGTGCCGAGGCGCGGGCGAACGCGGGACCGTAGCGCACGAACGGCTCGGCGCCCGAGGGAGGAGCGATCGATGGAACAGCAGGATATCCTGAAGGAGCGCGCAGCCCGGCGCGCGGTGGAGCTGGTGCCCGATGGCGCGGATATCGGCCTGGGGTCGGGCTCGACCGCGGAGATCGCGCTACGACTGCTCGGTGAGCAGGTGCGTGGTGGCCTGCGCCTGCGCGGCGTGCCGACCAGCGAGCGGACCGCATCCCTCGCCCAGGGCCTTGGCATCCCACTTACCACGCTGGAAGAGGCGTCCGAGCTGGCGCTCACCCTCGATGGCGCGGACGAGGTCGACCCGGACCTCAACCTCATCAAGGGGCTGGGAGGTGCACTCACCCGCGAGAAGATCGTCGCCAAAGCCAGCAAACAGGCGGTCATCCTCGTCGATGAATCGAAGCTCGTGCGTGTCCTCGGAACGACCACGCCCGTGCCGGTGGAGGTGCTGCCGTTCGGCTGGACCCGGGCGGCCGCGGAGTTAGCGGGGATGGGTCTTTCGCCCGAGCGGCGCACCACCCCCAGCGGCGAGCCGTACATCACGGACAACGGCAACTACATCCTGCACCTCGCCACCGGACCGATCGCGGACGTCCCCTCACTCGACACTCGGATACGCGCCGTCGCGGGCGTCGTGGAGACGGGTCTCTTCCACGGCATAGCGCACCTGGTGCTCGTCGGTGCGCAGGACGGCGTGCGGGAACTGCGGGGCTGAACACCCCTCAAGGACGAGCTGTTGGGTCTACACCGGCGAGTGTGGGCATTGAATTCACGACACGGGCATGGTGGCAGGTTGCACGATACCGGGCGACCCGGTGGGCATCTGTTCCAACTAAATGGGGATTGCACAGGGGTTGAACGACTTTAGGACCACAGTGGACTGTGTCGACCGCCGAACAGGTAACCACGCCGATGCAGCGGTGCATTTTTGCAGCCAAAGCAATCGCGGTAAGTCCACCAGATCTAACAGATACGGGTACATCCTCTAACCAACGGTGAATTAGTTGGAACAGATGCCCGGTGGGTCGCCCCTACCAGCGATGTGGCCGACCGATACCTCTGCTCATCGCTCTAGGTACGGTTGCGCGTTCGCCTACGCTGGTTGCGTGTCGTACCGACTCTGGATTTCGGCAACGATCGCGCGGTCCACCACGGTCCCTGCGGGGAAAGCGGCGGCCAGTTCTTCGAAGTACCCCTCGAAGCCGCCGGGAGCGTCTATCTCCAGCATCCTTGCCGGCTCGTCCCCGGGGTTGGAGAACGTGTGTGCCATCCCCACCGGCACATGCACAACGGACCCCGCGCTTACATGCACCGTCCGCTCCCCGAGCCGGAATGTCACTGTGCCTTCAATAATGGAGAACACCTGCGAGTAGATTCGGTGCATGTGGGGCGGCGGACCGGGGAATCGCGGGGCTACGGTGTGCTCGACCAGGGAGTAGTGCCCGCCTGTGTCGTCGCCCGTGAGCTTGATCTCCGTATGTCCCCCGGCGATATCGAGCCTCTGCCCCTCGCCTGCCGCGAGAATCTTCTCCTCCGCCATGTCCACAATCTCCTTCGTGCTGATGGTCGGAGGCAGTCTAACACCCGGTGCCGTGGCGGTACAAGGACAGCCCACCGCATGCGTCGGTGTCCGCAGCGAACCCAAGAAATGACGGCGGGCAACGATCGGTCACCAGCCACGGACCAGTCGGCGTGGAGCGATTTTTCCCTTGTCCGTGACACTGGCCGGGATGTTGCAGTGCTTTCAATGGATGCCGGGAAGAGACCTGGCCCGAACCGAGGGGAACACAAAGGAGCGTGTGCGGATGCCTGAGCTGGCTGTATCATCGTGGAGCCTTCATCGCGAGCTGGGGCCGATGTACTGGGACCCCAACTCGCCGGACATGACCTACGGCAAGGGGCGGCTGACCCTGCTGGATACGCCCGCAACCGTCGCGGAGATGGGTGTGCCCAACTTGGAGGTGTGCCACTTCCACTTCCCGCGCACCGATTCCGAGTATCTCGCGGAGCTTCGCACCCGGCTGGATGATGCGGGCGTCCGTTTCCTGACGCTGCTCATTGATACCGGTGATATCACAGCGAGCGACTCCGAGGTCCGGCAACGGGACCTGGAGCGCATCCGGTACTGGATCGAGGTGGCAGCGCGGGCGGGGGCCGCCCAGGTGCGCGTCATCGCCGGCGACGCCGAGCCGGATTCGGACGGCGAGGCGATCCGGCGCAGCATCGCCGGGCTCGGCGAGTTAGCGGCGTACGCGGACTCCCTTGGTGTCCGGGTGATCACGGAAAACTGGCACCAGCTCGCGATGCGCCCCGAGCACTTGCTCACCGTGCTCGACGAGCTCGACGGCACGGTCGGGCTCTGCGCGGACTTCGGCAATTACAAGGGCCCTACGAAGTATGATGACCTGCGCGCGATCCTGCCCCGAGCAAACACCGTCCACGCCAAGGCCGACTTCCCGGAGCCTGGGGTGCTCGATCAGGACGATTTCAGCCGCTGCCTGGAGGTGTCGCGCGCGGCGGGGTTCGACGGGCAGTACGTCCTCATCTTCGACAGCCCGGGCGAGGAGATACCAAGCTTGGGGCAGATCGCGGCGGAGGTCACACCGTATCTGTGACGCCGATTCGCAGTCGAGGGGGGAGCATGCGGACTCCGGCTGAACGGTAGGGCATCTGTCATTCCGAGCGTGCGCGGAATCCGTGGTACGGGCTACGGATCCCTCACTGCGTTCGGGATGACAACAGCATCACTAGTCAGGCGGATGGCGTATTACTCGTCGTTTTTCCCGTTATCGCCGCCACGACCGCTGTTCCCCTCGCCTGGATTTTTGTCCTTCTCCTCGGCCTTTTCCTTGTCCTTGTCATCATTGGCCTGGTCATCGGCAGGCTCGTTCTCGCCGCCGTTGTCATCAACCTGGTCTTCAGGGGCTTGGTCGTCGGTAGCCTGATCGTCGTTAGCCTGGTTCTCGCCGCCGTTGTCATCCCCTGGCTGAGCCGCGTCAACCGCGCCGCCTGTCGGGTATTCGATGAATGCATCCGAGGTCGTGATATTGCTCTGGCTGTTGCGCTCCGCCAACTCGAGCAGCGTCCCCTGCCTTCTACCGTTGACCGTTACCTCGACCGCCGATGCGGGCCGGGCGTACACACGCACGTACTCACCCTGCAATTGGAGGTACCGTCCCGGTTCAAGGGTCCGCCGGGTCTCCAAACCGTTCGCTCTCGCGATGAGGTACACGGGCTGATCAAGCGCAGAAAGCTGGATGACGAACTCGCCCGGCACTAGCTGCGCGACCGGCGTCGTCTCCGGCTCCTCGGCAGGCGTCGGTCGCTCGTTCGCGGATGCGGTAGGATCAACGCTTCGTTCAGGTACTTGCGTTGGCTCCGGGTCTCGGGCGGGAGTGGTGGCGGTGGGCTTGGGGTCGGCGGCCCGCTCCGTTGGTGCCTGGATCACGGCTGCCGCGCGCGACACCTGCAACCGAACCGTCGTGCCGCGGCGCACAGTGTCGCCAGAGCCGGGGTCTTGGTTCAGCACCGTGTCGTCAGGGCCATCCTCGGCGACGTACGACACTTCCGGCGAGAGCCCCGAGTTGCGTGCGAGTTTGAGCGCCTGCGCGGACGTGCGCCCTTCGAGGTTGGGCACGCGCACCGTACTGGCCTCCGAGGTGCCGTTGATCTCGCTTACAGGTCCGGGCCCAAACGCCCTGTTTACCCGGCCGCCACCGCCTCCCAGGGTGTTCGCCAATGCCGCCCCACCGAGCGCGAGCAGCAGCAGAACCAGCGCGGCAAGCGGCAGTACCGGCAATCGCCAGCGTCTACCCCGGGCAGAGCCGCAGGTGCCCGGCATCACGCGGGTTGCCCCAGCGGGTGAGACCGGCCCGTGATCGTCCGATCCCCCGAACATGACGGGGCGGAATGCGGTCGTCCGATCCATAGGAACCGCTTTCGATGCGGGCATCGCCTGGAGCGCGTGGGCCATGTCATCAATGGAAGCATAGCGCGCGGCGGGATTCGTCGCGGTGGCGGTCGCGATGAGGGTCTCGAGGTGCGCAGGCAAGTGTGCGCGATCGAATGGCAGCGAGACCGACCGACCCGGCTCCGGGCGCTCCGGTGGCAGACCTGTGACGGCCTCCCACAGGACGAGGCCAAGGCCGTACACGTCCGTGCGGGCGCTCACCGGCTTACCGGCAGCCTGCTCCGGCGCGATGTACAACGGCGTGCCGTACACCTGCTCGTTCTTCCTGCGCCTGCGATCAACCTGCGCCTGAGCGATGCCGAAGTCCACCAGCTTGGCCCGGCCGTCGGGTGCGAGCAGGATATTGTGTGGCTTCACGTCACAGTGGACGAGCCCGTTGCGGTGGGCGTACGAGAGCGCCGCGCCCACCTGATACACCACGTTCTCCGCATCCTCAATCGACAGCGGCCCGTTCTCCTGAATAAGCCGCTTCAGGTTCGTGCCGCGCACGTACTCCATGACGATATACGGCGCGCCCTCCAGCTCGCCTACGTCGTATACGTTCACGACGTTCGGGTGGTTAAGCTGCGCGACGGCCTGCGCTTCTGCCTGAAAACGCGACTTGAGCACGGGATCGACCTGATCGTTGAGCAGCTTCAGCGCGACCGGGCGCTGCAGGATGGTGTCCTGAGCCTTGTAGACCGTCGCCATCCCGCCGGAGCCGATCTGCTCCTCGATCTTGTAGCGTTCGCTTGTGCTCTGGCTCACGGCTGCGAACCTTCTATCATCTCCACCAGGACGTCCGCGATCTCCCGAACAACGTCGCCGGGGCTGTTGTCGTTGAGCGGAACAACGGTGATCGGCGCACCGAGCGTGGCTGCAACGGCAATACCGGGGTCGTTCGTATCCATGACGCAGATTGTCGGGACGCCGACGTTAAGCGTGGCGCCCGCGAAACCATGGTCCGCGACCGCCAGGCCGACGGGCGGCGTCCGGTGCAACAGATCGCGCATATGCTCAAAGCGGTGGGTATGCGCGGGCTCGCCCTGCTCCGTCACCATGTAGACGTGTCCCCGCAGTTCCAGGCGCTGGCCGAAATACTCCTCGATGCCCGTGGGATCCTCGGCTATCACCGGGCAACCGCGCGCCGCTGCATAGGACGCGAGCTGTTGGTACGCTAGGGCCATGTTCTTCGGGTGTCCCGAGGCGAAGATCAGGGTGGCACGCTGCTCGATCGCGTCACGCATCGCCGTTGCGGCGGCGCGTAACCCATCGTACGTCGCGGAGGGGCGAATGTACCCGAGTCCATCCTCATAGCATATGTCGGTGGAGCAACCCGTGATGCTCGCGATGAGCTTGAGCACCTGCTCCGAGTCCATTGGAGCGTGCTCTAAATGCTGATGCACGAGGTCGATACCGAGCGTCACCCCCTGATCGGCGTTCACCAGGCGGCGAATGTGGGCAAGGTTATTGGCGCGTGAGTGCGCGAGGTTCGGGCCCGCAAGCCGCCGTTCCTCCAGCAGCGCCTCAACCTGCTGCCGCGAGCGCTTTGTCGTGGTCACAGCGAACCTACCCCGACGCCGAGGCGTTCTACCCCGGAGTAGACATTGAACTTCTGCGCCTTCGCGTACCCAATGAGCGTGACGTTGAGCAAGCGCGCTACATCCACCGCGAGACTCGTGGGAGCGGTGTGCGAGATCACGACCGGCACCCGGAGCCACGCGGCCTTGAGGGCCATCTCGCTCGAGATCCTGCCGCTGGAGATCAGCCACTTTTCCGCTGTATCCGTGCCGTTCCAGAGGCACGCACCGACGATCTTGTCCACGGCGTTGTGCCGCCCGACGTCCTCCGCGCTCGCGACGAGTGTTCCCCCCTCCGAAAGGCCGCACGTGTGGATGCCGCCGGTCTCGCGGTACCCGTCCGCCGCGGCGTGGAGGCCGTGCATCGCGGCCAGCACGGCGGCGGGGTCCACCGGCGCGGTGCTCGTGATGGGTTCCAGTCCCTCGACCGCCTCGAACGACGTGCCGCCTCCGCAGCCCGAGGTAAGCGTTCGCGGCCGGGAGAGCGCCGCATCGAGCGCGTCGCCCTCCGGCAGCCGCACTTCGACCACCCCGTCCTCCTCGCAGACGCGCATGTACAGCACGTCGTCTGGCGAGGAGATAACGCGTGAGGTGTAGAGGAAGCCGAGCGTGAGGTGGTTGAGCCGGGTGGGGGTACACAGCAACGTCACCCATTGCCGATCGTTGATGTACAGCGTGATCGGCGCCTCAACCGGTGCAGGTTTTGTCCCCAGTTCCAGGCCGGATCCGACTGCGTAGGAGTAGCCCTGTGGCTCGGACGCCGTTCTCGATTGTGTCGCATGCATAGTCATAACCAT
>JADDPA010000204.1:11078-14935 GCA_016782125.1 Thermobaculum sp.
TCGATTGTGTCGCATGCATAGTCATAACCATTAAGCATTGTACAGAATGGATGTCACCGGTGCTATCAGCATTCGTCGCAACGTGGCGAGACCGGCGAGGCTGTGTCCGATAACTTCTGAAGTTTCGGCGGTTAGAGAGGAGGCCGATTGTTCCTCAACGATAGCGGTGAATCAGACAACAGCAAAGAGGAGACGCATCGCCGGGTGTCGATACGAGAGCCGCGCCGTACGCTCCGGATGGTTGTAACCGATTGTCCAAAGTATGCAAGAGAAACCGCCCTGGAGGGCGGCCTGTGATTACTCGGACTGCTGCGTGGGCGAGACCTTATCGCCGCCGCACCACCGCGTAGCCAGCACCTACGAGCACCGCCAGTCCTGCCGCCGCGCTGCCCACCGGGATGCTCGTACGTGGTGCCAGGCCGCCGGCGCCTGTTTCGGGCGTCTCCTCGGGGGTCTCTGCCTGCTGGTTGTCCTGGGTATCATCCTGGCCATTGCCCCCAGCGCCGCCACCGAAGGTGTACTCCGCGGTGTAAGGCATGTCGGCGTCCAGCGGCTCCTCCATCACGTGGAACTCATCACTCGCCCCGGTGCTCAGGTCGAACCGACGCCACTGCGCTTGCAGCACCGTGCCCGCCGGGAACTGCCGCAGACCCGCCGTGATCTCCGCCGTGCGCCGATACACGGTGCCGCCCCCCTCGCACTCCACCTGGGGCTCAGAGCCCTCCACTTTGCCGCACCAAAGGATTTGATCGGTCCCGCTCATCGCTCCATCGTCATGAACGGCGGTGAACACCACAGAGAACGCCTGGTCGGCGGGCACCGTGCCGTTGAGGGTGAGCTCGAAGGTCCTGGTGACCGTTTCATGTTCATCAAGACGTTCAAGCTCATCCGCCATCGGCAGGCCACCGCAGGCCACATACACCGAGGGATCGGTGTACAGATGCACGTTGACGGCGCTCTGCTGGGCCAGGATCTCGTCGATTGGCGCATCCAGTACGGTCACGCTTACACCTGTGTTGGGGCTCGCACCAGCACTCGCATTCGCATCGAACGCGACGGGCTCCAGCGGGTACGTGATGTCACCCACCTCCGGGCACTGGCCGGTGTGGATATGCGCCGGGTACTCGCCCTTCTCGGCGACACCTTGCACCACGAGGGTGACCTCAGTCGTACCATCCCCCTGATCCTCGAGCGCGGCGCCGCCGCTGATCCCGGAGTTATTCTGCTCTTCGAGACCGATCTGGATAGGGTCGTCCGAACCTTGGGCGAATGCCGGCAGCGCCATGAGCGCCATCAGCGACACGGTCATCAGCAGCGCGGTCAGTCTCTTCATGTCAGTTCTCCTCACTTTTGACCTTCCATCTGTCCACGGGGCGCACTGGCTTCGTGGCCTCACCCATAAGAACGCAGCAGCCTGAGGATTATCCCGCCGCTGCCGCGTCTATTTGGGCGAGATGGTCTCCGGACCAATTCCCTGATACTGCACGCTACGCTGGCGGAGGTAGGGGATGACGCCCCCGAGTGCGCCACGATGTCGGATACCGACCCTACCCGCTAGTCATCTGACATCATGGAGAACGCAGTACGTCGGTGCGGGATAAACTGGGTGCCCGTGCGTTCGTAGTAGTGAGAGCGCGCTGTGCCCTATCATCAGCATCAGGAGCACGACTATGAGCACCGTGGACGCAGTGCCGTTGGATGGTCCCTACGACGGTGCGGAGGAACCCGCGCTTGTCCATGCCGCCGCGCTGGACGCGCGAGCGTTCGGACAGCTCTACGAGCGCTACGTGGATCGTGTCTATCGCTACCAGCGCGCTCGCTCGGGCAGCGACGAAGACGCGGCCGACCTCACGCAGCAGACGTTCCTGCAAGTTCTTGACGCCCTGCCGAAGTACCAGGAGCGGGGCGTGCCCTTCACTGTCTGGTTGTTTCGGATCGCCCGGAACGCGTCCATCGACTCGCGGCGGCGTACGCGATCATCAGTGAGTTGGGACGAGCTTGGGGAGTCAGGTCAGCCCCGCTCGGGGCAGGACGTCGAGGGTATGGTGGTGGCGCGGGAAGACTCGGCGCGCCTGCGGGCGATGATCGCGGGCCTCGATCGCGGTAAGCGCGAGATCCTACTGCTGCGCTTCGTGGGCGAGCTCACGATGGGGGAAATCGCGGCCGTTGTCGGCAAGAGCGATTCGACGGTCCACAGGCAACTGATGAGCGCGCTGGCGATATTGAAGGAGCAAGCCCGTGAACGCTGAGCAGTACCTCCGCAACAGGTATCCGGACCTGTTGGACGGCAACAACGATCCTGAGTTGGTTAGCGTGGTCGCGCAGCTCGACTCGCTGAGCAGGCCGCCGGCGCATCCCGAGGCGGTGTCCGCCAGCATAGGGCGGGCGCTGCACGATGCGGCATCGGAACGCGATTCCCGGAGACTTGCGGGCGCGTCCCCGCGCGGCGGTCGCTGGATTCGCCTGCTGGCCGGTGTCGGAAGGGCTGCGGCGCCACGGCGACCGGCGAGGCGTGGACCTCGAATCGCGGGCTTGGCCGCGTTCGCGATAGTGATAGCGATCATTGTCGCCGGTCTGGCGGCGACGCTCTCGCAGATGCAGCCCTCGGGCCGGACCGTCCCCGGTGGCAACGACAACGTGCTGCCCCGTCCGGCGCCCGCGCGCGAGGTGCCCCCGGATACGCCGAGCGCGCGGCTCGCGAGGGAGCACGTGAACCGGGCACTACCCGCGTTCATCGTAAAGCAGGACCTGGGCAGGGAGCTGAACCTGTCGCAGACGGTAGACGGCTACACGTTCTCCGTGCGGCGCGTGTACGCGGACCGCGAGCGGATCGTCATCGGCTATGCAGCCATCGGTCCCCGCGGCCGTGAGCTGGGGATTGACTTCGGAGGGGCAGCTCCCACGTTCACCGACGCCGAAGGCAACCCGATTGAGTTTGACGTGGATATTGATCCTCAGCGCAACCCGATGGAAGTGGAATACGATCGCGTTGGATGGGAGCCCGAGGATGGCCCGAACGATCCGTCCGTGCTGCGGCGCATAAGCTTCGGCGCGTTCTGGATCAAGACCCCACCGCTGCGTGCCGGGCAGAAGGAGATTCATCTCCGTTGGGAGTTCTCTAATCTGTATGTGCAGGAGCGCTTGCACGCGAAAGCCCCATACGACGCACTAGAGAAGAAGTGCGACGACTTCGACACTCCCACGGAGGCAAGCTCCTGGGTCCTGTGCGACTTCAAAGTGTACGGGGCGTTCGGGTTCGATCTCACGATCCCCATCGAGCCGGTGACGCCGGACTATGCCGCCCAACAGAGGCTGCGCGATGAGCAGGAGAACGTAAGCGGCAGATTGCATCGCTTCCTCGATGAGTGGGTCTTCTACATGAGCGGCAGCGAGGGACCGGAGGCGACCAGGCTCCATGGGGAGAAGGCGCGCATGCTGCTGACTGAAGGCTTCAACGAGCGGGTGCCGGACCTGAAGGCTATCGACCTGCCCGGCCTGAAACTCAAGGAGAACTACGCGGACATCTACGAGGTCGGTCCATTTCCCCCCGGCACCGTCTCCGGTGATCGTGCCCAGGTGCCGGTCGTCTGGCTGGTGGGCCGGGAGAAGATGACCCGCTGGTTCGAGCTTGAGAAGGTGGGCGGGCACTGGAAGGTCGCCGGCATCCGGGCTACAAAGGACGGACGCTAGTCCCGGCTAACGGCAGAGGAGCACTGCATCTACAATATGTACCACGTTCAGGAATAGAGCCGACTGACCCAGCCGGACGTCTCACCATGAGGTTGTCATGCTGACCATCACCATCGATACAGCCCGTCGCTTCATCCTCGGCAAGCAGGGCTTGTGGCCCGGGCGGC
>JADDPA010000157.1 GCA_016782125.1 Thermobaculum sp.
GAGACGGGCGGCGGTGTGACGGCTTACGGGTCGGAGCAACGTCTGCTATCGCGGCGGTCGCCGGCTCCAGCGGATCACTTGGGACATTTCTATGCGTCCTTCATCCGTCGCCCACACACCCCACCCGGCCGCCGCCGCACTCATCATCGCGACGAAGGGCTGCAGAGGGTGTCGACAACAGACTTTTCGCAGCCCGGCACACGAGGACTATGCAAGTCGAGGATGACCGCCCTAGCGCGCTTCATAACGGTTCGCGCTGGAGAATATGGGAGTTCGAAGCTCTACGCGGCGGCCGCGGGAGAGTCAAGCGCTGAGGGCTGGCCCAACCTGCGCGGTGTCACACTCGCAACGCGGCGATCTGTCTGTGGACCGCCTGCCTAAGGAAGGCCTGGTACACATCATTCGGCCGGCCCAGGCTTCGTGCCAGCGCGCGTACACCAATGAGTAAAGCGGACAGGTAGATGCGCTGTTCGAACTCGGGAGGAAGCTCCGCGATCTGTGCGTACCCTTCGAGCAGGTTTGGCAGGACGCAGTACGGCAGCCGTTCCCCGTCGTGCAGCCGGAAATGTCCGAGGTCATACAAAGGTCCCGCGCCGCGTATCTCGCCGAAATCGATGATGCCAGAGTACTGGCAGTCCTTCTCATATATGTGCGTGGTGTCAAAATCGCCGTGTGCCAGGCGTGCCTGGTCTTCACGGAGCCAAGCCGCGCATCGACGCACGACGCATCGAATTGACCGAACGTCGGCTGTCGGCAGCATTGTCCCCTCAAGGGCGTCGAGATCCGCATCGAGATGCTCATACACCCAGTCAGAATGCGAGGCAAACTGTCCCTGGAGCCGGGTAACATCCGCCTGGTTCCGCCTGATCCAACCAAACCCCTCTACCGGCAAACTGTTGATGATCGCGAGATCCCTTCCAGCCTCGGTGACGATCGCACGAACACTTGCCTCATCCGCACACTCCGAGACCGGACGACCGGCGATCTCACTGGTGACCATCAAGGAGCGTCCGAAGGCGGCACTGCGGTCTTCGAGGTGCACGATTTCCGGTACGCGCACTCCGCGCTCGTGTAGCAGCGCGTGTACCCGTGCCTCAGCCGCAAGGCTCTCGCCCGGCTGTTCCGCAAAGCGCAGGAAATAAACGGCGTCGTCTCGGCGAATGCGGTACACCTGGGTCGAGCTGCCCGCCTCGGTGCGCTCGATGGAGCAGCGCCGGGCACGCGGGAACAGGTCCTCGGCAAGCGCCGCAAGAGCCGCCAAATCAACATCCGATTCTCGCATCAGATGCACCGACAGTTCGATGAAAATAACCGTCTCTCCGCAAACCGTACAGCACCCGGTCGTGGCGCAGTAGAATGTGCTTGACTAAAATTGTTACAACCAACCGGCAGGAACAAGACGGTCGAAGCCGAGCCGGCTCCGCCTGCACTTACGCGTGGAATGCATTGCCGACGCCTTACAGGTTTGTCGGGCAACCTGGGAAGTTCCCTTCTAGAGTCGGAGACAGGCGTCAATGGCGAGCCACAGGAGGCGCTCCCTGACCGGACTGCGCACCCAGTCGCGCGAGTCCCATTCGTCGCCGCCGAGGCTGTCCCCGCCGTACAGAATCTGTGCAAAGGTAACCCCGCGAAACTCCGCGACGGCGAAAAACGCCGCGGCCTCCATCTCGACCGTCAGGCAGCCCTCTTCCCGCCGTCTACGAACTTTCCCAGGTGTCTCGCGGTAAATGGCGTCAGTGGTCCAGGTCTTACCCGGCATGTAGTTCGCCCCCTGCTCGCGCAGTGTCGCTTCGATTGCCGCGACTCCGGTCGGGCTTGCGGCGACCTCGCGCGCTGGCGGAAGGTAGTGGTACGAGACGCCCTCGTCGCGCACCGCCGCGGTAGGCACGACAAGGTGTCCCATGGCGATGTCACCATCGAGCACGCCCGCGCCGCCGCACGCGATGAATTTGCGGCATCCCAGGCCGATAACCTCATCGAGAAACGCCGCTGCAAGGGGCGCACCGACACCCGGATGAAACAACGCGACACGCCTGTTGTCGACATCCAGCTCGTACACCGGGTGCGTGCCCATCTCGCTTCCCAACAGCCAGATCTCTCGAATGCGCCCCGATTCGCGCAGCGCCGTAATCACGTCCTGGAAGAAGCAGACGACACAGTGCTCGGCTATGTCGATGGACCGATTCGGCACCGGCTCGATCATCGCCCGTCGTTCGGGGTCGAACTCCAGTATCGGAAACTCGCGCCGCACGTTCGCTCCTTTCTGGTTTCTGGGCAGCATCACGCCAGTGCCCAGACATTGGACGCTTGCTTCGGAAACAGGGCGTTCAGCAGCGCCCGCGCCTCGTCGCCGCGTGCCCCGCAGTCGGCGAAGGCATACGCCAGCTCATCGAGCGAGCGGTACCCGAACAGCAACTGCAGGAAGGTCAGTCCAGGGAATGCCGCGTCGTGGCGATCGGTCGGCGCTGGCTGCCAGGTATCTGCCGTGATCGTCCCCTGACTAAACCTGAGCTGGAGGCCACTGCGGTAGAAGCTGACGCGGAGCAGTCCCGTGTGTCCGGCGAGGCTCGACATTTCAAGCCGTCGTTCCAGAGTTGGGGCGATGTGCTGCAGGAATCCAGGGATGTCAACCATTCGCAGGTACCATGCGTACGGCGCCTGCACCTGCGGCAGATGCTTCGCCGCAAGCTCATACGACGGATGCTCCGCACCCAGCCCGAAGGTATAGTACATGGCTTGCTGCCCATTCCGTGCGGCATATTGCTGTGCACGGGTTGCGAGGTAACGTATGACCATGGGGGTAACCGCCAACCAGGAGATGTTCGGTAGTAGCTCGTACTCTCCCAGAATGATGGCACCATTGCGGAGTCGCTCGGAGTGCGTCAGATACCCGGCCGCTTCGCCTTCCGATGTCTCGACCACGCAAAGGCACGCCGAGACCTCACTCGCCGGGTCGCGCCCATTAAGCTCATATCGCCATTCAGCCTCAGTGCGCAAACAAACTACCCGGTCTCGTTCCATCCGACGCTCGTACACCCTGGCGATGAAGGGCAGATCCTCCTCACGAGCGGCGCGTACGGTATTCGGCTCCGAGGGCCCGAATGCCAACGCCGGGGCCAGCGGGAGATAGCCGGTCCTCGCGCCGCCGAGATTCAGACCGCCCAACTCGTAGCCGAACTGCCGATAGTACCACGGGATGCCGGTTATCGCCTGCACCAACTCGCCGCGCTCCGCGCTCCAGCCGTGCAACACGTCGAGCTGCGCCCGAACGAGCCCGCGTCGCCGATATTCCGGTAGGGTGCCGACCAGCTCGGGACGTCCGACGCCGAACGAGATGCCGCTGTACGACCACACCTGCGAGAGCAAGCACACGGTGGACGCGATCCGACCCGCTCCCGTATCCTCCACCACCGTCCAGTCGGACACGCGGTAGGTCGGATGGTTGCCGCTCATAAGGTCGCGCGTCCAAGCGGCGATCTGTGCACTGAACGTCTGTGGGGCATCGGCATGGACCGCGCCGTTGAGCGCAGCCACCGCCTCGGTATCAGCGGCGGTAGCCCGCCGCAGGACAAGCCCATCGCCCAAGTCGCGAAGCACTTCTCGCTCGCCTTTCAAGTCATGTGTCAAGGCGTCATTCCTTGCTTCCCTCACCCGCCGCAGAGATCCAGCGCAACGGAGAACCGAATAACACTGCGCCATATGATACCGGCTTCGGGCCAGCGAGCGGGCGCGGTTTACGCGGCGTTTACGGCCGTGCGCGTGCTTTTTCGGGGGCGTTTAGGGCGGCGGCATATACTCAGCTTCAGTTGATCAAGCAGCCGCAGTTCCTCGATTGGAGCCAAAGATGATCGGTTTCTACTTTTTCTGGCCCGTTCTCGCGCTACTCTTCCTCTTCTGGCTGTTCTACCAGCCCAGTCGCCCCTCCCTGTAGGGCACGGCGACGACGGCTGGGGACTGAGAGCCGCGTCGGGGCCGCGCATAACTGCGCTTGAGGAGAGGCGGAGTACCGGCAAGCCGGCTCCGCACGCGACTCCGGCACCAGCCCATCCGGCTCCCAGTCCCCAGCTCCCATCACCGGTACGGTACAGTACGTTGCGCTTGAACCAATCCCAAGGCATCGCCTCGGCGTAGTGCAGCAGGTATTCCTGCGGGAGCTTCGGGACATAGAGTAGTCCGAGCACGACCGCGACGCGCCCCCACGTGTCAAGTCAGTATGACGAAAAGAAGCGGTCCCGCGCCACGCAGAACAGGAACCAGTTCTCGAACAGGTTGGGGAACAGGAACAACATGATGCGGATGCCGGTCAGTTCGAAGAGGGCGACGCCTACCATTCGGTAGGCGAAGAGGACAATACTGGTCGTGCGGGCTAACTGCTCGGTCCAGCGTAGCGAGATAATGAACTCCAGTCCCAGGTAGTACAGGTCCAGGACTTTGTCGAGCTGATGATATCGCGGACCCATGCCGCCTTGATGAAACAGTTCGACGATAATCACGTCCGCGCCGTCCAGCAGCATCGCTAGAACTCCACCGAGCAAGGGTTTGCGGAGGATCAGCAACGGAACCAGCACACGCAGCGCAACAACGAAATACTGGCCCTCGGTCGTCAGCCCAAACATGCAATCGCCTCCTGCTCAGTGCCCGCCTGCCGGGCCACCTGTCCGCACTGCCCGAAGTATCGCATCGCCCCTCTGCGGTACGACTGCGGCAAACGGGGCGAGACCTTGGCTACTGGTCTGGATACGTGACGACTGCTAAAACAAGTGGGCCGCGACGGATCTCTCCATCGCGGCCCACTCGATTCACTGAACCGAAACTCGTTGCCGAGTTTAGTAGTCCATTCCGCCGCCCGGCATCGCCGGCGCGGGGTTCTTCTCCGGCAGATCGGTGACGAGCGCCTCGGTGGTGAGGATCATCGAGCCGATCGACGCGGCGTTCTGCAGTGCGGAGCTCACGACCTTGGTCGGGTCGATGATGCCCTTGCCCACGAGGTCGGCGTACTCCTCATTGAGTGCGTCGTACCCGAGGTTCGGGTTGTTCTGCTCCTGCTGCATCCGGCGCACGTTCTGAGCGATCACGCCACCGTCCTGGCCACCGTTGGCGGCAATCTGGCGCAGTGGCTCCTCGAGCGCACGGCGTACGATGTTCACACCGGTGCGAGTATCACCTTCAGCGGAGACCGCGTCCAGCCCGTCCGCAGCGCGGACCAGCGCGACACCACCGCCGGGAACGATGCCCTCTTCAACCGCGGCGCGGGTTGCCGAGAGGGCATCCTCGACGCGGGTCTTGCGGAGCTTGAGCTCCGTCTCGGTCGCGGCTCCAACCTTGATAACCGCCACACCACCCTGAAGTTTGGCAAGCCGCTCCTGCAGCTTCTCGCGATCAAAGTCGCTCGTCGTGGTCTCGATCTGCGTGCGGATCTGCTCCCCGCGGGCCTTGATCTCGGCTTGGTCGCCATGACCCTCAACAATTGTCGTGTCGTCCTTGGTCGCGACGACTCGGCGGGCGCGGCCCAGGTCCTCGACCGTGGCGCTGTCGAGCCGGCGGCCTACCTCTTCGGAGATTACCGTCGCGCCGGTGAGCACCGCGATGTCGCGGAGCATCTCCTTGCGGCGGTCACCGAAGCCGGGCGCCTTGACCGCAAGCACATTGATCGTGCCGCGCAGCTTGTTCACGACGAGGGTCGCGAGTGCCTCGCCATCGACGTCCTCGCCGATGATGACCAGATTCTTCGACACCTGCAGGAACTTCTCCAGAAGCGGAAGGATATCGTTGATCGCGGAAAGCTTCTTGTCCGTGATCAGGATGTACGGATCGTCGAGTGCCGACTCCATGCGCTCGGAGTTGGTCACGAAGTACGGGGAGATGTAACCCCGGTCGATCTGCATGCCTTCGGTGTACTCGGTCTCGAACGCCAGGCCACGGCTCTCCTCGACCGTAATCACGCCGTCCTTGCCGACCTTGTCCATCACCTCGGCGATCAGGTCACCGATCTCGGAGTCCGCGGATGAAACGGTCGCCACATGCGCGATGTCATCGCGTCCCTTGACCGGAGTGCTGATCTCCTGGAGGGTCTTGACCGCTTGCTCGGTAGCGAGCTCAATTCCCCGGCGAAGCATCATCGGGTTCGCGCCGGCGGCCACGTTCTTGAGGCCCTCGTTCACGATGCTCTGGGCCAGCACGACGCTTGTGGTCGTACCGTCGCCGGCGACATCGTTCGTCTTCGTCGCGGCCTCCTTGAGCAGCTGGGCACCCATGTTGGCGAACGGCTCCTCGAGCTCGACTTCCTTAGCGACCGTTACCCCGTCGTGCGTGACGTTCGGAGCGCCGAACTTCTTGTCGAGCGCCACGTTGCGGCCGCGAGGACCGAGGGTGGTCTTGACGACGTTGGCGAGGGTGTCAACACCCTGTTTGAGAGACTTACGAGCTTCCTCGTTGAATTCCAGTTGCTTAGCCATTGGTTACGCAATACCTCCCTGTTTTACGCTTGCTGCCGATCTAGCTGAGGATACCGAGCACGTCGCTCTCGCGCAGGATCAGTACGTCCTCGTCGTCGAGGCTGAACTCCGTGCCCGCATACTTGGCGAACAAGATTGTCTGACCTTCGGACAACTCCATCGCCTGACGCTCGCCGTTGTCCAGCACCTTGCCCGGTCCAATGGCGATGACGGTGCCCTGCTGCGGCTTCTCCTTCGCCGTGTCCGGCAGCACGATACCACTCCGGGTCATCTCCTCGCGCGCCGCGGGCTTGACCACGATGCGGTCGCCCAGCGGGCGGATGGTCTTGACAGTTGCCTGAGTCATCTGTGTCCTACCCCTCCTTGTACTCTGTGCTTTCTTAGCACTCTCTCGGCACGAGTGCTAACCTGGTACGCATTTTACTACACTCGACCGGAAACCGCAAGCGTTTTTAGCACTCTTGCCATAGAAGTGCTAAACGTTCTGCCCTGGAGCTAGCTCCTTTGCGCTGGCGACACGCACCCATCCAAACTAGGATGGCACCGGAGGAGACGGACGATGCGATACTTGCTGGTCGGGACGGGCGGGTTTCTCGGGGCGAACGCGCGATACCTCCTCTCGCTGTGGGTCTCACACCGCTGGCCGCACGCCTTCCCGCTTGGGACTATGCTCATCAACGTCACGGGGAGCTTTGTGCTCGCCTTCTTCGTTGCATACGGCCTTCGTCGGCTCGGCCTGCCCGACCCGTATCGGCTCCTGTTCGCTGTCGGCTTTCTGGGGAGCTACACCACGTTCTCCACGCTCTCGCAGGAAACCCTAGACCTCGTGGCGCAGGGCCAGCTACTCATCGCGACGGCGTATGCCGGAGGGAGCCTGCTGCTGGGCCTGCTCGCGGCGGCGATCGGCACCGCGCTGGGAGCCGCGCTCTAGCCTTGCGCCGTCCTCGGCGTGTCACGTACGATACCGACACTCATGCCCAACCTACATGTAACCAACGAAACCGGGCGCCTGCGGAGTGTCATGCTTCACCGCCCAGGTTCGGAGATAGAGCACATGACGCCGGAGATGCGCGACGAGCTGCTCTTCGACGAGATTCTCTGGCTGCCAGGTGCCCGCGCCGAGCACGCCGTGGTCGCCTCGGTGCTTGAGCTCGCAACAGGTCCGCAAGGTGTCCTGTACATCGAGACGTTGTTGGAGGAGGTCCTGGCGGACGAGAAGCTCCGCCGATCGCTCGTGCAGGAGGTGATGGAGCTTGAGCCAGGCTATGAGGAGGACCGTGCCGCCCTGGCGCGGGAGCTCTTGGAAATGGAGCCGGCGCGGCTCGTTACGGCGCTCATCGCGGGGCAGCCGGAGGACACGCCGCATTCCCTCGCGGAGTTCCTGGAGGATCGCACGCTCTACCGCCCGCAACCGATACCGAACCTGCTCTTTATGCGCGATCCTTCCGCGGTCGTGGGCCAGCGAGCGCTGATCAGCTCAATGCGCCTCCAAGCACGGCGACGAGAGCCGCTCCTGCTCCGATACGTGTACCACTACCACCCGCATTTCGCGACAGCCGACGGCCATGACACGACATGGTGGGATCCGTTCGCCGTCCACCGAGAAAGCTACCCCGACGCACATATCGAGGGTGGCGATGTTCTCGTGCTCAATGAACACGCATTACTGATAGGTTGCTCCGAGCGTACCGATCATCAGGGGATCGATGCCCTCGCGCGCAGCCTGCTGCATGTGGGTTCGCCAATAAGCACAGTCTACGTGGCGCTGCTACCCGCACGACGAGCGCAGATGCATCTCGACACCGTATTCACGTTCATCTCGCCGGAAGAGTGTGTCCTGTATTCCCCGCTTCTACGTGGCTACGGTAACGATGGCGTGCGCATGGTGGAGATGACCCTGGCCCGCGATGGGGTGCGCGTCCGGGAGCACACCACATTTTTGCCGGACCTCCTGGAGCGGCGAGAGGGTATGCACCTGCACACAATCGAGTGCGGTGGACCAGACCGTCTGAGCCAGGATCGGGAGCAGTGGACCGACGCGGCGAACTTTGTTGCGCTCGCGCCGGGAGTCGTCATCGGGTACGAGCGTAACGAGGCGACGTTCGAAACGCTCCGTCACCAGGCAGGGTACGAGATTGTCTCAATCGAGGAGTGCACAGTGGATGCTGAGAGAAAGAAATTGTTCCTCGCGGACGGGCAACGGATCACAGAGACGGAGCTCGCAGCTCGGGTCGGGATCGGGACGGACAAGAAAGTCGCGATCAAGGTAGGCGGGCAGGAGCTGTCGCGGGCGCGTGGCGGCCCTCGCTGCATGACCATGCCACTGGTCCGCGACGAACTCTAAGCGCGAGACCTCCGATAGAAAGTCGACATAAGTACAGGCTCATTTCGTCGATCTTGGTACGGGAGACAACATTGCGCCGAGGTCGAGTCGCACTCCTCCCCGGAACAGATCGTGCACGATAGTCCGAGATGTGCGAGGGACGATCTTACGGTCAGCGTCCTTCCGACGCCCTCTCAAGAATCGAGTCGGAGCGACACTTTTTGGTCGCCCCATCATAGGTGCTTACGCCAAGCTATTCGGCGACGCTTTCGCACCGCAGTAGTCCAACATGTCGTGGCCCGTCATACTCTTGTCGCGGTCTACGGACCAGGGTTATGCTATCGTTCATCAGCTTTACGCTGGAGTCTAAAGAGGAGGTCAACAATGAAGGTCCTTGTGACGGGCGGTGCGGGTTATATCGGCAGCGTAGCGGTCGAAGAACTACTTGGTGCCGGACACGAGGTGGTTGTGCTGGACAACCTGTACCAGGGCAGCGCCAAGACGCTCCTCCCTGACGTCTCCTTTGTGCAGGGGGACTTGGCGGACGCCACCGCCGTCGAGCAGGCCTTTGCGTCCAACCCCGGCATCGAGGCCGTAATGCACTTCGCCTCGTACACGCTTGTGGGCGAGTCCATGAAGAAACCCGAGCTCTACCTTCGAGGCAACCTCGTAACGGGTATCAACTTGATGGAGGTTGCCGTTCGCCATGGGGCGCGCCGATTCATCCTGTCGTCGACCGCGAACCTGTTCGGCATCCCGGGCAAGAACCCAATCGACGAGTCCGAGCCGATAGAACCCGGCTCTCCGTACGGCGAGTCAAAACAATGGCTGGAGCGTGCGCTCGCCTGGTACGAGCGCATTCATGGTCTACGCTACGGCGCGCTACGGTACTTTAATGCGGCGGGGGCCACGGCGAGGCTCGGCGAACACCACGAGCCAGAGACGCACATCATCCCGCTGGTCTTGAGCGTCGCCCTCGGTAAAAGGGAGAAGTTCACAATCTACGGGGACGACTATCCTACACCCGATGGTACGTGCATCAGGGATTACATCCACGTCGTGGACCTGGCGCGGGCGCACATCCTCACGCTCGAAGCACTCGATAGCGGCAGCCGAACGTATAACCTCGGGAATGGGCGAGGGTACAGTAACCTCGAGCTGGTCGAGACGGCACGTAAGGTGACAGGGCACCCAATTCCCTCCGAGATGGGACCGCGCCGGCCGGGCGACCCCGCGGTATTGGTAGCATCGAGCGACCGTATCCGGTCGGAGTTGGGCTGGAAGCCGCAGTTCTCCGATCTGGAGACGATCGTCGGCAGCGCATGGGATTGGCATCGCAGTCATCCGAACGGGTATGAGGGTTAGCCGGGTGACCGGAACCGTATCGAACCAACTGCCAGCGTGGGAGGAACGCTGGCACCCGCTACGAGAAGAGTGGGTCGTCGTCGCGGCACATCGCCAGGCACGGCCCTGGAGCGGCGAGACGCTGGGAGCTGTCGCCGGGCACGAGAAGCCCGCATACGACCCAACATGCTACCTTTGCCCTAGCAACGCGCGCTCAAGCGGCGGGCACAACCCCGCGTACACAGGGGCATACGTCTTCGATAACGATCACCCCGGGATGGGACCTGATGCGCCGACGGAGCTCGAAGCGCCGCCGCCACCGTACCGAAACAGGCGGGCTGATGGCCATGCCCGCGTAGTGTGCTACAACCCGCGCCACGACCTGACGCTCGCTGAGATGAGCGAAGAGCAGATCGGCGAGGTTGTGCGGGTGTGGCAGCAGGAAACGCACGACCTGGGACACCGTAGTGGTGTGCGGCACGTGCTGGCATTCGAGAACAAGGGCGAGGTTGTAGGCGTATCGAACACGCATCCCCATGGACAGATCTACGCTACAAACTTCGTCTTCAAAACCATCGAGACCGAGCTTGATGCCTCTGTGCGGCACCACAATGAGACTGGGCGGAAGCTTATGGACGATATCATCACTGCCGAGCAGGCGGACGGGCGCCGCGTTCTTTACGAGGACGAGCACAGTATCGCGTTCCTCCCGTACTTCGCGCGCTACGCCTACGAGACGTACGTGGCGCCGAAGCGCACGGTGCCGCATGTTTATCATCTGTCTGATGCCGAGACTCTCTCGTTGGCGAGAGCGCTCAAGCATGTAACCGTGTGCTTTGATAATCTCTGGCAGATGAGCTTCCCGTACGTGATGCCGCTGCATCAGGCGCCGACGGATGGTGGAGACTTCCGCGCCTTCGGCTTCTTCATCGCCTTTCACCCGCCGCTGCGCTTTCCCAACACGCTGAAGTATCTGGCCGGACCGGAGATCGGCGGCGGCAACTTCCTGGCCGATACTCAGCCGGAGGCGAAGGCCGCCGAGTTGATGGCGGTCCCGACTATACACTACAAGCAGGCGGGTGGTGGAAATGATCCGTGACCGCGCCGAACTGTTGTTGCGCATCCGCCGTATCCACGAGGCGATCCGCGACGAGGTGGTCGCAACGTGCGAGCGCCAGGCAACCGAAGATCTCTCCCAGATCGTTGCCGAGGATGCGGCGGGAGACACCGTCTTCGCGATCGACCGAGTTTCCGAGGAGGTGCTGCTTGAGCACTTCGGTGAGTTGGCTCGGGAGTGGCCCATTACGCTTGTCGCCGAAGGCTTGGCGAACGATGGCTTGATTGCGCTATCGCGTGGTGATAATCCCGAAGGCGCCCTGAGAGTGATCGTTGACCCGATAGACGGTACCCGGGGCCTGATGTACCAGAAGCGACCAGCGTGGATATTGACCGGTGTCGCGCCGGACGCCGGAGACACAACGACGCTCGGAGATATCGAGCTCGCCGTCATGACGGAGATCCCGCTCGTCCGCCAGTATTTGTGTGACACACTTTGGGCCTGGCATGGCGGCGGCGCACGTGGGGAACGCCTCAACCGACTGACGGGGGAGCGGCAACCCCTAGCGCCCAGGCCGTCGAACGCGCACAGCATCGCTCAGGGGTACGGTGGGGTGGCGCGATTCTTTCCGGGTGGACGCGATCTGCTCGCGGCGGTGGACGATGAGGTCGTAGCGCGCGTCCTGGGTCCTCCGGTCCGGGGTAAAGCCGCCACGTTCGAGGACCAGTACATCTCCACCGGAGGACAGCTATACGAAATGCTCATGGGACACGACCGCTGGATCGCAGACCTGCGCCCCCTCCTGGAGCCGTTGCTTGCCCAACGTGGGCACGCGCTTGGCCTGTGCTGCCACCCGTACGACCTGTGCACAGAACTCGTCGCGCGTGAGGCAGGAATGATCGTCACCGATGAGTACGGCCAGGCGCTCTCCGCCCCGCTCGACGTCACATCTGATGTGAGCTGGATCGGCTTCGCCAACTCCCACATTCGCGACCAGGTCGCCCCCAGCCTGGACGCTGTGCTGCGGGACCAGGGCTTACTCTCCAGCGGTGATTCCCATGTGGCGCCTTGAGTCACCTCCCGAGCAGGCTCCATCCGACCTGGGTGCATTCCTATATGCACTGAACAAACTTTACGACTTCTTCCCTTCGGAGAAGCATCTCTTTCTCGCCCGCGCGCCCGGCCGCCTCGACCTGATGGGGGGAATAGCAGACTACTCGGGCAGCCTGGTGTTGGAGTTGCCACTTGGCGTCGCGTGCTACGCCGCAGCTCAGCACGACACCGATCGCGCGTTCACGGTGCGGAGCACCAACGGGGACCACTCAGAGTTGTCCATCCCCCTGGGAGAGTTGCTAAGGGATGGTGCGCCCGAGTACGAACAGGCACACGCGCTGCTCACCGCGGATCCAGCCCGCGCCTGGGCGGCATATGCCGCGGGGACGCTCGTGGTCTTGGCGCGCGAGCGCGGACTTCGACCTAATCACGGCGTGCGGATATTCATCCACTCGAGCGTCCCGGCCGGTGCAGGGGTTTCTTCCAGCGCGGCGCTCGAGGTGGCGACGATGCAGGCGCTATCCGCGATATTCGGCGTCGAGCTCGACGGACGCGAGACCGCGCTGCTCTGCCAACTTGCGGAGAACATGGTTGTCGGCGCACCGTGCGGCGTGATGGACCAGATGACCTCCGCGCTGGGGGAGCAGGATCGCCTCCTCTGCCTCCTCTGTCAGCCTGCCGAGGTTCAACCTCCTGTAGAGTTGCCACCGAGCCTCGAAGTCTGGGGGATAGATTCCGGGATTCGGCACGCCGTATCCGGCGCCGATTACGGTGCGGTGCGCACCGGAGCCTTTATGGGTTACCGCATAGTGGCAGAGCTCGCAGGCCTTCGCACCATCCCAGCGGGCGAGGGACGCGTCACGATCGAGGACGCTGCCTGGGGCGGATACCTGGCAAAGATGGCGCCTTCCGAGTGGGTAGGGAAGTACCAGAACCACGTGCCAGAGAGCATGACTGGCGCGGATTTCCTGGCACGCTATGGAGGAATCACCGATGGTGTCACCCGCGTTGATCCGGAGCGGACATACTCTATCCGCCAACCCACAGGGCACCCAATCCATGAGAACCATCGCGTTATGCTCTTTCGCGCACTCCTAGCGACTGGTCGGCTGGAGGACCAGGAACTAAGTCTGCTCGGCGAGTTGATGTACCAGTCGCACGCAAGCTACAGTGCGTGCGGACTCGGTTCGCAGGGCACGGACCTGCTCGTGGACCTGGTCCGTGAAGCTGGTCCCGGCTCCGGATTGTGGGGGGCAAAGATCACTGGCGGTGGCAGTGGAGGGACCGTAGCGATCCTGGCAAGCCGTGGAAGGCGGGATGAGGTTGAGCGTGTTGCAGCCCGGTACTGGCACGAGTCAGGCGCGCCGGGATCCGTACTTGGCGGCACCTCGCTGGGCGCCGCGCAGTTCGGGGTGCGGACTTTGGTACCGAAGTAACGACGATCATCGACTCCGACGGACCGGAATTGCCGGTCGTCCAGGGAATCGGAGAGCGCAATCGGACGACGCACCGTAGCTAGATCCGCTCCAAACCAAGGGCCATTCCGGACTGTAGGCCGAGCGCTTCTCCGGCGCTGCCCTGGTTCATCGCAATGCAGACATAGCCGGATGAATCGTCGAACACGATCAGGTCTCTGGTCGCCACTTCCCCGAACGTGCTTGCCGTGGGCAGATCCACCGAGTTACTCGGTGTGTTTAGGCGCAGGATTCGATTGCGCTCGATGGGCCACCGCTGTACCTCAATGTTCGTGCGCACGTTCCCGAAGTTGTCGAGGAGCGCCACCTCTCCCTCTACCCGGTGCTCTGCATAATCCGGGCGCTTCCACGGCGGTGACCTGAGTTGCCCAGACTCGACCACACGACCAACCTCCTCGAATGGCTGACTTGCGGCGAGGTGCGCCCCGACAGGCACGAAGATGTCCCGGCCGTGGAACGTGGGGGAGACTGGTTGGCGCATCAGGGCGCTGTTTGTGATCTCTCGCACCTCTCGGATGCCGCCGAGTCGCTCCGCTGCCGGGATCAGCAGTCCGTTGTCTGGCCCGATCAGGAGATCACCACGGGCGACATGCACCGCAAGTGGCAGCCGCGACGTGCCAACACCGGGGTCCACGACCGCGACGTGGACGGCGACCGGCGTGAACGGAAGCGCGGATGCCAGAACCCACGCGCCGGCGCGCAGGTCAAACGGGGGGATGCCATGCGACAGATCCACCACGCGGACCTCGGGGGCAATGCTCGCCGCAACGGCATGGCACGTCCCGACCGGACCCCAGGCAAGGCCAAAGTCGGTCAGGAAAGTCAGCAAACGCCGCGCGTGGCCATCCCCGCTCAATATACTTCCTTTCCCGCACGTCGCCATCGCCGGACTGGGCGAGCCAGGTACTGGCTCTCTCATATCCTGCTGCGCTGCACTGATCTTGTGTTGGGCGCGATGCGCAGGCAGCTACGTCTGCGCACGCACCATGGACCATTGCTGACGAAAGGAAACACCACATGAAGGTGCAGTAAGCTTACGCGACCGCGATAGGTTAATTATCAGTGTCTGAAGCGTACCATCTCAC
>JADDPA010000129.1 GCA_016782125.1 Thermobaculum sp.
ACGGTGTACCGGTTGTCAAGAGTTGGCACCGCCGGGTAGCTGAGTCCGGAGTGGATAACCGCTGAAAGCATCTAAGCGGGAAGCCCACCCCGGGATGAGACCTCCCAATCAGGCCCCGGGTAGATTACCCGGTGGATAGGCCGCAGGTGCAAGCGCGGTAACGCGTTCAGCCGTAGCGGTACTAACGGCCGATCGGCTTGCCCGCTCCAAATCACCCCCCACCATCCCCCCGCCCCCCGGACAGCCCGGCGCGGGGGCCCCATACAACGACACGCTCGTATCACATCACCCATAGCTCTTCCCTATCCGGCCCCATCCCCTTGTGGGAGGCGTGGCCACCGGCGCCGGGGCACCACACGGTCCCTTCCCGAACCCGCTCGTGAAACCCGGCAGCGCCAATGGTACTGGGAAACCCCGGTAGAGTAGGCCGCCGCGCCCCCCTCTTTCAGCAATGTAGAAGAAGCCTCACACACCAGCGTGTGAGGTTTCTTTTTGTCCTCATCCTCATTTCATTGGCTCGGAGTTCGATCGAGATCCTGCGGTCACCAAAGTACTTCCCGCCTGCGGGATGCACTCCACGTCCAAAGCCTGTCGAGTTTGACGGTGGGTGGGGCCAAATGCCTGCGACCGAAACTGGTCAGCCGATTCCCCTCGTTGCGTTATCGGCCACGAGGGCGTCGCGCTCGATGATCCCCGCGATCCGCTCACGTTCCCCGCCGCTTAAAGACGGCGCGAGATGAGCCGCACGTAGCGCCGAGGTGGCGATTGGATAAACCGCCGCGATGACGTCCAAGTGGTCGAACGCTAGCGTCTCTGGTAAGGAGGGCAGTCGGAAGAAGCATGCGTCGCTCGCATCGGAGCCATGCTTGGGGTCAACGTCCTCCGCAAGGACCAGGGCAACATAGGGAACGCTCAGGACCCGACCCCGCGGGTCGCGCTGAACGGCGTCGAACATCGGCCCCGGCATCACTGCATCAGGCCGTACACCTGTTTCCTCTTCAAGCTCGCGCAGTGCCGCCTGTTGCAGGGTTTCGTCGATCTCCAGGAAGCCGCCCGGCAGAGCCCAACACCCCTTGTACGGCTCCGAACCCCGCCGGACGAGGAGAAGCGAAACACTAGAACCGTCCCATGACAGCACGAGTATATCGACCGTTACGGCCGGTTTTGGATGCTGATCAGATGTCATCTATCACCGCTTCCTCTGCTAGATTGCGCGCATTATAGCACCGGTACTCAGGCTGCTTACTCAGCGCAGTCGGGTACAATTGAGTATGAACCGGCTACTGATATCCACAGCCGCCAGCGACCGTACCTTTACCCGCACCGGTACCAGGTGGATCGGCAAGTG
This sequence comes from Thermobaculum sp., assembly GCA_016782125.1. Lineage (GTDB taxonomy): Bacteria > Chloroflexota > Chloroflexia > Thermobaculales > Thermobaculaceae > JACDAU01. Next base: position 1,349 of record JADDPA010000129.1, read on the forward strand.
TCTTATCTGCAACGGTAACCTCAACTTTGATGAGCGGACCGGGGTCGGTGCGAACCTGGAGCACATCGTACCGAGGTCGCGTGGGGGGACGAACGACCTGGCGAACCTCGGGGTGACGCATCCTTCCTGCAACGCGGAGAAGGGACGCAACTGGGACTCCCAGAGGGGAAGACGCAAGCATACCCAAGAAGAATATCAAGCGCTGCTCGACCGACTCCTGCAACGCCGACACGAACGATGGCTAGACGCAGGGACAGCGTCCCACAGCCATGCCCCAACCAAGTCATGACTTGGTGACCCGCACACCGCTCGGCCAGATAGCGGTGTCGATGTCCGTTCCGACGAGACGGATGGACACCAACACCGGGAAGCTCCAGGGATGAACGCTCACCGCTCCAGGTTGAGCCACTCCAGATCTTCGGGAGAGAGCTCGATGTCCAAGCCGGGGAGCGATGTCCGCGTTTCGGCAAGCGCTCGCGGACCGATCAGCGGGAAGGTCGGAAATGGTTGGCATAGGACGTACGCGAGCGCGATGTTAATCGGCAGGACTCCCCGCTCCGCCGCCATTTGATTGACCCGCTCCAATCGCTGAAAGTTGTCGTCACTGTACCAGCAGCGCACCAGTTCCTCGTCGGAGTGGTCATCAGGATGCGCCTGGCCAGTGAAGAAGCCGCGTGCCTGACTGGACCACGGCATTAGCCGCATCTGGTTCTGCGTGAGCCACCTCCGGGACTCCGGGTCGGACGCGGAAATGCAGCCCGCCCACACCGGATCGACCATTCGAGCGAGGCTGAAGTTGTTGCTCATTGCGCCGAAGCCTCGGAGGCCGTGCTGTCCCGCATAATTGTTTGCTTCTTCTACGCGCTGTATAGACCAGTTCGATCCCCCGAACATACGGATTCGTCCCGCCCGGTAATGCTCGTTCAACACATCCACGAATGCGCTCGCGGGATACGCCGGGTTGTCCCGATGCAGCATGTAGATGTCCACATACTCCATTTGCAGCCGCTCAAGGCTCTCCAGCAATTGCTTGGTGACATCCTCCGGGGTGCAGTGCGGGGTGTGCGCGCCCTTGTCGAGGATTACGACCTGATCGCGTATTCCCCTGTTTTTCACCCATTGGCCCAACATCCGCTCAAGGCTGCCACCGCCGTAGATGTATGCGGTGTCGAACGTGTTTCCTCCTCGTTCGAAGAAGTCGTCGAGCATCACCGCGAGCATCGGCATCGTGCGCTGGTTGTCGACGCCCATCACCAGGCGTGACACCGGCTTGTCGACGCCCTCTATCTGTCCGTACTTCATGTTATGATCCGAGCGTACGGCGAGCGGTCTACCGTGAACTGGCGGCGTCTGGGCTTCGGGCTGCTCCATCGGGTACGTCAATCCGATCGCGGCGCGCCATTGGTCGAGCATGCGCATGTTGCCGAGCGTATCCTCGAGCGTCATCGCGGGGGGCGACGCTTCTCGCTCCTCAATATGCCGCGCGACGGTATCGGCCTCTAGCGCATATATCCCCATGTCGGCTGCAATCTGGATCTGCTCGGGCTCCGTTACTCCCTTCCTGTGCAAGTACAGGGAGACCGGCTCGCCCTCCCTGCCGGGTATCCACGGCGAAGGCACGTGAATCCACCCGTCGGAGCCATATACTCGCACCGCGCTTTCCTGGCTAACCTGGACCCCGGTGCTGAGCTGTGCGACGACCCCGCCCGGAAACGTAGCGACAGCCGACGTATAGTGATCGACTCCGGTCTCCTCACCGAGGTGCGCAACCGCCCGTACCTCGTCGGGCTCCACGAAGGGCTTCCCCGACGCTGCACCCGCAAGCAGTCGTGCCATTGACGCGCAGTAACAGCCAACGTCGAGGATAGCGCCGCCCCCAAGCTCCGCCTTGAGCAGGCGCCCTTCGGGGTTGTAGCCGCTGTCGAAGCTGAACGTGATCTGCATGGCGCGCAACGCACCGATTGCCCCTTCCCGCACCAGTTCGACGAGCTTCGCCGTCTGCGGGTGGCAACGGTACATGAACGCTTCCATCAGGAAGACGTCGTGCTGGCGAGTCGCCTCTACAATTGCCATGGCCTCGGGATAGTTCAGGGCGACTGGCTTCTCGCAGAGGATATGCTTGCCGGCCTCCGCAGCTTTTATTGCGCACTCAGCGTGCATCGGATGCGGCGTCGCGATGTATACCGCCTGGACCGTCTCATCCGCCAACAGCGCCTCATAGCTGCCGTACCGACGCTCCAGCCCAAACTCCACGCCGAAGGCGTCCGATGACTCCTGTGTGCGGCTACCGACCGCGGTCAGCTCGCCGGTCTGCGAACCCTGCACCCCGCGAGCAAATGTCCGTGCGATACTGCCGGTCCCGAGCACGCCCCAGGCAATCCTGTCACCCATAACCATCCCCCTCCTTTACCTGACAAAACGAGAGCCTGCCGGACGTCCATGCCTGGCAGGCTCTTTAATGACTGCGCCGTAAGCCGTTACCTAGGCTACGACACGCACGAGGTGCGGTCCGAAGTCCGCCTCGTAATACGGCACGACGGCCCGGCCGGGAAGCGACACTTCATTTAGCTGGTCCATTTCGCTCTCCGCGAGCTTCACGTTTGCCGCCCCGAGGTTATCCTCCAATTGCTCCATCGTGCGCGGGCCGATGATTGGACTGGTAATCGCGGGCTGGTCCTTCACCCAGGCAAGCGCGACCTGACTCGGCGAACAGCCTTGCTTCTGAGCAATCGACTGAACGACATCGAGCACATTGAACGCGGCTTCGACCAGAGTATCGCGCCCACCACGCTGTGGTTGCTGGCCATAGCGCGAATCTTCTGGCAGCTCACTGCCACGCTGATACTTTCCGGTCAGGAAACCACCTGCGAGCGGCGACCAAGGGATGATCCCGAAGCCATACGTCTGCGCGAACGGCACCAGTTCCCGCTCGATGCGCCGGTCGAGCAAGTGATACGGGGGCTGCTCGCACACGAACCGGTTCAGACCCAGCTCCTTTGCAACCCAGAGTGCTTCGACCAACTGCCATGCGGCGTACGTGCTCGTGCCGATGTAGCGCACCTTACCTGCGCGGATCAGGTCGTCAAGCGCGCGCAGCGTTTCATCGATCGGGATCTGCGAATCGGGCCGATGGATCTGATACAGATCGATGTAGTCCGTCTGCAACCGGCGGAGGCTTGCATCGCACTGCTCGATGATGTGCCTGCGACTGTTACCTTGAGCGTTCGGGTCGTCGTCAGCCATGGCGCCATGCACCTTCGTTGCGAGAACAACTTTGTCTCGCTTGCCGTTGCGCTTCAGCGCCTTACCCGTCGCCTCCTCGCTGCGTCCACGCGTGTATACATTCGCCGTGTCTAGGAAATTCCCGCCCGCGTCTATAAATCGATCGATGATGTCGGCCGACGCCTCGTCCTCCGTGCGGCCACCGAACATCATGCAGCCGAGGCATAACTCGCTGACCTGCACACCTGTTCGTCCTAAACTGCGATACTCCACGGTGGATAACCTCCCGGTTCGTCGTGTGTGATCAAGTGGCGAACCAGCATGCCCGTGGTGCCGTCATTGGCAGAACACGTCGCTGGCCCACGGAAGATCAGGGTCGCAAGATACACGCCGTGGGGCGTCCGATATCCATTGGCTACGTCTCCCAAGCCGACCGGACATTGCCACGGTCTCCTCTACTCTGGCGTGCAGTTATGAAGGCAGAAAGCCAACAGTTCTTCGAATCGCATCGCTGTCTCGATAGCGCCCGCAAGCCCGCTCCAACCATTCCGTCATGGGTCGCGTCGGGGCACGGTGCCGCGCAGGTGCGCCAGCACCAGTTGGGCCTCCACCTCTACCGGCCCCTCGGCGCACACTCGCAGGGCGTGCGGCGGGAGGAGCGGGACCCACAGACCGCTGCCGTCATCAACGATGGTCGTATCGGCGGCCCACTGCGAGGGCCGGGTGTTTCGCTGCACGAGACGCTCGCTGCGCACCCTATACCTGGCCAGGCAGAGGACGAACCGAAGTTCAGCTCCTGCCTCCCTCGCCAGTTCCTCCGCGCGCTGGATCACCAGGGGGTACGCTGCAGGGCTGTCAAGGATCGTGGATAACCCCTGGTTCAGCAGGAGGTCCCTCCCCACGTCGAACATAAGGTCGTAGGAGGCCCGGCCGGCGGTCTCCTCGGGCACCCCGGCCGCCAACATCGACGACTTCAGCGTGTCCTTGTCGACCACGGGCCAGCCCAGCGCTCGCGACACGGCCATCGCGAGCGTCGTCTTGCCCGCCCCCGGCGGCCCCGCCATCAGCACCAGAGTCGGAGGTTTCCTGTCAGGATTCGCCACGCGGTCGCCCCCTCTCAAGCTGCCTGGGCGGAGCGTACGATCCCCAGCAGGCGGAATCCCTGCTTGGTCAGCACGCTTGCCTGGCTGCGCCACTCCATCAGGGGACCGATGCCACCGTACTCCAGCGACTCTATCCACGGGCGCGCCCAGTGCCCACGGCGTATCTCCCCTAGGCACCACGCCAGCAGATCCCAGTCGTCCTCCGACAGGGGCATGTGCTCCCGCAGGCGTCCGTTCTCATCTCGATCCACGCCGCTCACGTGCAGCTCGCGCAGCCGGTGGACGGGCAGCGATGACAGGTATTCGCGATGGTCGAGACCCAGGTGGTAAGCAGCGGTGCGGGCGTGCGCGATGTCGAGCAGGAAACCGCAGCCGCCCTCCTTGCACACCCGATGCACGAACACAGGCTCCGCCCCCAGGCGCAGGCGGACTCCGTCGGGGCCGCGGTACGGCAGGTTCTCGACGATCACACGATCCGGCCCGAACCGGTCGGACACCGGCACGATGTCCCGCCCGGTCTTCTCCAGGATCTCATCGAGGTGGACGGGGTTACTAGACCCGACCGGTATGCCCGGGTAGTCAGTGCGGCGGGGTGCGAGGTGCAGGTTGACGTACGGTGTGGCGGTGTCCGCTACGAGAGCCGCGATCTGATCCAAGTCACCCCCTGCGCCGGTGCCGGACCCGGCATGCAGGTAGAGGGGGAGGCGTGTCCCGCGCGCGCCAGAGACCAGTTCCGGCCAGAGCGAGCACTTCCAGCGATCGAAACTGATGGCGTCGGCGCGGAGCAGGCCAGCGGCCTCCGGCGAATAGTTGACAGCAACCTGCACGTCCATCACCCTCCGTATGAGTTAACACCGAGGCCCCAAGATCGGGATGTCTCGCAGGGTGCATCGTACTTTCCCTGCCATTATCACTGCAAGCCAGCGTAAAGGGGGCCGAGCCGACCGATGCACGTCTTCCGTCGTGTGGGGCTACGATACTCGCCCATACCGGCGCATGACAGGCAGTAAGCGGTCCGGATCAAGTCCGTGAGCCATGGGTTCTTCCGCGTTTCAGGTGGTGACCACTATATGTAGCACCCCTCTGTAGGCCAGTTGTGACGTGGACACTGGGAGTTCGCTGGAGAGGGGCTGCCCATATGTAGCACCGACCACCCGATGTGCGGAAGAACCAGCCATGACGTAGTCGCGACCCGTCATTGTCTCAGCGGTCAGGAGCGCATTTACGATAGCTTCCTCTGTTGCTTCAACCACCGCGTCGAACAGTGGGTTGATAAACGCGTTCGAGAGCACGTGTAGCGGAATGGTGATCGGACTGTCGGGTCTGTAGTCGCTGCCGGGCAGGCCACGGTTCCCGGTGGCGAACGCGACGAAGAGATCGCCGCTGGTGTGCTCGCCTACCCCGCCGGTTCTGGCTATCCCGAAGCCCGCGCGCTGGGCGAGGCGGGTGCACTGGTTCGGCAACAGCGGGGCATTCGTCGCCACCACGACGATGATCGAGCCCGCCCCATCGCTGACCGCCGGTACCCCCGGGAGCGGCACCGCCGAGGCTGATATCTCCTCGCCCACGGGCACGCCATCGATCCGAAGCTGCTCTCGACGGCCGTGGTTCGCCTGCACGAGCACGCCAACCGTGTAGCTGTCAGCGCTAGCAGCAACCACGCGCGACGCGGTGCCGGTCCCGCCCTTGAAGCCATGGCAGATCATGCCGGTGCCACCGCCCACGTTGCCCTCCGCCACCGCTCCACTCGCGGCGCTAGACATGGCTTGCTCAACATGTGCTCGCGTGACATGAAACCCATTTATGTCATTTAGCGCGCCGTCCCATGTTTCTCCTACGACCGGTAGCGCCCAGTACGCCACTCCCGGGTCGCGACCCACGACGGCGTGCCCGACGAGCGCGTCGCGCACCACCCCCACGCTATGGGTGTTCGTCAGAGCGATGAGCGACGACAGCGTCCCCGACTCCCGAATCCATTCGAGTCCGGTCAGCTCTCCATTACCGTTCAAGCGATGGCAGCCGGCGAATATGGGCTCCTGCCAGATGTCCCCGTCGTGCGGCGCGATGACGGTGACGCCGGTTCTGACGGGTCCACGGCCTACCGTGAGAGCGCCGTCGCCCTCGATCAGGGTTGTATGGCCAACACGCACGCCGAGAACGTCCGTGATCGCGTTGTAGGGACCCGGCGTGCCTCGCCCTAGAACAATGCCTAGCTCACGCGTCCGCCTCCCATTCATGACGCGCCGACGGAGCGGGTCTCAGCCACTGAGCGTAACGCGTCATCGAGTACGTCGAGCGCGCGTTCTAGTTGGGCCCGTTCAATTACCAGGGGTGGCTGGATCCGCACCACATTGCCGTCCTGCCCGCCCACACCAAGCAGAACACACTGTTCGCGGCAGAGGCGGCGGACCGTGGCGGCCTCGGCAGCCGCAGGCTGCTTTGTTGCACAGTCGAGCACGAGCTCGATACCGATCATGAGTCCGACGCCGCGAACATCGCCGATGATTTCGTGTTGCCGGGCCATCTCCTCAAGTCGGCTCTTGCACCATGCGCCCAGCTCAGCAGAACGCTCGACCAGGCGGTCGTCGTGCAACACCTCTATCGTCGCGAGACTCGCGGCACAAGCAACCGGATTACCGCCAACGGTGGACAAGTGCTCTCCCGGCCGGAAGCTGTCGGTGATTTCGGGAGGCGCGATGAAGGCTCCGAGCGGGAATCCGTTCGCGATCCCCTTCGCCATCGCGATTATGTCCGGCTCCACGCCATAGTGCTCGATGGCAAACATGGCCCCCGTACGGCCGAAGCCACTCTGTACCTCATCCGCTACGAACAACACGTCGTGGGCGTCGAGGACCTGCTTGACACGCCGGAAGTAGCCGGGGTGCGGGACGATTATGCCGCCCTCACCCATCACGGGCTCGGCGATAAATGCCGCGACATCGCCCGACGTTTGATACTTAAAGACGTCTTCGACGGCGTCCGCGCACGCGAGTGTGCAGCAACCGGTGCAGAAGCGACAGCGATACGGGTTTGGGGCAGGGGCAAACGCGACGCCAGGCAGATACGGACCGCCATGGGTCTTGCGGGCGGCATTCCCGGTGACGGAGAGCGTGGCGCTTGTCCTGCCGTGGAAGGATGCCTGCAGCGCGATGAACTCCCCCCTGCCGGTATACGCCTTGGCGAGGCGCATTGCTCCTTCGACTGCCTCCGCCCCGCTGTTGCCGAAGAACGTCTTCTGGAGTCTGCCAGGCGTGATCTGGGCGAGACGCCGGGCGAGCTGGGCCACCAAAGGGACATGGTAAATGTACGACGCCGCGTGGACGACCCGCTCCAACTGCGCCTTGGCAGCGGCGATGATCTTGGGGTTGCTGTGTCCCGCGTTGACGACAGAGATGCCGGCGAAGAGATCAACATATTCCTCCCCGTCGGCGCCGTGTATCGTTGCGCCGAGCGCGTGATCCACCACCACGGGCTCAATACCCTTGACGAAGCTCGTATTGACGTACTCGGAGTACAGCCGTTCGGTGTCCATATCTCCTCCAGGGTGTGCAGCGGCTCGGGAACTCACGGCCACACCAAATCGCCGGCGCGCCTCCGGGTCGGCCACCGCTTACCAATGCCCACGTGCATCGCTCGCGCCGCCAAACCAGCGCCGGATAACGACACGCCGGTCGGTGAAGAAGTTGATCGCATCGGGTCCCTGACCATGTTCCGTTCCGAAGAACGACTCCCGCGCGCCACCAAACGGAAAGTACGCCATCGGCGCGGCCACCCCGATATTCACGCCGATGTTGCCAACATCCACGCGCGCACCGAACTCGCGCGCCGAGCCTCCGTGCTCAGTGAAGATGCTCGCTGCGTTCCCGTACGGGCTGGCGTCGATGACGGCTATCGCGTCTTCGAGCGTCTCAACAGGCATCATCGACAGCACCGGTCCGAAGATCTCCTGTGTCGCGAGGCGCATGGTGGGACGTACGTTGTCGAACAGCGTCGGCTCCACAAAGTATCCGCCCGGCCGGTCCGCAACTCGCGCCGCACCACCACCGGTGACCAGGTCAGCCCCCTCGGCCTCGCCATCCGACATTGCCGCGAGAATGCGATCCCGTGCCTGCGCACTGATCACCGGTCCCATTACTACTTCGGGGTGAGCCCATCGCCGACCTGTATCTGCTTCATACTTGCCAGCAACGCATCGCGCACAGGCTCGTGCGCCGCGCCCACTCGGATGATAATCGAGCCCGCCAGGCACAGCTGTCCGGATGAGCCGAACGCCGAGTTGATCACGTTAGGGACGGTCTTCTCCAGCACGGCGTCGGGCATGATCACGATAACGTTCTTTGCGCCACCCGACGCCTGCACGCGCTTGCCGTTCGCCGCCGCGCGAGCGTAGATATGTCGAGCCACTGGGGTAGAGCCGACGAACGATATCCCGCGTACCAGTGGATGGTCGAGCAATGCATCAACGGTGCGCTTGTCGCCGTTGACGAGGTTGAGCACGCCGGGCGGCAGTCCGATCTGGTCAATAAGCTCAAAGACGAGCTGCTGGGAAAGCGGCACCTGCTCCGATGGCTTGACGATGAACGTATTGCCTGTCGCGACCGCGTACGGCATGAACCAGAACGGAACCATCAGTGGGAAGTTGAAGGGCGCGACGCACGCGAACACGCCGACGGGCCGCCGCACCGCCTCTTCGTCGATCTCTCTGCCCGCTCCGTTCTCGAGCCCGTAGCCCATCATCAGCGACGGAATGCCAGCGGCCACCTCGACGTTCTCGATGGCCCGCTGGACCGAGCCCCGCGAGTCGGAGAGCACCTTGCCATGTTCGATCGTGATAAGTCGTGCCAGCTCATCGGTGTGCTGCACGAGAAGCTCACGGAGCCGGAACATGTATCGGGCCCGCTCGATGGGCGGTACGGAGCGCCACGAGGTAAACGCCTGGTGTGCCGCCTGTGCCACCCGGTCCACCGTTTCGGCGGTGGCGATCGGCATCGCCCCGACGCTTTCCCCCGTGGCGGGATTCAGGACGGGCAGACGCTCGGCCCCTGGATCCCCAAACCACTCACCATTGATGTAGTGCGATAGCGTCTTCACCGCCGTGATGGACGTTGATACGTGGGTTTGCAATCGGATCTCCTTCCCGTAGCGTCGTCGGGCTTCAGCACATGGGTGCGGGCGTCATAGTAATCAGTGCGCACTGGTAGGTAAAGGTGGCTCGCTTCACCTCCGTGCTGACAGGCTGCCTCGTGCCGGAGTACCGGTGCCTGTACCGTTCGGAACCGCACACGCCGCTCAGCTGGCGAGCACCACCTATCCTTCGCGAAGCCAGCGAGCAATCTCCTTGGCGTGGTACGTGATGATGATATCCGCGCCCGCGCGCTTGATGCCCGTCAAGACCTCCGTCACAATCCGGCGCTCGTCGAGCCAGCCATTTGCCGCGGCTGCTTTGACCATCGCGTACTCGCCGCTGACGTTGTATGCCGCCACGGGAAGGTCCACCGAGGCCCGCACCCGTGCGATTACATCGAGATAGGCCAGCGCCGGCTTGACCATGACGATGTCCGCTCCCTCGGCGACGTCCAGCGCGACCTCGCGCAGGGCCTCGCGTCCGTTGGCTGGGTCCATCTGATACGATCGCCGGTCACCGAACGAGGGCGCCGATGCCGCGGCGTCGCGGAACGGGCCGTAAAAGCCACTCGCGTACTTCGCGGAGTACGCCATGATCGGCGTGCCCGCGTACCCCCGGTCATCGAGGGACCGGCGAATCGCCCCCACGGTCCCGTCCATCATGTTCGACGGCGCCACGATATCCGCGCCCGACTCGACGTGCGAGATGGCCGTCCGGGCGTGCAGGTCCAGCGACCCGTCGTTATCGACGTGTGTGCCCTGCAGCAGGCCGCAGTGTCCGTGGTCCGTGTACTCGCACAGACAAACGTCCGTGATGACCAGCAGGTCAGGGTATCGGGCCTTCAGCTCCCGCGTCGCGCGCTGGACGATTCCCTCAGACGCATACCCGCCGGTGCCGACAGCATCCTTCTCGTCTGGTAGTCCGAACAGGAGTACCGCGGGGATGCCCAGCTCAGTGATCGTCCCAACCTCCTCGACCATGCGGTCGATGGAGAGTTGCGCCACGCCCGGCATCGAGGGCACCTCCCGCCGCACACCGGAACCCTCCGTTATGAAAAGCGGATACACGAGGTCCGCCGGATGAAGGACCGTCTCGCGCACCATCGCGCGCATCTGCTCCGTGTGGCGCAGCCTACGGCCCCTCACGTCGGGGAAACCAGCACGCCCACCCATCTCTCTAATCGGATCTAACACCCTGTTCATTCTTCACCTGCTGTTTGTGATTCGTGTGTACTAAGGATCCTTGACTCAACAAACTCGTCCCGCGGCAGTATCTCGCACAGCGCAGCCACGAGCCCTGGCATAGTGTGCTCGGAGGCGACGGCGTCCACGCGAATACCGAACTCGCGCGCCGTCGTGGCGGTGATCGGGCCGATGCACGCCACCTTGATGCCGCGCAGCAGCGTCGCCACGTCCGTGGCCCTTGCATATTGGGCGAAACTGCGCACCGTTGAGGAGCTCGTGAACGTCACCGCGTCAATTCGACCCGACGCGATCTCCGACAACACAGCCCTTGCGTCCTCCTGCGCGGGGAGCGTGTCGTACAGCGGCACCACCGTAACGGCCGCTCCCGCCGTTTCTAGCCCGACTGCCAGAACCGCGCGAGCTGCGGCTGCCTGCGGCAACAGAAACCTTCGGCCAGCGACGCCCTCCGCACACAGCGCCGCGAGCGCCGATTCCGCCACGGACTCCGGCGGGACGAGATCCACGTGTACTCCGGCAACTCGCAACGCATCAGCCGTCGCGGGGCCGATGGCCGCAACTCGAAGGCTCGCCATGGCAGTTATGTTGAATGAAAGTGCCTGCAGCCGCTCCATCCAGATCCGAACCGCGTTCGCGCTAGTGAACACCACCCAGTCGTAGTGGGTGATATCGCGTAGCGCCGCATCGACGGCCGACCAGTCATCGGTCGGTTGGATCCGGATCGTCGCGAACTGGACTGGCTCGGCGCCTTCACTCCGGAGCAGTTCGGACAGACCCGTCGACTGCGATTGAGCGCGAGTGACGAGGATGCGTCGCCCGGCGAGGGCGCAGGCTTCACCTGATACTGTCGTCCCAGACGCCCCGTCCATCACTCTGCACGAAGAAGCGGCGCCATACTACGCAACTGCTCAAGGATCGCATCTGCCCCTTGTTGGGTCAGTGCTCGTGCGACCCTCGGACCGAGCGCGGCAGCGCTCGCAACCGGAGCGTGCTCGCTAAGCCGCAGTATCCGCCGACCATCGGGCGAGCCAACAAATCCCGTGAGTTCGACAGTACCATCTCGCAGCGCCGCATACCCGCCGACTGGCACACTGCAGCCACCGCCGAGCGAGCGTAGAAAGGCACGCTCGACCGATGCGCAGAGCATCGCCTCCTCGTTCGAGATCATGGCGAACATCGCCACCACTTCCGCGTCATCGGTCCGCGCCTGAACTCCGATGATCCCCTGTGCAACGGCCGGCACCCACGGGTCAACGGGAAGGAGCTGGGCGGGAACGCTCGCATCCAGCCGGTTCAACGCCGCCGCCGCCATCACGATCGCGGCATAGTCACCGGCGCGGAGCTTCCGAATCCGGGTGTCGATGTTGCCTCGAATCGGCTCTATATCTAGACCCGGCCTCGCCTCGCGAAGCAGTGCCGCGCGCCGGAGACTGCTCGTGCCAACCACCGCGTCGGCGGCTAGTTCGTGCAGCTGCGCACCGTCAACACTGAGCAGGGCGTCGCGCGGATCCTCACGCGGGCTCGTGGCCGCCACCGATAATCCCGGTGCATCTTCCGATGGCAGATCCTTGAGGCTGTGCACGGCAGCGTCGATCTCCCCGTCAAGCAAGGCCACCTCGATGTCCCGGGTGAAGACGCCACGCGACGCCATCGCGGTGATGGGCACCTCCGGCCGCCGGTCGGATTCGACTCGAATTACGACCTGCTCGATCTCGGCTTCAGGGATTTTGGCGCGTAGGGATGCCTCAACCCACGCCGTCTGCCACAGCGCGAGCCTGCTGCCCCGGGTACCCAGCCTGATCCGTCTCATCGTAATCTCACGTCTTCCCTGGCCTTATGGTGCGTGCCTGCTGTCCCTTGAGTGTACCGCCCGCACGAGTACAGGGCAACGGAGGGGCGGTGGGGGCGTGTTATACTGCCGATGGAAGATTGGAGGTTGACGTATGCCCACCGAGACAGTGTACATGGATCACGCGGCAACGACGGGGGTGCACCCCGAAGTGCTGGAGGCGATGCTGCCCTATCTCGGCCCCCAATACGGCAATCCCAGCAGCGCGCATCAACTTGGTCAGGCGGCGCGTCGCGCGGTCTCCGACGCGCGCGAGCGTGTGGCGCAGGTCCTCAACTGCAGCCCATCGGAGGTTATCTTCACGAGTTGCGGCACCGAGAGCATTAACCTCGGAATCAAGGGCATCGTGAAGGCCGCAGGGGGAACCGGCCACGTCATCACCACAGCGATCGAACACCATGCCGTGCTCCACACCGTCGAGCAATTGGAGCGTGAGGGCCACGAGGTCAGTGTACTGCCAGTGTCGTCGGAGGGCATCATCGACCTGGAGCAGGTGCGCGCCGCGATTCGTCCGAACACTCGCCTGATCTCCGTGATGTACGCAAACAACGAGATCGGAACGATCCAGCCCGTTCGTGCCGTCGCGCGGATCGCGCGCGAAGCCGGGATCGCCTTCCATACCGACAGCGTGCAGGCAGCCGGTGCCCTCCCCGTCGATGTGCGGGATCTCGGGGTGACATCTCTTGCACTCTCCGGCCACAAGTTCTACGCTCCCAAGGGCGTCGGCATCATGTACCTGCGGGAGAAGACGAAGATTCAGACCCAGCAGC
>JADDPA010000112.1 GCA_016782125.1 Thermobaculum sp.
ACTGGATACCCTTCGCGCTCGTGCTGTTCGGCTGGCAACTGCTCCGCGGGTATGCGGACGAAGCGGCGAATGGCAGGGGCTTTCCGCTGCATAACGAGGACCTGATCGCCGCCGAACGAGCCCTCTTCGGCGGGCAGCTACCCACCGTCGTCCTGCAAAGCGCGCTGTATGAGCCGGGGCAGGTGCGCTGGTACGACGTCATGTCCACAGCCTTCTGGTCGTTTCACTTCGTGCTTCCCCTCGCGTTCGCCTTCCTACTGTGGATCCGCGACCGAGATCTCTGCTGGAAGTTTGTGCGTGCTCTGCTCGTGCTCTCCTTCGCCGGCTTTATCACCTATGTGCTGTATCCGGCGGTACCCCCGTGGCTCGCCGCCCAATACTACGGTACGATCCCGGAAAGCATCTACTCGATTCGGGACGAGTTATTTAGCGGCTGGCTGTACGGGCCGAACGTCTCGTACGTCATGCAATACGGCAATCCGAACGTCGTTGCCGCAATGCCGAGCCTGCACGCCGCGTATCCAACGTTAATCTTTCTCATCTCCATGCAATATTGGCGGCGAGTCGCACCCCTGGCCTTGCTATACTGTTTCTGCCTGTGGTTTAGCATCGTATACCTGGGTGATCACTACGTGGTCGATGTACTCGCCGGTATCGTTTATGCGCTTGCCACACTGCTCGGCTTAGAGACGGTGGGCTGGTTACGACGGCGGCGCAGCGCAGGCAGAATGGCGATGGATTGCCAATCAACCGGTACCGCTGTCTGACCCGTGGAGAGGCGAACACCAACGAGGGCTCGGCGGCCGACGGTACAGTAGCAGCAGTCGTTTCTCAGGGCGAGGCACAAGTACGAAGATGGCGCAGCCGATGGCATACATAGTAGAAGCGGCACGACCGGCGGCGAAGCGGATCGCGCCGGGTTTTGGACGAGGTTCGCCGTCCGGCCAGCCGACGCGGGAGCCGAACCTGAAACGGGCGTGCATCGCGCTCTTCATCGCCACGGTACTGCTGATGCTCGCGCGCGTCGTCCCGTTGCCGGGGTGGATGCCGGTAGTCGGCCCCGAGGTGCTGGGGTTGCCCGTGCGCGTCCTCGCGCGCATCGTGCTATACACGGTTGCCCTCGTGTTGCTCTTCGCCTCGTATGTTTACGCGCTGTACTGTGTCCGTCACAACGAGCATCCCCGTTTGAGTCGCTTCGTCTTGCTGTTTACAGCCCTGCTCACGGTACCCGCGATACTCAATCCGGACCTGTACTCCAACGATGTGTATGGCTACATCTTCTATGGGCGCATGGTCGAGGTCCATGGGCTGAATCCATACGTCACGCTACCCTCGGATTCGCCGAGCGACCCATTCCTAGGCCGGGTGGACTGGCGCAATCTGCTCAGCCCGTATGGTCCGCTCTGGACCACCTGGTCGGCGCTGATCAATAAGCTGGTGCCGGGCGGTGTGTACGCACATGTGCTCGCCTTTAAGGTTGCCGCCGCGCTCACCCACCTGCTGAACGCTGTGCTCGTCGGGGCCATCGTGCGCAAGGTGAGCCCGCAGCACAGCGCGCTTTCAATGGCCGTCTACGGTTGGAACCCGCTGCCACTGACGGAGTTTGCGGGCAACGCGCACAACGATTCTCTAATGTTACTTGGCGTGCTGGGAGCGCTGTTCGCCTACTTCCATCGGCGGGCGGTCATCGGCGCGGTTCTGCTCGGTATCGCGATCGCGATCAAGTTCACGGCCGCGCTGTTCGTGCCACTCTACGTCTTCGCGCTGGTCCGGGGCACTGGCACCGTCCGCGAGAAGGTGCACCGACTCTTCATACTCGGAATTGCCATACTCTCGGTCTGGTTCGTGAGCTGGATTCCCTATATGAACCAAGGAGGGTGGCGGCGCATGTACACATTGCCGCCGCAGAGTGCCTGGTATCTGAACTCTCTTCCCGCGGTTGCGTATAACGGCCTGCGTGACCTGATGGTGTGGGTGGCCAACGTCGGCCGATGGAACCTCGCGCCCATCCGAGCGGGTGACCTCGCGGACACCCTGGTCCGCGTGCTCAGCGTTGTACTCATTCTGACGGTGGGCCTGCGCCTAGCGCGCCGCATCAAGGAGCGCAGCGACCTCGTCGAGGTGTGGTTCTGGTTCCTTTTTGCGTATCTCTTTTTCATTGGGCCGTACTTCTGGCCCTGGTATGCCACGACGCTCGTCTCGCTCGCCGCCATCAGCCGGCGACGCTATGTGTGGCTCGTCACAACGGTGCTCTCACTAACGGCGATGGCGGTGTATAGCTGCTCGAACTGTCGGAGCTACTTCCGGTTTGCCGATTCCGCGATGACCGGGCTGTTCATCTTCTTGCTGCCCCTCCTCGCGCTGGCCCTGCTGATTCTTATCGATACCATCGACCCTGAGCCTCCAGCAGAAAGGCTGGTCGAGGTTGGCTAGCTCTGAGAAGGTCCAGCAGCGCAACGTTGAGGGAACAGGCGGTATATCCACCAGGGTGTACCTGATCGGGATCACGGTGTATGCGGCGGTCCTCGGTCTCGTCATGTTCTTCCGGGGTGGCTTTATCGGGCCCGACACCTTCCTCATTTTCGTGGTGCTTGCCGCGATCGTGCTCGGTCAGGGCAAGACGTTCCTGCGCGACTGGATACCCTTCGTGATCCTCTTCTTCGGCTGGCAGATGTTGCGTGGCTATGCCAATGATGTGAAGCTCGGTGGTGGCTTCCCCCTCCACAATGAGGATCTGGTCGCCGTAGAACGCTGGCTCTTTAACGGGCAGATACCGAGTGCTGTGCTGCAGCGGTGGCTGTTCACGCCGGGGCAGGCCGCGTGGTATGACATTGTAGCGACGTTCTTCTGGGCGTTCCACTTCGTGCTTGCTCTGGGATATGCGTTCCTGCTGTGGATTCGCAGCCGGGGTCTCTACTGGCGCTTCGTGTACGCGCTGCTTCTGCTCTCGACGGCGGGCATCATCACGTATGTAGTGTTTCCGGCCGTTCCGCCGTGGATGGCCTCCGCGCCGTTGAAGACGATCCCCGAGCCGATTTACCTGCTCCGCGCCTGGATACCACAAACCCTCGGCCTGGGGATGAACTGGTCGTGGATCATGTCCAACGGCAACCCCAATGAAGTGGCTGCCATGCCGAGCCTGCACGCCGCGTACCCGACGCTCGTGTTCCTCTTCAGTCTGGTGTACTGGCGCATTGTCGCGCCCTTCGCACTGGTGTACTGTTTCTGCCTCTGGTTCAGCGTCGTGTACATGGGTGACCATTACGTGATCGACGTACTTGCCGGCATTGTATACGCCGTGGTGACGTTCTTCGCACTGGAGCGGTTCTATGCCTGGCGCGCTTCCCGCCACGCGGCCTCGGTACATCGCTCGGCCAGTTCGGGGCCTGCGTAGTGGACCCATTCGCGGACCTGCTGGCGAGCTTGGCCCGGAGCAGCGAGTCCCCCGGGACGGTGGATGCCCGCCTAGATCCGCAGCGGGAGAGCCGCAAGGGCGTTCCCGAGGTAATCTACGCGCCTGGCAAGACGGCGGAGTTGGTCGGGCGCCTAGTGGCTGCGTTGCTGGAGCGCACCGGCCGTGCGATCGTGAGCCGGCCGGCCCCCGAACTACACGCCGCATTGCGAAGCCGCTACGAGAAGACCCACCTGCTCACTGGCGGCTGGAGCCTCGGCATCCAGGATACGGCCCGCCCTGCCCCACGCACTGGCGGGAGGGTCGGCATCATGACTGCCGGCTCATCTGACATCCCGTTCGCGCAGGAGGCGCTGATCGTCGCGGAGCAAATGGGGTGCGTGACGAAGGAGATTTACGACGTCGGCGTCGCCGGTCTGCACCGGCTGTTCCCGCCACTACGCGGCCTTCTGGAAGAGGGTGTCGACGCGATCGTCGTTGCCGCCGGGATGGACGGCGCGCTGCCGTCGGTGGTAACCGGGCTGGTGAACGTCCCGGTGATTGGGCTGCCGACGTCGACCGGATATGGCGCGGGCGGCGCGGGAATTGCATCACTGCTGACGATGTTACAAAGCTGCTCGCCCGGCTTGGCCGTGGTGAACATCGACAACGGTGTGGGCGCGGGCTCGATGGCCGCGCTCATCGCAAACAAGGCCGCCGAGGCCAGAAGGGCATCCTCCCCATGAACCCGCAAATCGGAAGTCCCGCCCCAGACTTCACCCTGCCTGATGAAAACGGAGACACAATTAGTCTCACGGATCTGCGCGGCCAGCAGGTCGTGCTCTACTTTTACCCGAAAGACGATACCCCCGGCTGCACCATCGAGGCGTGCGCGATCCGGGATCAGTTCCCGAAATTCCAGACGCGGAACGCGAAGGTTCTCGGGGTAAGCCCCGATAACTCGCAGAGCCACCTCGCCTTCAAGCAGAAGTACGACCTGCCGTTCACGCTGCTCGCCGACACCGAGCAGGCAGTCGCGGAAGCGTACGGTGCGCGCGGGCCGCGGGGTGTCATGCGCACCACGTTCGTTATCGATGAAAAGGGGCATATCCAGCACATCTTTGAGAAGGTTACCCCTGCCGAGCACGCCGAGGAACTGCTACAGGTGATCGGGGAATAAAAACGCTGCTCGTGCTTCGGCCCGGATATCGTGGGGAGCAACGGCACCAGGGAGCATGCACGGACGATCACGGCCGTCTCCGAACCAGGTTGGAACGTCTTCAGGTTCGAGCTGCCATCACGTGGCGCGCCAAAGCTGAGTTCGCCGCTACTCAACGGCTGTCGTGGCAGGACAACTCACCGACACCCGGATCTCCGTTACTGGGTCACGGCGCAGGAGGAAAACACCCTAACGGCTAGTTAATCGGCTGTGTTTCGCGTTTTTACGCTCGTTTCTCGACTATTGCATCCAGCGGTAGCTCCGCTTGCGTGGTCAGCGGGAGGTCCACGCGGTCGCGGCGGCGGGCGGACTCGTATGCGGCGAGGTACAGCTCCGTTGTCGCCAGACCCTTACGTGCCGACACCTCCGGCTCGGGGCTACCCTCCAGCCAGTCGAGCAGTGCCTGGAGCGCCGCGAGCCACGCGTCCTCTGCCTCGTAGCCGGCGGACGGGCTGTGGATGTTTGACCGCACCGGCACGTCTCGCCAGCCGTCGCCGTTGAGCACCCGCAGGCGGCCATCCTGCTTGCAGTCGATGAAGCCATCGGTGCCCATCAGGCGCAGCGCGAAGTCGCCGTTGATCTGTTCGATGCTCTCGAGGATTCCGCGCGTGCCGTCCGCGAAGCCAATGTACGCGAGGCCATGTTCCTCCTGCACGTGTCCATACGCCCGGCGCGCGCCCGTGCAGCGCACCTGCCCGAGCACCCAGCTCGCGGGCTCGTCGTTCATCAGGAAGTACATTGTGTCCAGCCAGTGGGTGCCCCACTCCATCATGTCTGGCGCGCCGACATTCGCGAAGATCTGCACCGGATCGCCCACCGCGCCCTCGCACCACAGCCGCTTCGCCTCCTGGAAGTGGTGTAGATAGCGTCGCTGATGATCCACGATCATCTTCGTCCCCGCGCGCTCGCACGCCTCGACCATCGCGATGCCGTCGTCCATATTCAGGGCGAACGGCTTCTCGCACCAGACGCCGCGCACCCCGGCCGAGGCGCACGCCTCTACCATCGGGCGGTGCAAGCCGGCATAGGTTGCCACGCTGACGACGTCGGGTTTGGTATCGGCGATCATCTGATGGTAGTCCGCGTACGTGGCTTCGACGTTGTACTCTGTCGCGAAGCGAGAAAGGTTCTCCTCCGATATATCGGCGACCGCGACGATCTCGCAGTTGCCCTGGGCCTGGTACGACATCGCGTGTCGGTAGCCAATGCTGTGCCCCCCGATGCCTTGTCCGCCTCTGCCGACGCCGATGATCGCTACGCGATACATGCCGTGTTCTCCTTTTGTCTTCTCGTTCTTAAGTCCACTGCGTCCATAGCCGGGTACCATCGCACTGCAGCCCAGCTTTGGAGGTAGACACTCACCGGTCTAGCAGCCACGCGACGCTGTTGAGCAGGAACTGCTGGAGCTCCGGGCTGGCGTATGATTGCATGTCGTGGCCGAGTGCGGAGTAGAGCACGCGCGCATCCCCGTATTGGCCGGCCCACCCGAGTGGCCAGCGCCTGCCTTCGTACTCCGCTTCCATCAGTATATGGCTGCGCGTGGGTTCAATCAGGTTGTAGTACAACTCGTCGGAGATTCGAAAATCGGAGAGCCCGGCCGTCGCCGGATGCTCCGTATCGCAGATGTGAACCTCGAACTCCTGGTACGGCGAGTGAGTGCTGCGGCCGTCTATCCAGCGACCATCGAAGATATCCGTGAACTCCTCGCGCTCGTCGAAGCTGATGATCGAGGTGTGGTGGCAGAGCAGCGGCTTACCCGCCTCCAGGTGCCCTTGAATCGCTCGGAAGTGTTCCTCTGCTAGCGGCTCGTAGCGTTCCGGTATGGGTCCGGGTTCGACCCAGTTCTTCGGATCTACCTTCGTCATGGCGGACCAGTCGAGCCCTGACATGACGAGCAGGTCCGCACTGCGCAGGCGGTCGGGCTCGAACACGGATCGGTCGTCCCCGTAGCGTACCTCATGTCCCATCGCTTGCAGCGGTGCGCGCAGTACTTCGGCCTGCGCGCGCGTCGGGTGATACGGGCCACCGCCCCAGATCTGGATTGTCGCCAATCTCCGCCCCCTCTCTTCGCCTCATCATCAGGTCGCGCTGGTGGTACCGCAACCGACGAGCCAGCGGCGTGATCATCGAGTGTTCCTGATCCGACGGTAACCTGTGGAGGGGAACCTATTCATCTGCCGACGTCGCGGACGTCCGGTCAGGCAGGGTACCGGTAGAAGCCTTGCCCGCTCTTGCGGCCCAGGCGACCCGCGGCGACCATCTGCTTGAGCAGCGGGCAGGGGCGGTACTTCGGGTCTCCGAAACCGTCGTACAGCACACTCATGATGCTCAGGCAAACGTCGAGCCCGATGAAATCCGCGAGTTCCAGCGGTCCCATCGGATGGTTCATGCCGAGCCGCATCACCGTGTCGATCTCCCCCGCGTCAGCGACCCCCTCGTACAGCGCGAACACAGCCTCGTTAATCATCGGCAAGAGCACACGGTTCGCGACGAATCCAGGGGAGTCGCCTACCGCGACCGGTTCTTTGCCGAGGCGCCGTGCCCAGTCCATCACGTGGGCGTGGGTCTCATCGCTTGTCGCAAGGCCGCGCACCACCTCCACCAGCTTCATCACCAGCACCGGGTTGAAGAAGTGCATCCCGATCACCCGGTCCGCCCGTCCAGTGGCTGTGCCGAGCGTGGTGATAGAGATCGAGGAGGTGTTGGAGGCGAGGATCGTTTCGGGCGGGCACATAGAGTCCAGCGCACGAAACGCCTCGGTCTTCGCAATCAGGCTCTCGTGGATCGCCTCGACAACCAACTCCGAGTACTTTGCCTGCTCCAGATCCGACGACCCGACGATGCGCCCCATGATGACTTCGCTCTCGTTAGCGGTGAG
The DNA here is from genome assembly GCA_016782125.1 of Thermobaculum sp. Lineage (GTDB taxonomy): Bacteria > Chloroflexota > Chloroflexia > Thermobaculales > Thermobaculaceae > JACDAU01. The sequence continues at coordinate 7,489 of JADDPA010000112.1, forward strand.
TCGCCCCTTCTCGACGGAGCGGGCAAGGTTCGTTTCGATAACCGCGATGCCGCGCGTCAACTGCGCGAGTGAGACCTCGATTAGGTGTACCGTGTCGCCAGCCTGGGCGAACACCTGCGCGATCCCGCTGCCCATCGTTCCCGCACCGAGCACCGTCACCTCAGCCACTCTCGTCCTCCATGGGTTCTGTGCAGGGTGGTTCGCGTGTGCCGCTGGGCTGTCACACCCGTCGTACTCCGGCAGGGACTCGGGACCCGTATCCCAGACCGGTGGAGGGTCCCGACCAAGTACCGTATCCCCGGCGAGTATACCGCCTCATCCTGCGCTTTGGATGAGCTTGGGGCTTGATGCCTACCGTTTCGGTCCTGGCTCGGTGGTACAGCATGGCGGTGCGCAGACGTTCCGCATGTTGCTCGCTAAACCCGTTATTGTCATGGCGGCATGCCACATGCGGGGCGCTGGCAGTGTGCTCAAGTCTGGCCGTCTGCGCTCACCACGGCACTGTGGACGGTCGGAGGAGCGGACACGATGTGAGGATACGTGAAGAATGGAGGGATGTCTATGCTCCGGAGTATAATTGCGTTGCTCATAGGTTGCCTGCTGTTTGCCGCGGTTCCAGGCGGCGCGCCGGCGGTATCGAGAACCGGCATGGTCGAGGGCACGGTGACCCATGCTGGCCGGCCGGTGGAGGGCGCGGTCGTCGATGCCGCTGGGCAGAGGATTCGCACCGACGTCGGGGGGACGTTCCGTCTGGCACCGGTCGAGGTAGTCGGCGCCGAGCGACTGATCACCATCGTGGTTCGCGCACCGGGTCTCGGGATGTGGCGCCTCTCCGACGCGCGCGTGATCCCGGACGACACGTTGCGGATAACCACGAAACTCGAAGCGCGGAATGTCGAACTACGGCAGCCGAAGCCGCGCGCGAAGACGTTCTCGTCCACCACGACACCGCAAATGGAGTCGTCTAGCTTCAGCCCCACCACCCTGACGGCTACCTCGACAAGCTCAGCACCGCCGAGCACGATCCGGGTCTACGTGACCGGGAGCGCGGACTGCAATCCGGGCGCCGCCGGCACGGTTCAGGTCGTAAACTTCAAGTACTACGTGAAACACGTGCTCCCGAATGAGTGGCTCTCGGGCTGGCCAACGGAGTCGCTCCGGGCGGGCGCTATGGCGACGAAGCACTACGGCTGGTACCAGGTAAACCGCGGAGGCAAGTGGCCGGGGTTGGGCGCCGACGTGATGGATTCCCAGTGCGACCAGGTGTACAACCCGGCCGTAAGTTACGCCAGCATGGACAAGGCGATAGACGACACGTGGGGCTTCAAAGCGACACGAGACGGCAGCGTCCATGTGAGCTATTACCGGGCCGGACGCCAGGGTGATGGCACCGACTACGGCGATGACATCATGTATCAGTGGGGCACCGAGTACTGGGCGCGCCAGGGCAAGACTTGGAGCTGGATGCTCCACTACTACTACGACAACCTCGTGATCTCCTCCTCGGCAGCCTCGGTCACTATTAACGGGGGTGCTACATACGCGAAGTCCTCCACGGTGCGGGTCACGAGTTCCGCGCCCGCCGGCACAACCCATATCCGCCTCTCCAGTAGTTCCGCGACCTCGTCGGGCCTGCTGAGTAAGGGAGTGACCTACACGTACACGAGCGCCATCAACTGGAACCTTGCGAACACCACGTACGGTGGCTCGACCACGAATGGCACGCGCGCCGTGTACGCCCAGTGGCGCGACTCCGCAGGCCGATGGTCCACGGTGCGCAGTGATACGATTGTGCTCGACACCCGACGACCAGTGATGAGTAAGGTGGCCCACGGCTTTGTCATCGGCTCCGTGCTGTCCGCGAGCGGCGTCCCCGTGCGGCTGACGTGGTCCGCCACGGATGCCACGAGCGGGGTGGCACACTATCAGGTGCAGCGGAGCGTTGATGGCGGAGGCTACACCTGGGCGGTCAGCGGGACGACGGCCAAGTTGCGCACCGAGCAGGCCGTCATCGGCCGTACCTACCGCTTTCGGGTTCGGGCGCAAGATCGTGCCGGGAACTGGACCGCGTGGGCGTACAGCCTCAGCTTCGTGCCGTGGCGTTACCAGGAAAACACCTCGGCGGTCACCTACCCCGTGGGTGCTTGGACGAGAGAGGCGTGGAGCCAGGCGTCGGGCGGGTACATCGTGCACGCCGACAATGCTGGCGCCACGGCACGTTTCCAGTTCACGGGCTCCCGTGTGTCGTGGGCCGCGACGAGGGCGCCGAATCGCGGGCAGGCGGATGTATGGGTAGATGGCGTGTTCGTGCGCACAGTCGACCTGTTCGCGTCCGCAGTTCAGCCCCGGTCGGTGGTCTTCACCCGCTCATGGGTACAGAGTGGCGCGCACACGGTCACTATTAAGGTGCGCGGCACCGCTGGCCGACCCACGGTCATCGTCGACGCTTTCGGCGTGCTGCGCTGATCCGGTCGGTCGAAGCGATAACAGAAGGACGGAACCGGAGCGCGGGTAGAGTTTTACTGCCCGCGCTTGAGCCCAAATCGCGGGCATGCTCAGGGAAGTGGCCGGAGCGGGCGTAGGGTTCGGCGCGCGACGACACGGAATGCCTCTGAGCCTCCGATCGTGCGCTGCGTCTGCAGGGAGCGCAGGCATCCAGCCAGGTAGCTGCCAACGAGCAACGTGGTACGATGTCGCGCACAGATACAAACCGACGCGGGAGGGTTGATAGCAATATGGCGTTGTTGCTGGGACTGGACGTGGGCACGACTGGCTGCAAGGCGGCGGTCTTTGACGAGGCCGGACGGACCGTCGCGTCGCACACGGAGGAATACCCGCTCTACCACCCGCATCCGGGCTGGGCCGAGCAAGAGCCGGAGGAATGGTGGCAGGGCACCATTGGCGCTATCCAGGGCGTGATCGCGTCTGCCGGCGTCGATGCTGGGGAAATCGCCGCCATTGGCCTCTCGGGGCAGATGCACGGCGCAGTGCTGCTCGACGATGCCAAACGTCCCGTTCGCCGGGCGATCATCTGGAGCGACGGGCGCACCACCGCGCAGTGCCGCACGATCACTGAGACGGTCGGGGCAGACCGGCTGATCGACTTGACCGGCAATCCCGCGCTGGAAGGTTTCACCGCGCCGAAAGTGCTCTGGGTGCGCGAGCACGAGCCGGAAAACTTCGAGCGCGCCCGCTTGCTGCTGCTCCCTAAAGACTACATCCGCTACCGCCTCACCGGCGAGGTGGCCATGGAGATCTCTGATGCGGCCGGCACGCTCCTGTTTGACGTGCGCCAGGGCCGGTGGTCGGACGAGCTGCTTGAGGAGCTCGGGCTCCCGGGTACGCTGCTTCCTGACGTGCGGGGCTCTGCGGAGGTTAGTGGCCAGGTTACGCCAGAGGTGGCGACGCTAACTGGACTAGCCCCGGGTACACGCGTTGTCGGCGGTGGGGCGGATAACGCCTGCGGGGCAGTCGGTACGGGCGTCGTGCGCGGCGGTCTTGTCGCCGTCTCCATCGGCACGTCCGGCACCGTGCTTGCCCATGCCGACGAGGTCCGCATCGACCCGCAGGGCCGCGTGCACACCTTCAACCATTCCGTGCCCGGCGCATACTACCTGATGGGTGTGCACCAGGCTGCCGGCTACAGCCTGCGCTGGCTGCGCGACACGCTCGGCATCGAGGACAACGGCGGCAAGCGGGCATACGCCGGCATGACGGAAGAGGCCGCGGAAGTTCCACCGCTCGCTCAGGGTCTATACTTCTTGCCGTACCTACAAGGGGAGCGGACGCCACACATGGATGCCGCGGCGCGCGGTGTGTTCTTCGGCCTGTCCGGGATACATAACCGGGCCCACCTCACGCGTGCCGTGCTGGAAGGCGTGGCGTTCAGCCTGCGCGACAGCTGGGAGATTCTCCGCGGGCAGGGTCTGCCGCTCGACGAGGTGCGCATCACCGGCGGCGGGGCGCAGAGCGACGTCTGGATGCAGATACTTGCCTCGGTGCTCGGCGTGGAGCTTGTGCGGACGAGCGCGACGGAGGGGCCCGCGTTCGGTGCGGCGCTGTTGGCAGGTGTCGGTGCGGGCGTTTGGACGAGCATCCCTGAGGCTTGCGAGGCGACCATTCGCCCGCTCGAAACGATCGAGCCGGGTACGCGTCTGGCCGAGCGCTACACCGAGGGCTACACCCTGTATCGCGAGTTCTACCCCGCGTTCAAGGACCTCTACAGGCGAGCCGTTGGCCACAGTTAGCGATGCTGCCCGAGACTAGGGTCCGACGTATGTGACGCAGACCTTCCGGCTGACACTGTATGGCACCGCGCCTCGGGGCGACGCCATGTTCGTCATGTACCACTACAGGAAGCCGGATGGCACCGGGATGGGGGCGGTCGTCCACGTCTTCTGCGGCGACTACCGGAACGCGCCCGAGGACCTCCCGGCGAAGCCCACGTGCCAGGGCGGGGGACGGTGTACACCAAGAGCATCAGCGTGCCGAAGGGTTCCACGATCACGTTCTCCTTCAACCGGCAGAAGGCCAGCCACGCCACCGGAGCAAGCACGGTATTCTACAACGGCTCGCACCGGCTCGACTACAACTGGCTCGACCGCGCCTGGTACCACTACGGCGGCTAGCCGACCGGGCGTTCATCCCTCAAGGGGCGGCGGTGGTGCGCCGCCCCTCTGCTTTTCTGAGCGGCACAGGTCCTAGACCGGGTGCTGCGCCTCCGTTCCCCCGGCGAGCTCGCCACCTGCCTCTTCTTCGGGGATCTGTGCCTGCTCCGACTGACGACCCACGGCGAAGGCCACCGTAGCAAGTGCCACGGCTGCGCCCGCAGGGAACGTCCACCGCGGCAGTTCGGTGCCCATCGCCTCATCGAGCGAGTATGTGCCCGAGCCCGCGAGCGCGATAGCCGTCACTGCGGCGATGTTCACGACGGGCAACTCCGGACCACCCGCCGTCACCCAGATCGGCTTGCCCCGATGCGCCGTCGCGCTCGCCATCGCCATCGACCCGAGGATGCCCAAGGGTCCCAACGGGTTCAGGAAGCCTAGAGCAGTCAGCACACCGCCGCCGAACTCCGAGCCACCCGCGAGCCAGGCCCACAGCTTTCCCGGTCGCAGCCCCATGGACTCCAGCCAGCCGCCCGTGCCCTCCACACCGTATCCGCCGAACCAGCCGAAGAGCTTCTGCGCCCCATGGCCGGCCATTAAGCCCCCGATCGTGAGCCGCAATATGAGGAGTCCTACGTTTACCATGACCGTCCTTTCTGTACTCTCTTGCCACATCCCTGCCTCGCAATGGTGAATGCACCCTTCGTGCCAGCCATTGCCTAGCACCGAACCCAAGCGGCAGTCGTCGACCGCATGCACCTCGTGATGGGTGCACGCGGTTCCGTCAGACTGTACCAATACGACTACAGCGCTGATACACTTGAGGCCAAATAGAAAGGGACGTCTTTGAAGATTCGGTGGATTCACACCGCGGACGTGCACCTGGGCTATCAGCAATACGGCAGCTCCCACCGGGCCGACGACTTTGCCCGGGCATTCAGGCACGTATGCGATCATGCGATCCGTGAGCGCGTGGACTTCGTGCTCATCGCGGGCGACCTGTTCCATAAGCGCGCCGTAGACCCTCGTACGATGACTCAGGCCTTCGATCTGCTCACCACTCTTAAGTCGGCCGGCATCCCCACGCTCTGCGTCGAGGGCAATCACGAGCGCGCGTTCTTCAATCAGAGCTATACCTGGCTCACATTCCTCGCTGAGAACGACCTGCTCTACCTGCTGGAACCCGACGACTCGGCGGGACAGTCCACGCTCACGCCCTGGGACCCGGAGGAGCGGACCGGCGGGTACGTTGACATCGGGCCGGCGCGCATCTACGGCATCAAGTACTACGGCGCGAGCGCGCCCAGGGTGCTGCAACGCGTCTCGGATCAGCTCTCCGCCGAGGCCGGACGTCCGTTCGGTATCGTGATGCTGCACGAGGGGATGGAAGGGCAGATACCGCGATCTACCGGCGGCCTCAGCGGGACACAGCTCGAGGTTCTCCGCCCGCACTGCGAGTACCTCGCGCTCGGCCATATACACAAGCGCTACGACTTCGGCGCGTGGGCATACAATCCCGGCTCGCTGGAGACCGTCTCAGCGGAGGAGACGCAGTGGGACCGAGGATACTACGTCGTTGAGGCCGACACCGAGAGCCGAACGCTGCTCGATGTACAGCACCATAGCAACCCTCGCCGGCCCTTCTACCGCATCTACGTCCACGTCGAGGCGTGCACCACCCTGGACAGCCTCGAACGGGCCGCGTTGCGCGAAGTTGAGCGCAAGCTCATAGACGGCGTCGCCTCGCCGCCCGTGCTCGACGTGACGCTCGTCGGCACGCTGCAGTTCGCGGACGATGCCCTTAAGCTTGACCGGCTGGAGGCCCGAGTGCGCGAGCTCTGGGACCCGCTTGTGGTCCGGGTAAAGAACAGCACGATGCGTGTGGGCCAGAGCTTCGAGGGGGCGCTCGGTCCCGATGGGCAGATAGACCGCCGGGCGCTGGAACTGCAGGTCTTCCAGCAGCTCCTTGCTGGCGACTCTCGGTACGAGCGTCACGCCGTGGAATGGGCGCAAACCGTGCAGGAGGTCAAGGACTCGGCGCTCCAGAAGCTGCCGCCGGAAGAGATCGTGACGCTGCTGGAGCGGGGCATTGAGCGGGCGGGTGGCCTGCCATGAGGATCCTCCGCGTGCAGCTTACGAACGTGAAGAGCTACAAGGAGGTCGAGGTTCGCTTCGCGCACGGCACGAACTGTATCTGTGGCGAGAACGGCGCCGGTAAGACGACGATTGTTGAGGCGATCGGCTGGGCGCTCTTCAATTCCCTGCCGTATAGTCAGGAGCGGTTCCGGCGCGATGGCACGACCGCCGCCCAGGTCTCGGTGCTTTTCCTGGCGCGCGACGGCCGGGAGTATGAGGTTATCCGCAACGCGGGTGGCCGCGCGCCGCACTGGTACGTGTTCGACCCCGAGATCAGCGCGCGCCTCGCGGAGGGCGCCG
>JADDPA010000184.1:0-17962 GCA_016782125.1 Thermobaculum sp.
CACGTCGGCTGCGCGGCAACCGGGCCGCCAGCACCTGCTCCACCAACAGGGGCGGTCTCCTCAGCATCGGCCGGAGCGGTCGCACCGACCATACCGGGTGTCGTTGCAGCCTCCGGCGGTGTGATCTCCGTGGGTGTGGTGCCACCTGTCATTTCCGTGGCGACTGGGGTCGTACCACCCTGCGTGTCTCCACCGTTACCACCCTCGTTGCCGCAGGCAGCTAGCACCAGCGACAGTATCATTATCAGGGCGAGCCAAAGGCTGGTTCGCTTGGTACCTAAAGACATGTATCTCTCCTTGTACGGTTCGTCCGGCCAACAGGCCGGATAGGACAGCTTGCCACCGTTTAAAAGCTGCGCGTCCGAGATGTGCTACCTACCACCCCCCCCAATTGCTCTGATCATTACTGCGTGCGTGAACGATCTTTAGCGCGCGCCGTAAGATGCATTTTGCATACCCAAGCGCTCCGAGTGGACACATTGTATGCTAACTTACCCGAGACTGCCGTATGATACTCCTCGGCCGGAAATGTGTCAATCCGCACAGTCCCGCTATACTCCAATTGTGCAACCGCCCACCCAGGCAAATCAGGAGGGACGCCGTCTTGCTGCATAACCATTTGATGCGTCGGATCACTCTGCCACTTTCGATGCTGCTGCTGTTGGCGATCGTCGCGTGCGGAGGCACGGAAACGGCAACGCCGGCGTCCAGAGCTGGCGCGGCCCAGACGGCGACCACCGTGCCCCTGGTTGCCACCCCTGCGGCAACCTCGCCTCAGGCCACGGTATCCGTCCAGACCACACCGCCCGAAGAACTTGCTCCGACAGCGGCCAGCACCCCGAGCGCCGGACAATTCGTCAACCCGGTGTTCGAAAGCAACTTTCCGGACCCCCACGTGATCCGGGTTGGAAAAGAGTACCACGCTTACGCCACCAACGGTCCGAGGGGCAACGTCCCGACCCTGCAGTCCACCGACCTGGTGGAGTGGACCGAGGGAGCGGACGCGATGCCGGTGCTTGCGCCGTGGGTTGAGCCGGGCAAGACCTGGGCACCCGAAGTGCTGCGACGCGCCGACGGCAAGTACGTGTTGTATTACACCGCGGCATCGAGCGAAAACTATCGGCAGTGTCTCGGCCGTGCCGTGAGCTCTTCTCCGCAGGGTCCTTTCGTCGATCGAGACAAGGAGCCATTCGTGTGCCAAGTGGATGAAGGTGGCTCCATCGACGCTAGTCCGTTCGCGGACACCAACGGCAACCTGTACCTGCTGTGGAAGAATGATGGGAACTGCTGCAGCCTGCCAACATACATTTACGCGCAGAAGCTGTCGCGCGACGGCCTCAAGTTGGTCGGGAAGCCATCGCGCCTGGCGACGCAGGACGCCGAGTGGGAGGGCAATCTCGTCGAGGCGCCGACGATGTGGAAGCACGACGGCAAGTATTACTTGTTCTACTCGGCGAATGGCTTCGACACCGAGTTCTACGCCACGGGCTATGCCACCTGCAAGGGACCGCTCGGTCCATGCAAGGACGCGCCGGAAAACCCGATCCTCAAGTCTCAGGGCGGTGCTGCGGGTCCCGGCCACCAAACGGTCATCAAAGACGATGACGGGGACGAGTGGATCGTCTACCACGCGTGGCCGCCCGACACCATCGGGGTGGAGCCCCCCGGTCGGCTGCTTTGGATAGACCAACTGCTTTGGAAGGATGGCAAGCCCGTCGTCGACGGCCCGACCTCCAGCCCGCAGCCAGTACCGTAGGTCGCGGCAGTCATCCCGTGCCACAAGGCAGTCCGATATTGGACTGCCTTCCCTGGTCTCTCTCGACTGCCATCAGCCGTCGCATTATTGGCGGAGCATATCATCTCTGCGTTACAGGTCCCGGCGGCCGAAAAGCCAGGTGGAAAACGCGACGGCCCCCAGGGCGTAACAGAGGGCGTAGATCACCATGGGTGGACTGGGTTCCGCTGAGGCGGTGAACGGCGTCTGGATCACTTGCACCGACAGGTCGCCGGTCCGCTGCAGGAGCGAGGACGCGAGTCGCCAGACCGCATCGCTGGGAATGACGAGGCTCGTGATGACACCGATGTTCGTGAGCGTGTCGTTCTGCAGAAAGCGCCCGATCTGCTCTACCACACCGCCCATCAGCGCTACGCCGTACAGCATGAAAACAACGATCCCGTTCGTGAGGCTTGAAAAGACCGTGCTGCCCAGGATCGTAAGGGAGAGCAGCAGCAAGCTGACCAGCACAACGAGGGCTGAGCTGAACACGAGGTTCGGCGGCACGTACCCCCCGATGTATCGTGACACGACAAGCACGGAGGCGCACATTAGCGCGACGTAGATGGTCAGCATCAACGCATAGCCAAGCCACTTGCCTACGACGATGTGCCACCGTCGGACGGGTTTCGGGACGATCGCGTGGAAGGTACCGGCGTCAACCTCCCCCGCGACGCTGCCGACGGAGGCAAAGATAGCCATCACGCCACTCAGGAAGTTCACCGTATAGAAGCCGAGCTGTACCATCACGCTCGCAAATACCGGGAAATCGATCAGCGGCACATCGCCCGTTGCCACTCGCTCCATGAAGTTGCTCCTCAGCGAGGAGAAGCCGTACGCGTACATCCCGACGAAGAGCGCCGAGAGCAGGAGCACACCAAGCACCATCTTCTTACGGATTGCTTCACGCAGGGTGAACCGGGCGAAGATGAGTACAGCACTCACCGGTCACCACCAACCTGCACGATGTCTACAAACAGGTCTTCGAGCGAACGCTGTCGCGGGACAAGCGCGTGAATCGCCGCTCCATCGCGGACGAGCAGCTCGACGAGTCCCGGGACGGCGCTATCGGCGACCGAGAGGACGAGCTGGCAATCCGTAATGCCAGGGCGGTCCATTGTCTGGATGCCGCCATCGAAGTCCCGGGTGCTGCCAATCGATGGTATGTTAGTCTCGAGCACCGTGTAGCGGCGACGAATCTCTGTAAGCAACGTCTCCGAGACATCCCGGGCGCGCACCTCGACCACGTGATCGCCGTTCAGGAGATCGGTCGTCGGGCCGATCGCGGCCACGCGCCCTTCCGTGATGATCGCCACTCGATCGCACACGGCTTCCACCTCTCCTAGGAGGTGGGAGTTCAGGAACACGGTGACGCCGCGGCTTTGCAGCGTGCGAATGATATCGCGCACATCTCGCCTGCCGAGCGGATCGAGCGCGCTGGTTGGCTCGTCCAGAAACACGAGTTTCGGGTCGGCTATCACCGCTTGCGCGATGCCGATACGCTGCAACATTCCCTTCGAGAACGTACGCAGGCGACTATCCGCCCGCCCTGTTAAGCCAACGAGATCCAGCACATCAGGAATCCGCGCCTGCCGCTCTAAGCGTGACAGACCGTACAACGATCCGTGAAAGTCGAGGAACTCCGACGCGCGCAGCCACTCGTGGAACCGGAACTGTTCCGGTAAAAAGCCTATGCGCCGACGAGCTTCCGCGTCACCGAGCGGTCGGCCGAGCACGCTCAGACGCCCTGAGGTCGGGCGGACCAGGCCGTTGAGCATCTTTATCGTCGTCGTCTTACCAGCACCGTTCGGACCGAGAAAGCCGAACACCTCCCCGTGCTCCACCTGGAGCGACAGGTTCTGGACGGCCACCTTACCGCGGTATTCCTTCCGCAGGTTCTCAACGTAGATCGCCGGACCAGACTCGGTCATAAGGTCCATACCAATGGAGGCACGGCATGCCGTGCCTCCACAATGTGCTGATTTCCGCCACGCTGCGAGGGCATGGGTGCTACGGGTACCGGACCGCGCGGGCGGCCTCTAGCGCCTGGGCACCACTCATCTTCCCGCCGACCGCGTACAGCATTCCGTCCCGCTGCCAGAGCACGCCGTTGTTCTCACCCGCGGCATCGCCGATGAGGACGCCCTCATGACCGTCGATCTTCACTTCGCGGCTCGTGCCGTTCGCCGGCACGGGAATGATCAGGGTCCGCTCCCAGTCCTCGATGGCCTGCACCTGCTCACGGACATTTGTTGGGATGCCCGGGATCAACAGAAAGTCCTGACGCAGGTAATCCATGTTCACCCCTTCGGGGATGGTGAGTTCGGGACTAGGTCCCTGGGCGAATACCGCCCCATTTTCCTCCGTGCCGTACCGGACAATCACGCCGCGGTCAGCGCTGAATGTGAACGTCTTGCCGTCGATCTGCTGCGGAACACGTATGCCCTCCATGCCAGTCTCCCGCACCTTCGCAGCGATCTTATCTGTATCGAACGTATAGCTAGCACGCACCGGGTTGCTAACGTTGACGGAACCAGCGCTCTTGCCATCCAACACGTCGCCAACTTCTGCCAGCTCAGTCCCTACGATCGCCTCTGCGGCCTCAAGCGACGCGACCTCTTGCGGCTTCTCCGGCTGAAGCGGACCGTGGTACGTGCCGAAGATGTTCGGGTTGGGGCGCTCACCCGTCCGCTTATGGCCCCCGTCATCGCTCATCTTCACCGGCATCTTCGAGGCATCGATCGTAATCACCGCAAACTTCTCGACGCGGAACACATCGAACAGTCCCACCGCAGCAGAGCGCACCGGTGCGATCGTCATCGCCACCAGCAGCGCGACGACCAACCCTCCGCCCACGAATGCAGGTCGGTAACTTCTCTTGCCGAACTCGGTCATAGCCTTCGTCCTTTCCGTCTCGCGTGTGCTTGCCTTGAACGCTTGTAGTGCAGTGGCCGGGTCCTTTACCGAACCCGACCCAACGGCCGGACCCAGCGTATCGAGGGTCGAGCGGACAGTCGCTGCGGACCGTTCAATGCTCATCCGTCGCTGCTGGCAGGAGTCGCACTCGGTTACGTGCGAACGAACCTTCGCGTCTGCCCTCTGCGTTGTCAACGCCCGAAGGTCACCGTCGGATGGACACCTCATACTGTACCCCCAGTTTCGCCGTAAAGTTTCGCGAACTGCTGCTCGGCGCGCGCCAGGAGCGTCCCGACCGATCCTTTGCGCACGCCTAGCACCTCCGCTAACTCGGCGTATTCCAGACCCTCGTGCCGTAGCAGCAACAGTTGTGCATAAAGGGGACGCATCCGTCCGAGAAGTGCTCGTACCTCACGCTGCTCATCTTGCAGCTCGACCGCCGATTCCGGGCTCAATTCCGCCTGCGTACCCAAGAGGACTTTCACCCTCCCGAGGAGACCACTCTGCCGGCCGCGGGAACGAAGCCGGTTCAACCCCTCGCGCGTCGCAACGGTGTAGAGCCACGCGCGGTAGTTCGAGCCAGGTCGAGGCGGCCTGGTGTGCAGCTTCAGAAACACCTCCTGCGCCGCATCTTCCGCCTCATCGCCGAGCATTCGATACAGCAGCCGGTACACCTCCGCCCAATGCGCGAGGAAAAGGGCGTCGAAGTCCTCAGAGGACCCGCCCGCCCTCCAGACTGCCTCGGTTACTGCCAAGCCACGAACCTCCGTGTGGACTCCACTGCTTATAGAACGACTGTAATCCCGCAAATGTGACACTGTTGGAGACCGTCGCACCGCTGGAACAGACGATTGCGACGTACAGGACATGCGCCACTGTCGAACGACAAGGCAGCGGCACCCACTTTCACGAGAGCGGAGACTAAAAGCTATACCGCAGCGCGGCCCGTGCGGCGAAGTGCCCGCACATGCCGTGGACGCCACCGCCCGGAGGGGTGGACGACGAACAGATGTACAAGCCGGGAACGGGAGTCGCGTACGGAACGTGATACGCGCGCGGCCGTGTGAAGAGCTGGCGGATGTCCTGGATGCCACCGTTGACGTCCCCCCCGACCAAGTTCGCATTCTGTCGCTCCAGGGCCGCTGGAGGCGTGACGCAGCGGGCGAGTATGCGGTCGCGGAAACCGGGGGCGAACCGCTCCACCTGCGCTTCGATGCGCTCCGTCATATCGAACGTGGAGCCGTTCGGAACGTGGCAATAGGCCCACGCCGTGTGCCCGCCCAGCGGTGCACGGCTGCTATCGAAGAGGGTTTGCTGCGCCAGCAGCACGAACGGTCGCTCCGAATGCCCCCCCTGCCGGGAGAGACGCTCGCTCCGTGCGATCTCGTCCAGGCTGCCTCCGACGTGAACTGTACCTGCACGCAGGCACTCTGGCGCGCGCCACGGAATCGGCCCATCGAGTGCCCAGTCGAGCTTGAACGCGCCGAATCCCCAGCGGTATCCAATCATCTTGCGCCGAAACGTCGAGGGCATTCTGCTGCCCGCAATCTCCAAGAGCCCTCGCGGAGTTAAATCGCAAAGAACGACGCGCGAGCGTGGCAGCTCTGCCAGAGAGGTGACTCGCGTGCCGGTCACGATCTCCCCGCCGAGCTCCCTCAAATGGCAGGCAAGCGCATCTGCGATCTTCTGTGCGCCACCGCGCGGGAACGGCCAACCGACCGCGTGTCCGAGCAATGCGAGCGTCAGCGCGAATGCACCAGTGATCGGCTGCTCCAGCGCAAGCAACGAGTGAGCGCCGTTTCCAGCCAGTAATGCCCGCGCCCTCTCGCCTATGAACACCGAGCGCGCCAGCATCGTCGCGGGACGGATCGCCAGCACGCCAAAACGTGCCAGCGCGAGCGGGTGGCGGGGCGGGGCGAGCGGCCCTTGCAGGGCCGGGGAGATCTCCTCCCACGTCTCGACTAACGGCACAAGCAGGCGGCGATATGCGTCAGCGTCCGGCCCGAGCGTGCGGCCCGTCTCTTCGATGGTGCGCTCCATCACCGCGGCAGACCCGTCGTCGAGCGGGTGCGCGAGAGGGGCGTCGGGTTGGATCCAGTCCAGTCCGTGGAGCGCGAGCGGCAGGCTATTGAAGAATGGTGAGGCCGCACCGAGCGGGTGAACCGCCGATCCCAAGTCGTGGATATAGCCCGGCAGGGTGAGCTCACCGGAGCGCGCACCACCACCAACGGTGTCCTCCGCCTCGATGAGTACGACGGAGCGCCCAGCCTGCGCCAGCGTAATCGCCGCGGCAAGACCATTCGGCCCCGCACCGACGACTACCGCGTCGTAGCGCGACTGCCGCGTCATCTCCCTGACTACGGCACTCACCCGCATCCTACTTTCCGGCGAGCGGCCCGGTCCATGTGATGCGGTCCTACACCCGGATCCGCGACAGGCGGCTGCCCGTCGACACTTAACTGCATGATCCGATACTGGCGAAACAATCGCTGTGAACGGAGGCGGTGTACCCGGCTACTCCGGGAGTGCGGCAAGCGCGTACGACTCCCTGGCATACATGCCGATTGCCTCATTCAGCCGGGTAAGCTCGAAGATACGCACGTAATGGTCGCTGAGGCCGCACGCGAGCAACTTCTGCTTGTGCCGATTTGCGCGGATGAGCAGCGTGACGAGCAGACCAATGCCAGAACTGTTCATGTATTCGAGTCCCTCAAAGTTGAGGACGATGTTGCGTGCTCCGTTCGTTGTGGCCTCTTTATATGCGTCCATGAGAAGATCTTCCGCGAAGGCAGTGAGATCGCCGCGCACATCAATAACGCCGACCGTGGGCCTTGGCTGTCGTACACTCAGTGTTACCTGGGCCTGGTTCATTTCCTGTGCCTCTTTTCCTTCCCGTCCCCGCCGCTTCACGCACCGCGGGCACGGCTACGACGCTGCCGCCGATACGTCCTGGAGCGCCTGCGCCTCGGTGGAGAAGACACTCATCAAGTCCGCGAGCCTGGTGATCTCAAAAATCTCCACGTAATGTGCGCTCAAACCGGCTGCAAGCAAACGACGATGGGAGGCGCGAGCCTTGGCGAGCAAGCTAACTATCAGCGCGATACCAGTACTATTAATATAATCTACGCCCTCGAAGTTGAGCAGGATAGTCTCCGGGTTTCCTGCCTCGGCCTCAGCATACGCCTTCTGCAATGTGTCCTCGGATAAGGAGTTGATCTCACCGCGCAGGTCGATTATGGCGACTCGCGACTGCTGACGCACGTGGGCTTCAAGCGGGGTCATCGCCATCGTTCCCCCCTGTCAGCTTGAGAACCAGCTCAACGGTGTGGGTGTGCTCGCCACTAGTCACATGCAGCTCGTCCACCATGTTCTCGATAAGGAACAGCCCCCAGCCGCGAGCCGTCTGCAGGTTCGCTAGCTTTGCCTCTATATCCGGTTTCTGTGCTCGTGCCCCCATGTCGGGTGGCGCCCCACCCTGATCGGTGATTCCCACCGACAGCGCGGCGTGGGAGGCATAGACCCGGACGGTCACCGGCACTTCGGGTTGGAACTTATTGCCGTGCTCCATCGCGTTCATGGTCGCCTCCGCGACGGCGGTCTTGAGCTTCTCCACACGCTCTGGCGGCAGCTCAAGTTGCCTCACAGCGTCCGCTACCTGGCGCATCGCGATTCGCTCGTTCCCTGCCTCGCTCGGAATCGTGAATTGAGTCAGCAGCACTCGGCCCGTGTCAGACGTCTTATCGTCGTGCTCGTGCCGCGCCAGACCTGCAGCCATAACTTCCTCCGATCGCTGCAACGTCACCAACGTGATGTCATCTTCCTGTTCCCAACCCGGTCCGGTGAATCTCTCCAGCTCGTGTAACAGGTACGGCACGAGGGGAGCGTCCGTTTCCTTATGCTCTGCAATGAGCCGCTGCAACCGCCCGAAGCTGAACATCTGGCGGCGAGAATTATGTGCCTCAACCAGACCGTCGCTGTAGAAGAGAACACCGTCTCCCGGCGCCAGGACGGTCATGTTCTCCTCGTACTCCATGCCCGGCATCAAACCCAGGGGCATGCCTCGCGCGTGCAGCTCCACGACGCTGGAGCCATGCCGGTGGAACGGCAAATCGTGTCCAGCGTTGGCGTACACGAGGTTGCCGTTGACCGGGTTGAGTATGGCGTACATACAGGTGATGAACATGTTTGGGGGAACATCGGGGTGCACGAGATCGTTCACGCGCCCTAGGACCACGCCGGGGGATTCCAGTCGCGACGCCGCAGCACGCAGAACGCTGCGTGTTGAGGCCATCACCAGTGCGGCGGGTACTCCCTTATCCGTCACATCGCCAACGACGAGTCCGAGACGCCCGTCCGAAAGCTCCAGGAAGTCGTAGAAGTCACCGCCGACGGCGCGGGCGGGCTGATAGTGCGCGCCGAGTTGCCAGCCGGGGAACTGGGGCAACCGCTTTGGGAGCAGCGTCTGCTGGATATGGCGCGCCACGCGAAGTTCCTGGTCTATGCGCTCACGCGCCTGGTCCTCTAC
The DNA here is from genome assembly GCA_016782125.1 of Thermobaculum sp. Classification (GTDB taxonomy): domain Bacteria; phylum Chloroflexota; class Chloroflexia; order Thermobaculales; family Thermobaculaceae; genus JACDAU01. The sequence continues at coordinate 9,216 of JADDPA010000184.1, forward strand.
CTGCTTTTGGCGCACGAGCTGGGCGACCCGCACGGCCGGCGCGGTCTGGGTCGCGAGGTTGTTGAGCAGCGCCCGGTCGTCCGTGGAATACTCCTGCTGGCTTAGCCTCGGGCCGAGGTTCAGCAGGCCGATCAGCTCTCCCTGGCTGACCAGCGGCACGACCAGCCGGACAGATGCGGCTCGCATTGCCTCCAGCGCCGGCGAGTCGAGCTTGAGATGTTCGATATCCACAGCGCCGGAACTATGTTGAAAGTAAGCGATGATCGGATCGTCTGGAGCAATCTGAAGTTCCGTGGTGTCCGCGGGCCGAGATTGGGGTGCTATTATCGACGGCGCCGGACGTTCCACGCGCTTTCGCCGCCTTAGAAAACTGGACCAGTTCCGACCCTGTACCGCCATGCGAATTCTCCTTGCACCTCCGTGTCACTTATACCATACGACGCGGCCTACTCTCCCTCCGAGTGCCAACTATCAGGCAGTGTCCGAAGCACGCTCACTCACACTCGTGGGCCTTAACCAAAGGCTCACGTGTTCCGGCTGCATCGTCTCCTGTACCACTTGGACCAGGTCTTCAGTGAGCCTGTTGAGATCCACATCGTCCCGAATGGTCGCACTGTACGCCGCGAGAGTCCGGGCGGCATCGTACCGCTTGCGGTAGAAGTGACGGTCGATGAGCGCCTGTGTGCGACGCTCCAACGGTCCGAAGAGCGCCGCGCTCGCGAGTGCGGAGAGCACGATCGCCAGTTGCGATTCCTCATTGGTTACGACTTGCATGACACGTTGCAGCACGACTACGCTGCCCAGGTATACGCCGACGAGTGTGGCGGTGATGATGCCGTACACGAGCGCCCGATTTATGAGCAAGTCTATGTCGTAGAGTCGATACCGGAGCACGGCAATACCCATTGCCACCGGCATGAGCAACAGGCCGAACCAGTTGTGCGTGACCGCGGCGACCTCATACGCCGATCCGGGCGGGATACGATCCGGGGCGAGTATAACCAGCAGATTGACGGGGAGCACGACCGACACGACCAGGGCGATACCGGACACCACCCACTTCATCTGCTGCCGCGCCTGTACATTGGCGACCCGGCGATAGCGGTAGAGCTGCGCGAACAGCGCACTACCCCACAAACTGGCCTCCACCGGAGCGAACAGATACGGGGACCACTTGGCGGGATAGATCGCGGACTCAACGGGAAAGTTCCACGGTATCTGCATCAGTAGCCTCACGGGAACGAGCCAACGCGTCCACCTGGGCACGAACCGGCCATCCAGGAAGATGTAGAAGAACACGCCAATCGCTGTCCACCCGATCGAGCCGATAGCCACCGCCGGCACTGCCAGATAGCGGGTGTCCGCGAGCGCGTACAGGGTTGGTGAAGCACCGAATGTGATAAGCATCACAGAGACGAACAGCGCCATTCGGTCGTCTGGCCTGCGCCAGAACAGGACGGCGGCGACCGCGAAATAGCCGAGCGTCAGCGCGAGCCCGAGTGCCGCGTTGTAAACGGCGTAAGCACCAGACGACAGCCCGAGCCGAACCATGCCGGCACGCACGTCTCCTTCCGGCGCGGGGTGATTGTACCGCGTAGCCAGGGCAACCAAAAACAGCCCGACCGTGAGCAGCGCAATCGCGGCCCACGTCGCGCGGGCGATTCCAAGAGCACGACCCGCCAGCCTCGCGGCGGGAAGGTAACCCGGCGTACTCATCCTCGCAGTCCCCCGAACCGCGGCATGCGCATCCGCGAGAAGCCATACGCATGTGGCGCGAAACGCAAGCTGGACGGCGACACACCCGGGCACAGTCTAGCAGTCCGAGCAGCCACCATTGCCTCACCAAGCACCGCATTGGACAGGCACACGTCAGCAAGTTTTCCGATCACACGTTCTCAACTCGTCTTGGGATCGCTCGCAGGATTTCGGTGGCGGGGTCGCCGTTCCGGAGTTGTGTAATCAAACGGTATCACACTTCGCCCGGTGCGAGCGGAACGCTGCCGAAACTTGGTCCGGTTAACCCAGGTCCGCGGTCGGCTGTCGCGCAGACACTGTTTGGTCGCCTCGATCATGCGCGAGCTTGAAGGTCAGGTAGAGCAGCACCAGCGCGTTCACCGGATGCAGTGCACCCATCCACGCTGAAACGTCCTGTGCCATCACCGCAAGCACCACCTGCAGGATGAACAGTGCGAAAAGCAACGCCGAGAGACCGACCCTCCTCCGACCCACGCCGCCCGCGAGCGCAAGCAGCAGGAGAACGAGCGACGCTAGCACCAACACATTGCCGGTGATCGCGTGCGGACCATAATCCGCCGCGGCAAACGCCCCCACGCCCGCGAAGAAAAATTGTAAGACAATGACCGCCAGGATGATCCGAGCCAGCCAAGTGTGCGCTGCCGTGAGTCCCTTTCTCATTTACCTAAACGCTCCTAGATAACACTGTTCGGCTTCTCGATTGTCGGTCTCAGCTGCGCGCCTGGGTTAGCGTGCCGATTTTGCACCGACGCACCGCTGAAGTGCAGTATACGCCCTCAAGGTCCGCGAAATGTCGTGACAACCGTCATAAAGGGTATCCATTCCCCACCCGAAGCGAAGCTACTTCGGATATGATGTCCGGCAGTTTGAAGCAAGAGAGGACCATGCCATGAGCACCTCCCCTATCCGCATCGCCGTCGTTGGCCTCGACCACTGGTACGGCGCCCTGCCCTTTGTCCAGGCCATCACCGCGCACGAGGGAGCCACCCTCGTCGGGATCTCGGACGATGATCTCGATCGTGCGCAGCCGGTTGCCCGGCGCGCTGGCATTGACCGTCTGGTCACGGAACCTCAGGAACTGATCGAGGACAGCGGCGTGGACGTGGTTGCCAGCTTCAGCAGCATCGACCGCAACCCCGCGATATGCATCGCCGCCGCGCGAAGCGGCAAGCACGTCCTTTCGATCAAGCCCGTGGCGCGGACGCTGCCGGAGGCGACGCAGGTCCTGCAGGCAGTCCGCGAAACAGGTGTCACGTTCTTGCCTGCGGAGTCACGCGGGCGCTTGTCAGCCCACGCGAGCACCCTGGAGCAGTGGATTAGCGAAGGACGGCTCGGACAGATCCGCACCGCGAGCTTCAGCCTCTGGGCGGGCCTCCCACAAGGCTGGCAAGGCGACAAGGACCCCGGCTGGTTCACGGATCCCGCGCGGGCACCAGGCGGCGGCTGGATCGACCACAGCATCTATCATATCGACCTGCTGCGCTGGCTACTCGGAGACGAGGTCGTGCAGATCTCCGGATGGGCGGGCAACCTGAAGTACCCCGACCTGCCTATGGAAGACTATGGCACCGCGATCGCCGTGTTTGGCGACGGGGTGGTGGCGACTCTTGAGGATACATGGCATGGCCTACCCGGTGCCTTTCGCAACCAGATGAGCTTGGTAGGCGACGCGGGCGCGGTCGTGCTCGACAGCCTGTCCGGCCGTCTCTCGGTCGTCGGGAGCTTCCCCCCGTTCAACGGCTGGGTGCACACGGCGCCGCTCTCCTCGCACAGCGATGGGTTGGAGCACCTGTTAGCGGTCATCCGCGGCGAGCAGTCTCCTATCGCCACGGCAGACGATGCTTGGCGCAACCTCGCCGCGTGTCGGGCGTTCTATGCTGCCGCCGAGTCAGGCACAGTAGGCGCCCCGGAACAGCTTCCGGGTAGCGTTATCGCGCTGTAGACGGTGCAGCTCGGTACGGAAGATCCGCAGTAAACGCGGAGCTTTATTGAGGGAGGACCGGACAATGACTGAGAAGCTGCGCGTGGGTGCGCTTGGTCTCACGCACGACCACATCTGGGAAAATCTCGAAGCGCTAGCAAAGTGTGAGGATGGAGTGCTGGTCGCGGCCGCGGACCGTAACGAGGAGTTGCGGCAGAAAGTAGCCCGCGCATATCCGGACGTACAGGTGTTCGACACGTACGAACAACTGCTGGATGGGGCTGACCTCGACGCCGTGTACGTCTATGGCGATAACCTGCTTGGGGAGGAGCTTACGCATCAAGCCTGCGCGCGCGGGTTGCATGTCATGGTCGAGAAACCGATGGCCTCCACTCTTGCCGGCGCGGATCGCATGCGTCGGGCAGCCCGGGCCGCGGGCGTGCAATTGATGGTGAACTGGCCTATTGCCTGGCGACCAGCCATCAGTCAAGCCTTCCGCATGATCGACGAAGGGCGCATCGGAGAGGTATTCCAGGTGACGTACCGCTCCGCGCACGGCGGACCACGCGAGCTCGGCTGCTCGCCGTACTTCGTGGGTTGGCTGTACGACCCGGTTCAGAACGGCGCCGGTGCGTTGATGGACTATTGTTGCTATGGGGCGGCGATGACCTGCCACCTGCTCGGGCTGCCTTCGCGGGTCACAGGCGTCTCAGCGCGCCTGTTCAAGGATGATCTGCCCGCTGAGGACAACGCAGTGCTGATCATGCAGCACGCCCGCGCGCTCAGCACGACGACCGCATCCTGGACGCAGATCGGTCACCTCACGAGCTACGTTCCGATGTTCTACGGTACGGATGGTACCATCGTTGTGGATGGCAACACGCTTCTGCTCGCGACGCGGGAGGACGACCCGGGTAGCCCGGTGGAGGTTGCGCCTCCACCCAAAGGACAGCGCAGCAGTGCGGAGTTCTTCCTCGGGCACGTTCGTTCCGGAGAGCCGATCACCGGACTCTGTAGCCCCGAGGTCGGCATCGCGGCACAGGAGGTATTGGAGGCGGGGCTGCTGTCCGCGGAGACAGGACGCTTCATTTCGCTTCCCTTGCCGGTCTCACATCTGACGTAGCAGCGGTGCAGGGCAACGCAGCCCTGCTCAACCGACCACTGATTCCGCATAAATCACAGGGGAGATAGTCATGGATCGTAAGCCGCTGAAGCTAGGCGTGCTCGGCACGGGAATGATCGCCACGACGCGTGGAGGCGTCATACCCAACCTGCGCCATATCCCCGAGAAGGTGGAACTTGTCGCCGTTGCGGATACCGTCATGGAGCGAGCCGAGCAGGTGCAGCAAGAGTTCGCCGTGCCGGAGGTGTACGGCAGCCTGGAGGAGATGCTCGAGCGCGCCGATATCGAGGCAGTCGTGAACCTCACGCCGATCCCGTTCCACGGCGCCACCTCGCTGCAGATTCTCGAAGCGGGCAAGCACGTCGTCTCGGAGAAGCCCATCGCAACGACGATGGAGGAAACGGATGCGCTGATCGAGATGGCGCACAGCAAGGGTCTCACGTTCGTCTGCTCCCCGCCGAACGTACTCTACCCCTATCACCAGGAGGCTCGCCGGCTGATCGCAGAGGGCGCCATCGGCCAGGTAGCGTTCGCCCGCGTGCGCTCATCCCACGGTGGTCCTGCGGCGGGCGACTGGCCGGGTGACCCCACGTGGTTCTACCAGGAAGGGTCTGGTCCGCTATTCGACATGGGCGTGTACGGCATCCACGAGATCACGAGCCTGCTCGGCCCTGCGAAGCGAGTCGTCGGCTTCTCCGGGATCACGGATCCCACGCGGACAGTGCACGGCGGCCCATTCAAGGGCAAGGAGATCGAGGTAACCGCGGATGATAACACCTTGTTCATGCTCGACTTCGGTGACTCTGCGTTCGCCGTCGTCGACGGCACCTTCAACGTGAACGCCGCGAAGAGCCCCCGCATCGAGATCTTCGGCCGCGCTGGTACTCTCAACATGAGCGACCGCTGGATGTCGCGCGACGGCGCGCCGCCCCTGGAGCTCTACCGAGTTGAAGCCGTACCGGGCATGGGCGGATGGCTGACTCCCCTTGCCTGGTCGCTTGGCCCGCAGCAGGAGCGTGCCGACATGTTGGGAAGGGCGATCATCGTCGACCACCTCGTGGATTGTGTGTGGGAAGGCAAGCATCCCGATCTAAGCGCCGAGCACGCCCGCCATGCCCTGGAGATCATGATCAAGGCAATCGAGTCGGCACGCACCGGCCGCGCGATAGACTTGCAGACCACCTTCTAAAGCAGTATCAGAGGATTTTCGCGCACACCGCAAGACGCGGTCAACGTTTTGAAACGAAAAATCCATAACCCATACGGCAAGTTGGCAGATTGTATCGAGAGTGCTTCGAACCTGCTTGGAAGGGGGGACACCGGTGAAAAACGGACGCCTGCGCATTGGAATCGTGGGCGCCGGGCGCATCCTGCCCGCGCACCTGCATGGCTACAAGGCGCTGCTCGACCGCGGCCTCGCCGACTTCGAGATCGTCGCGCTTTGCGCTCGCAAGCAAGAGGATGTTGACCGGTTCCTCTCCCCTGATGGTCCAGCACCGCGTGCACCCCTGAATGACAACGCCAGCGACCCGCTGAATGCCCCCCACCTCTACCTCAGCGAGCTTTTCCCCGAGACCGAGGTGCAGGGATGGATCGACTCAGAGGCGATGATCCGCGAAGCCGACATAGACGTGGTGGACATTACCGCCACGGTCTCCGCCCATTATCCCGCGGCGATGCAGTCGTTCGCGCGCGGTATGCACGTGATGGTGCAAAAGCCGATTGCCGGCGCCGTGCGCGAGGCACGGGAGATGGTGGCGGCGGCGAAAGGCGCGGGCGTCGCGCATGGTGTGATGGAGAACGTCCGGTTCGAGCCTACCGTGCTCATGGAGCGCTGGGTGGTGGAGCACGGGCACCTCGGTGCGATTCAGATGGCGTTGGGCACGTACCTGGGCACCCACCAGTGGAGCCCGGACAAGATCGTCGCCGAGACCCCCTGGCGGCACCGACGAGACGAGGCAGGAGGCGGCATCAGCGTCGACCTCGGCGTCCACTTCTTTCAGCACCTGCGCTACGTCTGCGGCCCGATCGCCAACGTCTATGGGAGCGTACGCACCTTCGAGCCGATCCGGTACACGCGCGACGCTTCGGGGAACGCCGTTGACCAGGTTCGGGCCGACGTGGACGACGCGATGTTCTGCACGTTCGAGTTCGCGGACGGCGGCCTCGGGCAATTGAGCGCGTCGTGGGCAGGCCACGGCCCCCCGACGCTGCTCCCTGGCGGGCTCGTGATCTACGGCAGCAAGGGCTGCCTGAAAGAGGGCATCCTCCACCTCGATGGCCGGGAGCCGGTCGCGCTCTCCGACTTCTTCGAGCAGAACGCCACGGACGCGGAGCGCGAGGCGCTCTTCCCGTACGGCATCCGCGACTCCTTTGGGCTGATCTACCTCGACTTTCTAACCGCCATCCGCGAGGCTCGGCAGCCGACGTACGACGGCCACGAGGGGCTGATAGACCTCGCGCTAAGCGAAGCTATTGCGGAGTCCTCCCGGAAGCGCCGCCCGCTCAGTGCGGACGACGTCATCGCGCTCGCGGGCGGGTGACCCTAAGGCGTCCCACCGAACAACAACGCCTGAGCGGAGAGGTTCCGGCCCGTCACTTCGGGTTGCCGAGCTAACCGCGTGACCGTGTTCCCCTAGTTGGAGAGAGCGATGCCGACGTATCCAGAGCAAGATTGGCAAGGCGAACGGTAACAGGTCTGGACCGAGCTGGTCGCGTTGGGAACCACTTTACGCGAGGGGCAGATCTATAGTGACGCGGCAGCCGTAGCGCAGAAGACGATGACCGGAGCCCGCCACCAGCAGTCCTGGTGACTCATCCCCGTATGCATCAGTCTCCGTCATTGAGCGCAAGATGGCTAACACACGCTCCGGCTGAATGATGCGTGGCATCCCGGAGGCTGTGAGGGCTCCGTAGTCCCTGCCACGGACTCCTCGCGGGCTCGGAATGGGCCATGTGCTACTGATCAGCCGGAGTTCGTCCGTACAACCGCGTCCCGATGACAACGTGGACGAACACTCTGCCAACCAGACACGACACCGACTAACGGGCCCCAATGCGATGTCCTGTGCCCGCCGGACTCCGCGACCGTGGTGTATACTCCTCGGGTAATGGCGGCACGCCTGCGAATGTCGTGCCCTTCGAGAGGAGTCTATCGAATGACGAAGATCGCCTTCATTGGTGCGGGCAGCTTGGGTTTCACGCGAGGCCTCGTGCGCGATGTGCTTACCTTCCCGCTGCTGCGGGATGCCACGATCAGCCTGATGGACGTCGACGATGAGCGACTGGAGTTCGCCCGACGGTCCATCGAGCGAATTGTGCAGATGGGCAAGTACCCCGCGAAGGTCGAGGCCACAAGTAGCCGCGAGGAGGCGCTACGCGGCGCGGATGTCGTGTGTGTCACCATTCTCGCCCAGGGGGTGGACGTCTGGCGTCACGACATTGAGATCCCGAAGAAGTATGGCGTGGACACCAACGTGGGTGACACGCGCGGCCCGTCCGGTATTTTCCGCGCATTGCGGACCATCCCGGTGATGCTCGACATCGCTCGCGACATGGAGCGCTTCTGCCCGAACGCGACGATGCTCAATTACACGAACCCGATGGCGATGCTCTGCCGCGCGATGCAGCGCGAGACCAGCATTCAGCTCACGGGCCTGTGCCACAGTGTACAAGGCACCGCGGAAATGCTCGCGAAGTGGATCGGCGCACCGATGGACGAGGTCACCTACACCTGCGCGGGCATCAATCACATGGCGTGGTACACGAAGTACGAGGTCGGCGGCAACGACGCCTACCCGATGATCCGTGACGCGATCGCGACCCGGCCCGAGGTGTACAACCAGGAGATCGTCCGCAATGAGATGTTCCTGCATCTCGACTACTACGTCACCGAATCGAGTGGACACAACTCGGAGTACAACTGGTGGTTCCGCAAGCGCCCGGACC
>JADDPA010000184.1:18107-43060 GCA_016782125.1 Thermobaculum sp.
CGCCCGGACCTCATCGAGAAGTACTGCACGCACGGCACGGGCTGGAATCCCGGCGAGTATGCGTACATCATCAAGAGTTACGAACGGCGCGAGCAGCAATGGCGTGACGACGCAAAGAAGTGGTTCGCGAGCGACTCCCCCATCTCGCTGGAGCGCGGGCACGAGTACGCGGCATACATCATCAATGCGCTGATGGGCGGCGAGCCGTTCGAGTTCAACGGTAATGTGGCCAACACGAAGCTCGTGACCAACCTGCCCGATAACGCGTGCGTCGAGGTGCCTGTCTGGGCAAGCAAGAAGGGCCTCAGTCCGGTACATGTCGGTGACCTGCCCCCGTCTTGCGCGATGCTCACCGGGCTTACGTCGCAGACCGAGGAGATGGCCGTAGAGGGAGCGCTCACTGGCAACGCACGCCTCATCTACCAGGCCATAGCGCACGACCCGCTCACCGCCTCGGTGCTTTCGCTGGCCGAGAGCAAGCAGATGACCGAGGAGATGTTCGAGAAGAACCGGGCGTATCTGCCCCAGTTCGATCGCGTCCTGGTATAGCGGCCACTCTCAACGCCGGGCACGACGATGCTGGGAGCGCCCGGCTACACAACAGCCCCTGTGTGTCATAAGGACTCTGGCTGAATGCTAGGGCGCTGTCATTCCGAGCCCGCGAGGAATCCGTGGTTGGGGTTACGGATTCCTCGCTGCAGTTCGGGATGACCCGCATCACCAATCACCTGGAAACGATATCGGCCGCCCCGTCACGGCAAATGGCTGGCACCGGCATGCACGGCGAAAGGGGAGAGCGTGAAGATCGAAACATTCGGGCTTGAGCGGTGGATGACCCGATGGGAGCTCCACGTGGAGTACGACATTGCCGAGAGCGGAATCCTCCCGATGACGGCCCGGGAACTGCTCAACCTACTCCCTCAAGAGGAGCGCGAGCCGCTGCTTGCCGAGCTACTGGACACACCGCTCGGGTACAGCGAGGCACCCGGCTCGTTGCGGCTCCGTACCATGCTTGCAGAGACGTACCACGACACCGGTCCACAGAACATCCTTGTCACGACCGGCGCGATCGAGGCGAACTTCCTCCTGTTCAACGTGCTGATTTCGCCGGGCGATCACGTCGTCGCCGTCTATCCCGCGTACCAGCAGCTGTATAGCGTGCCGCGCGCCATCCCATGCGACGTCTCTCTATGGACGCTGCGACCCGAGAACGAGTTCCGCTACGACCTCGAGGAGCTAAGGCACCTCGTGACACCACGCACCCGGCTCGTGGTCCTCAACACGCCGCACAACCCGACGGGCGTCGCGCTCTCCACCGAAGAGCTGCGTGAGGTGTACGACATCGCGGGTTCGGTGGGTGCCCAGGTGCTGTGCGACGAGGCGTACCGCTGGATCGAGATGCCGGATTCCCTGCCGCTTGCGTGTCCGGTGCGAGATCTCGGCGAGCATGGCATCAGCGTCGGGACGTTCTCCAAGCCGTTCGGGCTGCCCGGCCTGCGCGTTGGCTGGATCGCCGGTCAGGAGGAGCTGATAGCAGCGTGCTGGGCGATGCGCGATTACGTTTCGCTCAGCCCCGTGAAGCTCAGCGACGCGCTCGCCACCATCGCCCTGGGTTGCCGGGAGCAGGTCACCACACGCACGCAGGCCATTATCCGGCAGAACCTTGCGACTGCACGACTGTGGGTAGCTAACCACGCCGACGTCGTCTCGTGGCAGGAGCCGCAGGGCGGTCTGCTCTCCATGCTACGCTACAACATCGACATCCCATCTCGCGAACTGGCGGACCGGCTCGCCGGCGAGTACAGCGTCATGCTCGCGCCGGGGTCGGCGTTCGGGTACGAGGGGTACCTCCGCCTCGGTCTCGGCCAGGAGCCGGCCATCTTCGCGGAGGGGCTGCGCCGTACCGCCACGTGTTTCGCGGATCTAGGCGCGTCGGGTGTGCAAATGACCTCGGTATCTTGATGTAGTGCACTAGGACTGAAGCTCGGTGCCGCACCCGTGTGAGTGGTCGCCAGCCAACCACTCGACCATGGCGCCGGAGTATCTATCCCCACGTGGCGTGCGCGAGGAGAAGCCGAGTTGAAGGACGCGGCAACTCCGTGTAAGATCAGGGCCGTTATTGCATCAGGAGCAAGTAACCGTAGCGGGAGGAGCGTCCGGTGGAGATCAGGGTCGGGGTGCAGGTACATCCGCAGCACGCAACATACGAGAAGATGCGCGACACATGGCTGCGCGCCGAGGACATGGGCGCGGATGTCGTGCTCAACTGGGACCACTTCTTTCCCCTCTACGGCGAGCCCGACGGCCTGCACTACGAGAGCTGGACGATGCTCGCAGCCATGGCGACGGTGACCGAGCGCGTGAAGATCGGTCCGCTCGTCACGTGCAACTCATATCGCAACCCGAACCTGCTGGCCGACATGGCCCGCACCGTGGACCACATCTCCGGCGGGCGCCTGATACTGGGCATCGGCAGCGGATGGTTCGAGCGCGACTACCAGGAATACGGATACGACTTCAAGACCGCCGGCGATCGCCTGCGCGACCTCGACGCCGCGCTGCCGGTCATTAAGTCGCGCCTGGGCAAGCTCAATCCCCCGCCGGTGCAGGATCCGCTGCCGATTCTCATCGGCGGCTCGGGCGAAAAGGTGACATTGCGAATCGTGGCGCAGCATGCAAACACCTGGCATGGCTTCGGCGATCCGGTGGAGGCGGGAAGGCTCAGCCGGGTCCTCGACGGCTGGTGCGAGAAGGTAGGCCGCGATCCATCCGAGATCGAGCGATCAGTCACCGTCGCGCCGGATAACCTGAGTCGCGCGGACGAGTACGTGCAGAATGGCCTGACCTTTCTAGTCGTGCGCTCGTCCGGCCCGGATTACGACCTTGGCCCGCTCCAGACACTGATCGAGTGGCGCGACGCCAAGCGGGGGTAGCCCGAGATGCCGCGGAGCAAACGGTCTTCTGCGCAGTTTCGGTAAGTCGCCCGTGGTTAAGAGTGGTCTCCATAGGGGGAAAGCAACTCTCGGGGGATCGAATCAGGGCGGAGAAAAAACATCGCCCGTACACTCCGCAACAACAACCACAAGGCTTGCCGACAGGGAGACTGGAATAGAGGTTGTGCTCCACGTGCGCTGCCCACGAGACTGATCTTCGCAACACGATCACAACACTCATCCCAACTCAGGGCTTCCGCTCCTATGGGGCTGTCCGCCGCGCGAGTTCGCGGACTCCGCCTTGTGGTGCAAAGTACAACGCATACATGTCGAGAGCCGGTTCGATTAAAGGGACATAGCGGCCCTGGTCGAAGCCTGTGCCGGGATCATTAACTAACTGTTGCGAGGCCACCCCACCGGTAAGCGCTATCAGGAGGCCGAGACCCTGCTCGGAATCGGCCGAAGCACACAACTCGCCACGCGCGACCGCTGTCGACAGCGCAGCTCGGGTTAGCGCCACCACCTCGAGGCTTGGGCGGTACGCTTGCTCGGAAGGGTTAAACCCAGGTACGGACCGGGTAAAGAGTAGGTGCGAGAGGACTGGATGCTCCACTGAGTAGCGGACGGTGGCAATCATCATCGCGCGTAAGGTCGCAAGGCCCGGCGCTACGCCCGCCGCCGCGTCGCGCAAGACGGCCAGGTGCCCCCGCATTCCCCGCTCAAAAAGCCCGTCGTACACAGCTGTCTTCGAGTCGAAGTACTGGTAGAGTGATGGTTGTCGCAGCCCCACCCGCCGGGCGACCTCGGTGAGGTTGAGGGCAGCCACGCCCGCATCATCCATCACATCGAGCGCAGCATCCAGAATTTCCTCGCGACTCTGCAGGTGACGCCGCCGCTGGCGGTCGGTAGGGACTTGGTTCGAGCTAGCCATTGTCCGGGACCTCGTCTCTGAATACTCTTGCGCGGTGACCGATTGGTCCACTCCCCCTAGTTTGCCGCAACAGCGTGCTGGAACGCAATAGCGTATAGAATCAGGCGATACCCTATTGACCACCCTATCACTTATAGCCTATTATCAACTCCAGAGGCAGCGTCCGCATATGAATCGGGGCAGGGCTTCTACTGAGCGAGCACACAAGCATCGAAGGAGCACCCTATGGAGCGGTTAACCCGGGACGAGGTCCGCCTGCATGTCGAGGCAGACGCGCGGACGTTGTACGATCTGGTCTCCGATGTCACCCGTACCCCCGAGTGGAGCGGGGAGGTGGTCGCCTGTGAGTGGATTGATGGCGCAACTGGCCCCGTCGTTGGTGCCCGCTTCAAGGCTCGGAACAAGCGGCGCTGGTTCTCGTGGTCGAATCATCCCGAGATCGTGGTTGCCGACCCCGGTCGGGAGTTTGCAATCTCCCGCACCGAAAAGGGAGGCGGGACGATCGTATGGCGATACCGCTTTGAGCCGGACTCGTCCGGCACCACCGTCGTCCAGTCCTACGAGGTCGTCAAGGCCGTGCCGATGGGACTCCACTGGATGCTCCGGATAGTCCTCGGCGTCCGCGACCTACGCGCGGACCTTCATGAGAACATGCGCGCGAGCCTCCGGCGCCTCGCCGATATCGCAGAACGGGAGTCGCTTGCGCGACCCGGTGTGGCACAGAGTCGGTGAAGGTGCCATCTCAATCCGAAGCGTGTAAAGCAGACCACTATCTGGCACCGTTCGGTTCAGTTAGCCGGCGAGGTCGGTTAGCTTCGTCCTGAAAAATGCGACGAGACCAGAAGAAGATCTTTCGCGTTATTCACTCCTCGTGACGAATCAGCGCAGTGTCTTGCGCTTGTTCGTGACGTAGTCCACGAGGACGTAGTGACCGAGCCGTTCGGGCGTGGCGTAGAACGCGCGGCCCTGGTTCAGGGTGCTCATCTGCTCCACGAAGGCGCTGAGATACGGGCTGCGATCGAGCATGAACGTGTTGATGATGATCCGCTCTTTCGTACAGCGGCGCACCTCCGCGAGCGTCGCGGTGTAGGTCTCGCGCAGCGGCGGGTAGTTGAAGATCACCCGGCCGTGCTCCAGGTGCGCGGTCGGCTCGCCGTCCGTGACGACGATGATCTGCTTGTTGCCGTTGTGTTTGCTCAGGAGCCGGCGGGCCAGAATCAGCCCGTGCTCGAGGTTCGTCCCATACTCGTACTCCGATGAGGTTATTGCGGGCAGGTCCTGCGGCTTCATCTCGCGCGCGAGGTACGCGAAACCGATGATGTACAGGTTATCGCGCGGGAACTGGGCCCGGATCAGGCTGTCGAGCGCCATCGCAACCTTCTTCGCGGAGAAGAACAGGCCCCGCAGCATCATCGAGCGGCTCATATCGATCATCAGCACCGTCGAGCTCTGCGTGCTCAGCTCCGTGCGGTACACCTCGAAGTCGTCTGGAACGAGGCGCAAGGGAGTGCCCGTGCCGGTCCGACCGACCGCGTTCATCATGGTCTGCTTCATGTCGAGCAGGAACGGATCGCCGAACGCGTACAGCTTGCTGTCGTCCGTTCGATCACCGCCGACGCCGTAGCGGTCCACCTTGTGGCCACCGAAGCGATCGCGCGAGAGCTTCCCGAAGATGTCGCGGAGCGCCTGCTGACCGATGCGCCGGATCGCGCGGGGAGTGAGCTCCCACCGGTCACCGTTGCGCTGGATAAGCCCCGCCTCCTCCAGGACCTTCGTGAGGTTCTGGAGCTGCTCCAATTGCCGGGCCGCCTCCGGGCCGAGGAGCTGGCGCACCTGATCAGCATCGACGCCGTCCAGGCCCCGGCCATACTGGGCGCCTTCCATCTGCTCCTCGAGGCTGTCCAGCCCCTGCATGCGCTGCATAAGCTGCATCGCCTCCTGCAGGCCAAGCGGCTGTGAGCCAGAGAAGTTGTACCCGTTGCCGCGTTGATCGCCGGGCATGAGCTGGTCGAGCATCCCGGCCATCTGTCCCAACTCGTCACGCAGCTCGTCGTCGCCCATCAGTTGGTCCATCATCTGCTGGAGCTGCTGCCGTTGCTCCGGAGACAAGCTGTTGAGCAGACTCTGCATCTGCGCGCGCTGCCTCTGCAGATGCTCCATCAACTCGTCGAGTGAGTTGATATCCGGCGGGAAGAAGTGGCCGTGCTTCTCCTTGAACGCCTGGAAGTCGGGCTCGATACCCTGTGCGCGCTCACGCAGCATCTGGTTGAGATCGCGCACCATTTCTTTGACCGGCTGCAGATCCTGCGGCGTCATGCCCTGGATCGAGTCCTTAAGGCCCTGGAACTGCTGTTGCATGGCCTGCTGGCGCAGCATCTCCTGCAGCTCCGCGAACTTCGCGGCAGCCTCGGGGTTCATGAACTCGTACTCCGAAAGCTCACGAAGCTGCCCCGCGGGATCGGTCGGGAGGTCCTGGAGGAACTGCTGCTTCCTGGCCGCCACCTGTTCGAGGAGCTTGCGCAACGCCGGAGACGGGGCGTCCGCATCCTGAGCGCCCTGCGGCACTTGCTCTCCCGGCGATTGGGGCAGTTGGTCACTCGCGTCGGTTGACGGCTGTTGGGAATCGGTGTCGTTCGCTGCGCCTCGCGCCTGGTCCAGACGGTTATGGATACCTTGCCGTTCCGTGTCTACCA
This sequence comes from Thermobaculum sp., assembly GCA_016782125.1. Classification (GTDB taxonomy): domain Bacteria; phylum Chloroflexota; class Chloroflexia; order Thermobaculales; family Thermobaculaceae; genus JACDAU01. The sequence continues at coordinate 24,665 of JADDPA010000184.1, forward strand.
CTTCCTGGAGTCGCTCGCGGATCTCGTCGATGATACCGCCGAGGTCGTGCTGATCGAGCTCCTGCTTGCGTTGCTGTCGGAGGCGCTCCAGAAGCTGTTGTAGACCAGGGATCTGCCCGTCGAGTTTCCCTTCGTCGCCCCAGCGATACATCCGTCGGAGCGCCGAGGCGAGGTCGCCGTCCGCGATCAGGTCGTCCGCCAGGGCGTCGAGCAGGTCCTCTGCGGAAAGATCATCGAGTTGCTGTGTATCATCCCAACGGGAGTAGCGGTGGCGACCGGCGAATTCGTGCATATTATCTCCTGTACAGCGCGCGACCCTCGCTGCGGTCCTTATTGAGCTTGCGGCTAAGATGCAGGCCTTCAAGTATGAACTCGACAGCGGATGCTACGGCGGCAGGGTGCTCTCCGACTCCGAGCCGCTGCACGCCGGAGCGCATCTCGGGCCACTCGAGCGCTTGCTGCGCGTAGTCATGCGATGGCATCAGGTCGGACACCTCGATCATCGCGCCGGTGCTGAAGCGGCCGATCGCGTTCGAAAAGTCGGAGATCTGAAAATAGCGGTTAAACGTCGTGAGGACGGACTTCTGCAGCAGCTTGCGGACGACACGCTCTTCGCTCACATCACCGGCCGACTCCAGCTCAATCTTTCCGGCGGTAGAGGCAATAATCGCGTCGAGGTCGCTGATGCGAGGCGATACGGACGCCTCGTCCAGGCGAACGGCCCTCTTCAGCGCGTTTGAGAGCACATTCTCATAATTGCTCACAGAGACCCGCACACTCACACCGGAGCGCTGGTTGATATCCGGGGAGCGCCGAGCCAGGTGGGTGACGTCCGCGATGACCTCTTTGATGAACTGCGGCACCAGGACGTTCATCCCCGGAAGCTCATAGACATCGCTCTCCTGCTCCATGATGCGAATCTCGTATTCGAGCTCGCGCGGGTAGTGGGTGCGAATCTCCGAGCCAAAACGGTCCTTAAGCGGGGTCACGATGCGACCCCGGTTGGTGTAGTCTTCGGGGTTGGCGGATGCCACGACGAACACATCGAGCGGCAGTCGCACTTTGTACCCGCGAATCTGCACATCCCGCTCCTCCATGATGTTCAGCATCCCGACCTGTATCCGTTCCGCGAGATCGGGGAGCTCGTTCAAGGCGAAAATACCGCGGTTCGTGCGGGGGACCATCCCGTAGTGAATCGTCAACTCATCGGACAGGTAGCGTCCCTCGGCGACGCGGATTGGATCCACCTCGCCGATGAGATCGGCGATCGTGATGTCCGGGGTGGCGAGCTTCTCGCCGTAACGGCGTTCGCGACCGAGCCACTCAACGGGCGTGGCATCGCCCTGCTCGTCTACTTTCTGCTTGCAGACGGCGCAGATCGGGTTGAACGGGTCGTCGTTGATCTCGCAACCCTCGATAATGGGCACGTACTCGTCGAGCAGATTGACGAGCGACCGGGCAATGCGTGTCTTTGCCTGGCCACGCTCACCCAGGAAGATGATGTCCTGCCCGGAGAGGATCGCGTTCTCAACCTGGGGGATGACGGTATCCTCATAGCCAACGACGCCGGGAAACAACTCCTCACCGCGGCGGATCATGCGAATGAGGTTCCGGCGCATCTCCTCGTTGACGGGCTGGACGGTGTAACCGGTGGCGCGGAGCTCACCGATGGTGGCTGCTGGTGTGGTCACGTCGCACTCCTATCGGGCTGGGGCGGGAACAAGTCCGCGAAGGATGGCTCGGTTCGTCCTCGCACCAGGCGAGGGGGTCGATTAACGGCACCATGCGTGCCAACTGGAAAGCAATGGGGAGCAATGTACCGTCTATCAGACCGCGCAGCCGAGAGACTGATCAGGTCCAGGGTATCGCTGTGGGGCATACGGCCAGCCTCCGATCTAGGATGTCGCTCCGGCGAGAAACGCGCGGGCGGTGGGGTAGCTGCCGTCGGTCTCACTATACCCCAGTCCCGATGACCTGTCTACCCGCCGATATGGTGAGTGATGGACGCGCGGCCCACCCAGCGCCCCTGCGAATTGGGCACCACTGTATCACTTGATGTCGTCTTGGAGTGGTGGCTTGGAGCACAGCGCCAGAGTTATCAGCCGGGATGAGGCTTAGCATTTCTCTGCAGTATCGTCGCTCAACGCGCGCCTCGAGCGAAGATGGTGCGCAGCGGCTCATACGGGGAGAAGAAGTTCTCCTCGACCGGCACTTGACCGGGTCGCCTGACCTCCCGCTTCACGACGGTGTCCGCACCCGCCATGGCACGGGCATAGAGCCGGGTTTGTCCCGATTCCGTCTCAGGGTCGCTCCAGAACTCTTCGCCCACCGGATCTACCGTGTTCGAGAGTTGCGGCTCAGCGAGCTCAACCTCCCAGTCCGGTCTCGTGCCGTAGAGCTCTACCCGCATTTCGTCCTCGCCGACGATGATCTGCACCAGCAGCGCGGCCGTCGTATTATTCTGAAAACGGAGGTTCTCACCCGGGAGGGTCACCACGGCATCCGTTCCCGGCTGCCCACCACCCTGCTCGAAGTACGGCACCCGCACCGGAGCAGCGACCCGCTGGACCGACACCAGGCCGGAACCGAGGGCCGCGCGAAACACGGTGGTGCTTACCTGGCTGATGCCCGCCCATGGTCCCTGGAGACCGCGCTGGTTATCGCCGATCAACTCGGGCCGGTAACCCGCTTCCTCACTGACCTCGCCGACCGCATCCGCGAAGGAGAACTCCTCGCCCGCAGAAACGACATAGCCGGTGATTGCTTCCGAGGCCCTGCGGATGTTCTCAGTGCGCTCGGACGGCGATCCCGCGAAGTTTGACTCGCCCGTGCCGACAAGCTCCTGTATGCCGAGCGACTGGATATTGGTCTCTACCACACTCGGTGCGACATCACGAACAGGAAGGGGGATGACGCGGGCATCGCTCAGCGCAGCGTCTTGAATAGCAGAAACCGCCGCATCCAGGTCGAGCTCACGACCCGGTTCACTTGGCTGTAGCACTTGAACTCGGCCATCCGTCCACTGGAAACGAGCATTGCGGCCGGGAAGATCGGTCTCCTTCGCGACGTCACGGAGATACGTCTCGATCTCTACTCGATCCAGCCGCACCGCGAGCTCGGTTCGTTCCCCCACGGTCCGCGGCTCGCTCCGCAGCCACTCCCCTAGCTGCTGTGCGGAGATCTCCTCTCGCCCGCCCTCATGCTCGAGCACTACAGGACCGGAGACGACCTTGCTCGCTTGCTCCTGTACGGCTTGTACATTCGCCGAATCGACCCGGCCCACCGAGGCGAACACCTGCACATCCACCGGCTCCGTGGAGAGCGATAAAAGCGATTGCCGCAAGCGGCTCTCTGTCTCCTCACGGAGGAAGGTGATGCCCTGCCCGCCCCCCTGCACGGTCACGTCATTCCCCTCAACCACGACCCGCGGGACCGTCGGGTCCTGATTGATCTGCTCGCCGATGTCCTGTAGGTACCGGCGGAACGGCTCGGAATCAATCGTCATCGCGTAGGGTACGATGATTGGTTCCTGTTGTCGAAGCAGCGTATTCCATACGGCGACCAGCGGCAACTCTTCGCGCCCTGCCGCCTGGGCGCGACGAACCGTCCCCTCTACGTCCACCGCAACACCCAACTCTGTCGTCGAAGGCTGCCAGGTCCGCGTGCCGAGCCTGAGCGTCGCCGGTTCATCGCGAAATCGTTCCAGTCGTTCCTCGACCGCGACAGTTGCCTCCTCCGCGGTCATCGACCCAACGGGCACATCGCCTATCACGACCGCGGGATGTATGCGTTCCTCGTAGACACTGTTAAGTAACGCCGCGCTCGCGACCAACACAGTGACCAGAAATAGGGCGGTGACTAGCAGCGCCCACAGCCATGGCCGTCGGCGTCGCCGACGAGGGGGGGCGGTGGGCCGAGACCGCGCCGTGGAGCGCCAATTCTCGATATCCGCCAGCACTCGCTCATCGCGCGCTCGCTGGCGAGACTCCTCCGCGGCGGGGTGCCGACTGCGGTTGTTTGTCGGAAACTTCCAGTCTTTTGGTTCCTGCATCGCTCCCAGTCTCAGCGAGTGAGGCGTAGCTGGACACCACCGAGCGTCAGCACATCCCCGACCTGCATCGCGGCAGGCGCAACAACGTCCTGCCCGTTTACCAGGGTGCCGTTCGTACTACCCGCGTCGCGGACGTACCACTGTCCGTCACGCAGGTACAATACAGCGTGCTCGCCCGACACAGTCGAATCATCAAGAACGACACCATTTGTCAGCTTCCGCCCAAGCGCAGTGGTGGGCTCCAGTGGCAGCGCCGTGCCGGGACGGATGCCAGTGCTTCCCGCTTGCACCATCACGAGTTTGCCGTGCGGCGACTCCGTCGGAGCCTGCGTCGCCGCCTGCCGGAGCTCTCGTAGAACCACACGCATGACCTCGAAGAGGAACAAGTACAACAGGCCAACGAACGCGACATTGAGCCCGAATACGAACAGATCGAAGGACATTGGGACTACCTGCGACTGTGGAACACGAGTTCCGCCCCGCCGAGTGACACCCGGTCCCCGCTCTCGAGCGCACGCTCCCTAATACCATACCCGTTCACGTACGTGCCGTTCGTGCTGCCGAGGTCACGCAGATACCATTCATTGCCACGCGGATAGATCTCCGCGTGGTTTCGCGAGACGCGGGCATCTTGGATCACGATCTCGTTCTCCAGACCGCGTCCCATCCGAGCCCTGCTAGTGGGCAGGTTGTATCGTTGTCCGTTCTGGCTCCCAGCGACCACCGTGAGCGTCGCCGTCTGCACCTGCTGTGGACGGCGAGTGCGCTGAATCTCTATTGGCTGGGTGAACTCCGCCTGCTCCGCGTTGTCTGAGGAATCGATGTCTTCCAGCCAGGAGCGAACCTGGACCCCACCGACGCGCACGTTCTCCTGCGGCAGAAGTTTCACCTGGGGCCGGGTGATAAGGGTGAGATTCATCTCCCGCGCCCGATCGTGCAAGTAGGACGACATCTCTCGTTCGAGTGATGCGCGGTACCGCTCGAACCCTTCATGCTCGCGCGGGTTCAGGCCAACCTCATACGTGTTCGGGGCGAAGACCTTGCCGACGCCAACGGTCTTGTTGGCCTCCATGGAACGCTCCAGGCGCTTCGCTATATCTGCGGGTTGCACTCTGGGCCGGAATACGCGCGCGACCGTACCCTCGAACATTCCCTCGAGCCACCCCTCAAACTTGCCCAGCACGCCCAACTACGCTAGCCTCCGCCGCCAGATAGCGCGCTCAGGCGCTCTCCTCAAGCTCTTTCTCGTCCTCGTGCCATGCCACGAGTTCTGGTTTCGATCGATGACGGACGGTGTCACCGCTCACGACACACTTGTTCACCTTCTTCAGGGACGGGATCTCGTACATAGTCTCCAGCAAGACCTCCTCGATGGTGGATCGCAGGCCCCGCGCCCCGGTCTTGCGGGCGAGCGCTTCCTCGGCCGCCGCCTCCAGCGCGTCAGTGGTGAACTGGAGATCGACGTTGTCCAACGAGAAGAACTTCTGATACTGCTTCACGATCGCGTTCTTCGGTTCGGTGAGTATGTGCACCAGGTCGGATTGCGAGAGCGGATCGAGCGTAACCGACACGGGCAGACGGCCGATGAACTCGGGGATCAGACCGTATTTGAGCAGGTCATCTGACGTAAGCTGGTGGAGCAGCCGCGCCTTCTCCTCATCGATCTCCTGCTTCGTCATGTTCGGCGTGCCGAACCCGAGGGTGCGTTTGGTTCCGGTCCGAGCGGCAACTATCTCATCAAGTCCCTCGAACGCCCCGCCACAGATGAACAGGATGTTCGTCGTGTCGATCTGAATGAACTCCTGATGCGGATGCTTCCGCCCACTTTGTGGCGGGACGTTCGCGGTCGTTCCCTCGATGATCTTCAGGAGCGCCTGCTGTACACCTTCACCCGAGACGTCGCGCGTGATCGATGGGTTGTCGCTCTTGCGTGCGATCTTGTCGATCTCGTCGATATAGACGATGCCACGCTCCGCCCGCTGAACGTCGAGATCGGCGGCTTGGATCAGACGCAGCAGGATGTTTTCCACATCCTCGCCAACGTACCCCGCCTCCGTGAGTGCGGTTGCATCCGCTATGCAGAACGGTACGTCGATGATCTTCGCGAGCGTTTGCGCGAGCAGCGTCTTCCCCGACCCGGTGGGACCGACGAGCAGGATATTGCTCTTTTGCAGCTCGACATCATCGATGCGCATGTCCGCGGCAACCCGCTTGTAATGGTTGTACACCGCGACAGAGAGCGTCTTCTTTGCCCGATCCTGCCCGATCACATACCCATCGAGCAGTTCGAAGATGCGCTTCGGCGGAGGGATGCGGCCCGTGGCGTCTGCCCGCTTGGTACCGACCGACTCCTCTTCATCGATGATCTCGCGGCACAGATCGACACACTCATTGCAGATATACACCGCGCCCGGGCCAGCGATCAGACGCCGGACGTCTTCCTGACGCTTTCCGCAGAATGAGCACTTGTAGCCAGACCTCGCGGTCCGCGAATTCGACATGCGATGCTTTCCCTTTCGAGGTCGTGAGTACGGGCTACGTTGTTACCGGTAGCTCCTTGGTACTTACCAGGATATCGTCGATGATACCGTACTCTTTGGCCTCTTCAACAGTCATAAACTTCTCGCGGTCGAAGTCCATGGCGATACGCTCCAGCGTCTGACCCGTGTGCTTCGCCAGGATCTCGCGCCCACGGCGCTGCTGATCGATATAGAACCGGGCCGTCGTCTCGAGGTCCTGGGCAAGCCCTTGCACACCACCGTGCGCGGGGTGCATGTGAATCGTGGAGTTGGGCAGGGCATAACGCTTACCGGTAGCGCCAGCCGCCAGCAGTGGCGTCGCCATGCTCGCTGCCATACCGATGCAGATGGTGTTTATGTCGGGCTGCACGTACTGCATTGTGTCGTAAATGGCCAACCCCGCCGTGACGGAGCCACCGGGGCTATTGATGAACATCTGGATGTCCTTCTCGGGATCCTCCGACGCCAGGAAGAGCAACTGTGCGATGATCAGGTTGCTGATCTGGTCGTCAATGGGCGTGCCCAGCATGATGATGCGGTCGCGCATCAAGCGGGAGAAGATATCGAAGGACCGCTCCCCGCGGTTCGTGCTCTCGATAACTATCGGTACCAACGAATTGACGTCCATAATGTGCTCCTGACCAGAATGTGCCTGCTGACTCTTCAGCCGCCGCAGCTTAGCTCGGCTGCTTCTCGGCTTCCTCTGAGGTGGTGTCGGCGGCAACCGCCTCCTCCATCTCCTGCTCTACTTGCATCTCCGCCATCGTGTCGATGATCTCGACATCCGACTCCTGGACTGGTTCGTCCTCGGATTCCGCGATCGGGTCATCAAGCGGCTCGCCCGTCGCCATCTCGACCACCATATTGAGCAGCTTGCGGTCATAGATATCGGAGCGCATCCGCTCCTGCCAGCGCTCGCTCCGCAACAACTCCCGCACGTTCGAGAGCTCGTCCTCGGAGATTCCCTGCTGGATGCGCGCCATCTCCGCCTCGATATCGGCCGCCTCGACCTCGACTCCCTCTGCCTTTGCCACCTCGCTCAGCACCAGGCCGCGTACCAGCCGCTGGCGTGCGGGCTCGCGGTACTCCTCTCGCAGCTGCTCGCGAGTGCGTCCGCTGAACTGGAGGAACTGCTCGAGACTTACGCCCTGGTTTCGCAACTCGGTGTCCATATGTTCGACCTGATGGTCCACCTCTCGCTCCAGCAGCATCGCCGGCATCTCCACAGTCGATTGTTCCACAATCTGGGAGACGATATCGGAGACGAGGCGCTCACGCTCCTCAGCAGCGGCCCGCGCCTCCAGGTTCTCCCGGACACCCGTCTGCAACTCCTCCAGGGAGCTCACATCTTGACCGACACGCTGCGCAAACTCGTCATTCAGCTCCGGCAGCTTCTTCTCTCGAATGCTTTTGACCGAAACCTTGAACTCCGCGGTTTTGCCAGCGAGTTCGTCCTTTTCGTGGTTCTCCGGGAGGATCGCGGAGTACTCGTACTCCTTGCCTTCCTCCGCACCGACCAATTGGGCATCAATCTCATCCATGAGCGGCCCTTCGCCGAGCACGATCGTCAGGTCTTGCTGCACATCGCCCAGGGGCACGGTATCCACGAAGTCCTGGATATCGATCACCAATTGATCGCCCTTTTGCGCAGGACGCATCGGGGCAGGTGTGATCCACTCTACCTCGCGCTCTCGTAGGCGCTCGATTACTTCAGAGACCTGCTCATTCGTGACAGTCACTTCGCGGCGTTCCGCCTTGACGCTCTTATAGTCACCCAGCGTGACCGTGGGAACGAGCGGCACGGTGACCTCAAAGCGGAAGGGCTCCGTATCGAGGATGTCGAAAGTCTCCGGCTCGCCGACGGGGCGCAGACCTTCCTGTTGAAGGGCATCCGCGATGGCATTGGGGACGAGTTCCTTCGTCGCTTCCTCTAGCAGCGCGCCCTCACCAAGAGCGCGTTCCACCAGAACGCGTGGTGCTTTGCCACGCCGGAACCCGGGGATCACAACCCGGTTCGCGAGCCGCTTGTACGCGCGCTCGGTCTCCCGATTCAGCTGTTCCGGTTCGACCTCGATCTCGAGCCGCGCCATGCTCTCGGGCAGCTTCTCACTCTGGACTTTCAAATTCATTACTCCCCGTGCGACTTCGGCAAAATTATAGCACGGGGTCCAGAAGCTATGCGGAAATCGCCGGTGAACAGACGCTCATAGAGGGGTTATCCACGGCGCAACAATGACGGCAAGGAGAAGCAATTTCGCGCCGTTCATGCATACAAGATAGCCACTCTACGCCTGATGAGTATGCTGCGCATATCGCTTGAACCGAGCACGGAGCAGTCGGCGTAAACGGACATTGAAGATCAGAAGGCGAAAACGGAAACTCGGGCTGAGGACGGTCGAGCCGCATGTGTTGCACTCATACCACCGGCCAAGCTCGTTTCGCCGCCACCACTCGCTCAACTCGTGCTTCGGATCGCTACCGCAGACAGGCATAGATACTCCCTTCATCCTTGGATACGTGTCGTATCTTCGCATGCCGAGCGTAAATGGCTCGTGAAGAGCGCGGGGTTCACCCTCAAGATGGCGTAAAAGCGCGAACTTCGGCCACCCTATCCCGCCCAGCCAGGTCCCGGTGCCGTATGACCCTCCAGCCGGGCATGCGGTTGGCCACGATGCGGTCGAGCGCGTCGAACTGCCGCGGGTCCAGTTCCAGCAGGCAAACACCGTCCGGTACGATCTTCTCCGGTAGCTGCGCGAGGAGACCGCGGATCGGGTCCAAGCCATCCGGCCCTCCATCGAGCGCGGCACGTGGCTCCCACACGCGCACCTCGGGCTCAAGATCGGTAATATCGCCCGCCGGCACGTACGGCAGATTCGCCATCACGAGCTCGACGGGTTGACTCACCGGCTCGAGCAGCGAGCCGCGCAGCACTTGGACTCGCTCACCCGTGCCGCACATCTCCATGTTCTGGCGGGCGACCGCCAGGGCGTCCACGGAGGTGTCCGTCGCGTACACTTCCCAACCCGGCCGCTCCAGCGCAAAGCTGAGCGCAAGGCAGCCACTGCCGGTGCCGACATCTACCGCTACCCCGCTCGGCCCCGAGACCGCAAGGGCACGCTCGAGGAGCAACTCCGTCTCCGGTCGCGGGATCAAAACCGCCGGCGTGACGCGGAACGTCCTCCCCCAAAACTCTCGTGTACCCAGAAGATACGCCAACGGTTCCCGATGTATGCGTCGCCGCACGAGTTCCCGATACTCCCGCTGCGAGGCTGCTGACACTCGATCGTCGAGCCCGGCGAGCAGAACCGTGCGGCTTCGACCCAGGACGTGCGCGAGGAGAACTTGCGCGTCAAGTGCTGGGCTCTGGACGTGCGCTTCACGCAGATCGCTGATTGCCTGGCCAAGGAGCTCGCGTACCGTCATATCTGCAGCGTCTGCCAACCCCCGTAAGCTTGATTTTCCCCTGCTTTAGTGTATAGTTTTGACACATTCAAGGTGGGCCGCGTTCCCGCGGATTGTGGACCGAGATTCGAAAGGATCCAACCAGCTTGGAGATGGTGCCTTTTGACCTCGTACTGCTTGAAAGGATAACGCTCTATGGGCAAGCTGCGAATACTATCCAAGCTCGGCGACACGACGGTGCAATGGGACCCGAAGACGGGCGCGGAGGAAGCGGTCCGCGAAGCTGAGCGCATTTTCCGGCAGGAGATCTCGTCCGGCAGCACCGCTTTCCGCGTGTCTGGCACGGCACCCGCGGAGCGGATCGCCAGCTTCGACCCGCAGGCCGAGCAGATCGTGATCGTGCCGCGCGTCGCCGGAGGCTAGCAGGTGGGGGATCTCCTCCCCATTCTGGCACAGTTGGTGTTCGGGCTTCTCGTCGTCGGTGGGCTCTGCTGGTCGCTCGCGCATCCGTCGCATCGGCACAATGTTCAGCCGCATCAGGCCCACGCGGAGTGGTTGGCCGCGAAGGCGTGCGCCGAACAGCTACTCATGGAGATGCTCTCGCCCGAGGACTACCAGCAACTGGCGCGACGCGGATACATCGAGGTGCGAAGCCCGAATGTCCCCGATCGCCTCTACCGGGTACCGAAGTATCGTGGCCGCATCCATGTGTACGAGGCGGGGCGGCCCGTCATGAGTCTGTGCGTCCAGCCCGTTCAGCTCCTCCCCGATGCGGATGTGGTGCTCATTCATAAGCTGATGATCGAGGGGAACGAGCAGGAATACCTGCGGATCGCAAACCGTTTTGATGTGACGCCGTTCCGTCCGTATCTCTAGCCTGGCTTTCGGTGTGCCTCTGCCCTCTTCCGTTCCCGCAGCATGATCCGACTAAACCGAGACAAGATCGCTATTGGGATAGGGTCCTCCGCTTTGCGAGATCGGCGGAGAGGGCGGGATTCGAACCCGCGAGACGGTATAACCGCCTACGCGATTTCCAGTCGCGCGCACTAGGCCAAACTATGCGACCTCTCCACATCAGAGCAGTGAGCACCATGCCCGGGCGATCACGACGGGTGTGCGTTGTCCCGTAGTCGACTGCCTGCATGAGCCGGCGGAGGGGGTGGGATTCGAACCCACGAGGCTTTTGACACCTGGCCGCTTTCGAGGCGGCTGCACTAGACCGGGCTATGCGACCCCTCCACGTCCCCGACAGGGGCGTCACTCCGCCGGACAGTATATCAAACGCAGTTATGGGGATTCCAGCGCGATCGCCTGGCGCGATTGCAGCACGCAGTCCTAGGGCTACTCTTGACTCAGAGGAGGACATGGACTTTCTACCTTGGGCAACCAGATGAGAGCCGAACCACGCCCCACAGCGCAGGCGGCCAGTGGTTCACTTCGGTAGGTTCCCATACGCCCACGCGCTCAACGCGCCTATCCCGTGTACCGGCTCGTGAACGGCAGCGTTGCTGTGCGGTTGCTCGTGCAAATCAAGGCAATGCGTGAGGCCACAGAAACCCTTGTGTCGGGGCCTAAGTCATTTATCACGCCTGCTCCAGTGCCATGTTGTACACTGGAATGACAAGCCCTCAAGACAATACCTATGCGCCTGCATACGCTGGAAAGTGCAAGAGTCCCCGTGTCCCACCATTCCTTTCCCCGCCTCCTCCTAACCTGGCTGCTCGCCACCGTGATCTCTGCCTGCGGCACCGAAGAGTCTGCCCCCAACGCACACACATACGTCGCGATCGGAGCATCGGACTCCGTGGGGGTCGGTGCGACGGAGCCCGAAACGGAGGGCTGGGTACCGCGGCTGCATGCCACGATGCCTTCAGGCACGCGGTTGGTGAACTTGGGTGTCTCCGGCTCCGTGGTCTCGGAGGCGCTCGACCAGCAACTTCCGGTCGCGCTCGATGCCGAGCCAGAAGTCGTGACAGTCTGGCTCGCAGTAAACGACCTAAAGAACGGCGTACCACTACGGCGGTACGAGCGTGACCTGGACACAATGCTGGGCACCCTGAAGAAGAACCATGCGACGGTGCTGGTCGGCAACATACCGGACCTCGCGAGTCTCCCCCTACCCGACGCCGCACTGTACGCGTATGGTGTCCCGAGCCGGGCAGCCCTGCGCGCCGAGATCGCACGCTGGAACACGAGCATCGCGCGCATCGCGTCGCGGCACAGCGCCATCCTCGTCGACCTGCACGCCGGCTGGCGGGAACTGCAGGCACATCCCGAGTACATTAGCGGCGACGGCTTCCACCCATCCTCCGAGGGCTACGCGCGCCTCACGCAGGTCTGGAGGGCACGTTTACCAGTGACGCTGCGCTAATGCGCGCGCAAACTCCAGCGCTAGCTCGTTGCAACCGGACAAGCGTCCAGAGGTACCGTTAGCGTGGAGCGGATTTTTGGTGTGCCGACCACACCGATCGCCACCGCGGTAGCTGCGCTGTGGCTTCTCTGCGCACTCGTCGTGGTCGTGCTTGGGCTGCGCAATCGGGTCCTGCTCAAGCTCGCCCTGCGACAAATCCCCCGTCGGCGGACGCAGACGGCGCTGGTCACGCTCGGGCTGATGCTTTCGACGACGATCATCACGACGGCGCTCGGTACCGGGGACACGATGAGCCATGCCATCCGTAGCGTCGTGACGGCCAGCCTCGGGCGTGCTGATGAGGTCATCGTTCCAGGCGACACATCGGGATGGCGGGCGGACCGCCGCGCAGTTCGCGGCCTGGGGCGCGGTGATGTAGTCGCGAGCGCGGGACGCGGCACCTTCTCATACGCTGAGTATGAACGCATCGCTCGGGGCGCTAGACGGCTGGATTCCGTCGCGGCAATGGCCCCTGCTATAGTGCAGCTGCGCACCGTCGTGGACACACGCTCGAAGCTTACCGTTCCCGACATCAAGCTCCTTGCCGTGCCACCCAGCTACGACTCGGCGTTCGGTCAGATACTCGGCCCTTCCGGTCCGGCCGGCCTGGATAAACTTCGCGCCAGCGAGGTGTACCTCAACAAGGAGGCAGCTGACGCATTGCTGGCCCGCGCTGGTGACACCATCGAGATCAACGATGCGGAATATCGAGCAAACGGCGCACCTTGGCGCGTGCGCGTCCGTGACATCGTGCGGGCACCGGGACTGGCGGGAACACAGGCGTCCATCCTATTGCCCTTGAGCCGCGTGTGGACAGAAGATCCTTGGTGGTGGGATGACACCAGCATCAATGTAGTCCTCGTGGCGAACAAGGGTGACGACGAGAGCAGTGTGGACCGCTCCGCAGAGGTGACGCGCGCGCTACGGAGCACCATCGCAGATCGCACGGTCGGCGAAGAACTGTACGGCCTGATGTCTGCTCAGGAGTTCCGTCGGGCGTTTACCGACTTTGTTCGGGAGCGCGAAATGCAAGCCGACCTTACGGACGAAGCAGAGGTTCAGGCGCTCCGCCGCCTCGAAAAGGAGTTGGGCCGGAGCGAGCTGACGGATGAGTTTCTCAGCTTGATGGGCGACCCCACGCTCTTGGGCGAGTTGAGCGACTTCGCCTCTCACGCGTGGGACCTGGAAGGCGTGTACCAGGCGGGCGAGCTGATCTCGCGGCTCCACCCCCTCTCGGTGCGAGAGATCAAGAGCGAGGGACTGGCAAGAGCGGATCTCGCGGGTAGCGTACTCACAAGTATCTTCCTCGTGCTCGGTCTCTTCAGCATCGCGGTCGGCACGATGTTGGTCTTCCTGATCTGGGTCATGCTCGCCGCGGAGCGACGCGCCGAGATGGGCACAGCTCGGGCGGTCGGGATGCAGCGCCGGCACCTGATTCAGACCTTCCTTTTCGAGGGTGCGGTGTACAGCGTTCTGTCCTCCGTGTGCGGCGTGCTCGCCGGCGTCCTGGTGGGCAGGCTGGCTGTCGGGCTCATGGCCGATTTCGTCCGCCGGTACGGGGTGGACGTGGAGCTGTACTTCGCTCCACGCTCGCTCGTAATCGCGTTTTGCCTCGGCAGCCTGCTCACGTTCGCCATCGTCCTGTACTGCTCATGGCAAGTCAGCCGGCTGAACATCGTCGCCGCAGTTCGCGACCTGCCAGAGATCGCAGATCGGCGTGTGGGGCGTGCTACTCTGCACACGCTGGTCCGCTCGTCGGTGCTCCACGCGGCGCTCCTGGGGGCTATCGGCGCGCTCTCCCTGGCCGCGGCCGGACGCTTCCGGCAGGCGTCTTTGTGGGGGCTCGGCATCACCCTGCTCATTGTGAGCGTCGCAGTGCTCTCCCGCTGGCTGCTCGCTCGTGCGCGCGTTCGCCGGGCAGAACGGGCCGTCTGGACGCTGGCCGGGATGGCGCTACTAGCGTTCTGGAGCCGCCCAATCGACGGCACGGGCCGGGTCCATCCATATTTGGTCGGCGCGCACGTAGAGGTGTACGTCCTCGCCGGCGTGCTGATGGTCCTCGGCGCGGTGTGGATCGTGGTTTACAATCTGCCGGCTCTCCTACGGCTGATGGAGCGCACGCTCGGACGGCTCCCGCGAGCGGCGGCGATCCTGCGGACGGCGATCGCGTACCCGCAGAGCTCGCGCCTCCGCACCGGGATCGTGCTCGCGATGTTCGCCCTGGTCATCTTCACGATGGTGGTCGGCTCGGTCCTCACGAGCACGGTATCGGCGGCATACTCGAATGTCCCCGCGATGACCGGCGGCTTCCAGCTCACCGCGACCTCCCGCAGCCCTATCCCGGACGTTCGCGAAGCCCTGCGCTCCGCGCCGGCAATCCGGCCCGAGACCTTTACGACTGCAGGCAGCCTGTCCACCCTCAGCGCGGAGGCGCTGCGACTGGACGTCTCCCCCAGCATCTGGCGATCCACGGGGCTCACCATTGTGGACGACGGCTGGCTGCGAGGAGCGGAGTATGCGTTTACGGCCCGCGCGCCCGGTTACGGCTCCGACGCCGACGTATGGCGTGGGCTACGGGATCGGCCGGGACTGGCCGTGGCGGTCCAGGACGGCGTTTCACAGGTGAACGGGTCAACCAGCCTCACGAACATCCAACTGCCCATGGACGTCTGGTTACGGGATCCGCGGGGCGGGAAGGCGCTCCGCCTGACGGTGATCGCGCTGCTCGACCCGCGGTCTGATGTGAGCGGTGTGCTGACTTCGGAGCAGAACGTGACACGCAGTATCCATGGGTGGGATTGGTCTTCGTACGCCTTCAAGGTGGCGCCGGGTGCGGACGTTCGCGCCGCGGCGCTTGGCCTGGAACTCTCGTTCAGTGACCAATTGATGACGGTCGATTTGTCGGGCGAGCAAGCGTTGCGCCGAGAGGCGGTGCGCATCATGTTGAACTACCTGCTCACGGGTTTCATGGGACTGGGGCTCATTGTTGGGATTGCGGCACTCGGCGTCATCGCGACACGCGCGGTCGTCGAGCGGCGGCGCCAGATAGCGACGCTCCGCGCCGTCGGCTTCCGCGCTGGGGCGGTGCAGCTCGGACTCCTCCTGGAGGCCAGCACGGTCGCCGCGCTAGGCATCCTCCTTGGCGTTGCCCTCGGCCTTGTCATCGCCCGCAACCTCGTAGCGCACCTATCAGCGAACTACCCGGAACTGGTGCTCACTGTGCCGTGGACACAGGTTGTGCTGCTCTCAATCGGGGCGTGGGCGTCCGTCCTGCTGACGACGGTACTCCCCGCATGGCAGGCCGCGCGCATACCTCCCGCGGCTGGCCTCCGTACAACGTAGGCATACGATCCGTACTACGGTTGTGGTAACAAACGTCCATTAGGAAGAGTCTGGTACGCGGTGTGCGTAATGAGACGTTGCGCGATCAACGACGCGTAGTACGAACAACTCAAATCCAGTCAGGAGAACCTGAGTAATGGCAAAGACATTTAAGGACATGGTCCAGGAGGCGCGACAGGAGGTACAGCCTGTGAGTGCCCAGGATGCACAGACAAAGGTCGAGCAGGACCCGAGCACGCTCATTGTCGATGTGCGCGAGCCGTCGGGAATTGCTGAGACAGGAGCGATTCCGGGCTCGCTGAACGTGCCGCTCGGTATGCTCGCCATCGGTGCCGACCAGCAGCTGCCTGAGGAGATGCGCAACGCGGAGCTGCAGGACCGCTCTCGCCCGGTCATTACGACGTGCGGGCTCGGTGGACAGGCCGCGCTTGCGGCGAAAACCCTCAAGGATATGGGCTTCACGAACGTCCAATTCATCGACGAGGGCTTCAAGGGCTGGCAGGAGGCTGGCCTCCCCGTCGAGCAACGATCCGTGTCGAGCTAGAAGTACCATTGCTAGTGGGGGAGGCGTTTGGGATAGACCTCCCCCACCCGTACCGTCAGGCCCTAGCCTAGTCAGTTGACCGATGCGAAGTCCGTGTGTCCATGGGTATCCTGTAGCCAGAAAGCAGGGATACGACGAACGGAGGTTCAACCATGACACACACTGTTGATACCGCATCGAGCGGAATGCTCTTGGCTCTATCGGACGAGCTTGCGAAGGCGGTCGAGGTGGCCGGCAACTCGGTCGTCTGGGTTGATGCCCGGCGGGGAAATGCTTCCAGCGGCATCGTCTGGGACGCGGAGGGGCACATCCTCACCGCCGATCACACCATCGAGCACGACGCGGAGATTCCGGTACACGCTGGTGATGGCCGGGCGATGCAGGCGACGATCGTCGGTCGCGACCCCGGCTCCGACCTCGCGCTTCTCAAGGTTGATCCGGATGGACTCACACCAATCGAACACGTACCCGACTCCAGCGCACGCGTCGGCAGCCTGGTCCTCGCCATCGGACGTCCCGGGCCGGCCGGCACAATGGCCACGATGGGCATCATCAGCGCAGTGGGCGGCTCGTGGCGAACAGCACGCGGCAGCCAGCTCGACCAGTACGTCCGCACCGATGCGACGCTCTATCCGGGCTTCTCCGGCGGCCCGCTCGTGGACGCCGCGGGTCGGCTCGTCGCCGTCAATAGCTGGACCCTCAGCCAGGGCGCCGGACTGGCGATCCCCCTGAGCACGGCCGCTCGGCTCGTACAGGCTCTTGCGCACGGCGGGGTGAAGCGCGCGTTTCTCGGCGTCGGCACACAGATCGTGCCCCTGCCCCAGGGCCTCCGCGACGCCATCGGCGGGCAGGAGAGCGGGTTGATCGTCCTTTCGCTCGTCCAGGAAGGACCCGCAGAGCGTGCAGGGTTCTTCATCGGCGATGTCCTGGTCTCTGTTGAAGGCACCGCCCTCGCAAATCCGGACGCGCTGCAGGCACAGCTCACCCCCGAGCGCGTGGGCACGCCGGTGCAGATGCGGATCGTCCGTGGCGGCGAGCTGCGGGACGTCACGGTGGAACTCGACCAGCGCGATTAAGACAGGCTTATGGATACTGGCCGCCAACGCGGGGCGTTCGATTGAACGCCCCGGAGTGTCTGTTCTAATGCTACGTCACCATACGTCCTTACCAACCTCAGATACCAGCAAAGGCACAAGCAGATGGCAATAGAAACCAGGTCTTCCAGCGTCGCGGCCTCACTCTCTTCCCAGTTCTCGGCTGTTTCGGAACAACTACTGGCGGGCGTGGTTCTGGTCAATTCCGGCCACGGTAGCGGCTCAGGCACGATATGGCGCAGAGACGGGTTGATCGTCACGAATCACCATGTCGTCCGAGATGAGACGGCCAGCGTCACCCTATCTACGGGTGAGCGGTTCTCAGCAGCAGTTGAAATGCGGGATCTGGATCACGACCTCGCTGCCCTACGGATCGACGCGACCGACCTTCCCGCCCTCCCAGCAGGTGACTCGATCCACACGCATGCCGGCCAGTGGGTGCTCGCGGCTGGCAACCCGATGGGCATGCGCGGCGTCGTGACCGGAGGCATTATCACGGGGGTTGGCCAGGTGGCGGGGCCGGAGCGCACCTGGCTCGACGACCTGATTCAGGCGGATGTGCTCCTCGCGCCCGGCAACTCCGGCGGCCCTCTCGCAGATGCCCAGGGTCGGGTGCTCGGGATCAACGCAATGATTGCCGCCTCAGGCATCGCGCTCGCGGTGCCGACACACATCGTCGAGCGCTTCCTGGAGCCCGCGGAATCCCACCGTACCTATCTGGGCATCAACGGGACTGAGGTGCGGGTCCAGGTAAACGGCACGACCCGAGGCGCAATCGTGCTGCTCTCCGTCGAGGCGTGGGGGCCTGCCGAGCGAGCCGGCTTGTTCCAGGGCGATGTCCTGCTCTCGCTCAACGGCACCGACGTTCGGTCCACGGAAGAACTGCAGAGAGTGCTCTGGACCCATGGAGGGCATGCCCCCCTTGAGATTGTCGCACTGCGCGAAGGTGAGACCCGTCATTTCATCGTGGCGCCCGTGGTCCGGGTGGCGGCATACAGCGCCCTTCACAAATGTAGTCCTGGGTGGCAGACTGG
>JADDPA010000195.1:0-3404 GCA_016782125.1 Thermobaculum sp.
CATAGCTTCACACCCCCGTCAAGGTCCCTGTCTCCCGCTGTAACGGGAGATACCGACAGGCCTTTCTTGCAGGCAACCTTCCGTCGCCTCTTCGACCTCAATGGCGAGGGGAATGTTCCTGCCTGGTTCTCGGCCTCCCTGCTGCTGCTGTGCTCCCTGCTGCTCTTAATCATCGCGGTTCAGACGACGCAGGCGCGCAGCGGGTACCCACGCCGTTGGGGTGCGCTCGCACTGCTCTTTCTCTTCCTGTCCCTGGACGAGGCGGCGAGGCTATACGAGGCGATAAGTCTCGCCCTGCGTGCTCGGCTGGGGACTCGCGGGGCTCTGGTCCACGCATGGGTGATCCCCTACGGGATGCTTGCGCTGGCCGTCGCCGCTTCCTACGCACGGTTCGTGCTGCACCTGCCACGCCTTACTCGGCGGCTGTTCCTCTTGGCCGGTGGGCTGTACGTGGGCGGTGCACTAAGGTATGGAAATGCTAGCCGGCGTGCTAGCGGGAATACCCAGTTGGGGGACGGAGGGCAATCTACGTTATGCGGTGCCCGTTGAGGAGTTGTGCGAGATGCTCGGCGTGATGGTATTCATCCACGCTCTGTTGTCGTATCTCGGCATGCGACCGGGAAAGGTATGAATGGGCATCACAGCCGCGTGAACCAAAGCAGACGAAAGTTCTAAACGGGGCCAGGCTCGTTCTCGTCGGGCTGCTTGGCCCCTGCGGTCTCATCGGGGGAGGGAGCGGTGGCGACACCGTTGTCGCTTGGCTCGGGATCCTTGTGCTCGACAGTGTTCGTCGGCACGCGGCGCGGGGGAGGCAAATCATCGAGACTGGAGTTGAGATCGCGAGATATGTCCGTTGTCATCGAGCGGAACTCGCGCATTGCCTTGCCGACGGCGCGACCCGCCTCAGGAAACTTCTGTGGACCCAACACGATGAGCGCGAGGGCGAGAATTACAACCATCTCAAGCGGCCCGATGCCGAACATATCGTATCCCTCCTATATCCGGAAGTATAACACGTTCGGGCGCGGTAGCCCCTGCATGGAGGAGCAAGCGCCACCGATAGCAGCCCTCAGGACGGATCTTTGACCCGCTGCGCGAAATACTCAGCGAGGTACGGCTTGTTCCGTAGTTCTTCGAGATCGCGTTGCACCACCGTCCCTAGCGCGATGCCCGCGGCCCGGCAGGCGGCACCGAGCGCGTACCAGAGACGACGGACTCGTTCGTCCTGGTTCCCCGTTTCGAGCGCGCGTCGGGACGCGGCACGGGGGTCGTCGTGCTCTACATAACCCGAAAGCATCGCGGTCCTCGCCCTAGCGGCTTCCTTGTCGCCCGCCATCACCTGATGTAGCGCGGTCCAGTATAAGATCTGGTATGCCTCCAGCAATGCGTCTTCCGCGTAGCTGGTGTGACGGTGCGTGCCGTCTAGTACGCCGAGAAGCTCGCCCCACTCCTCGCGCAGCCGAGCCAACGGATCCGGGCCATCGCCGTGCAGCAGGCGCGAGGTGCCCGATTCCGTGATGATCGGCTGGTCGCGCAGCCACGCGTACGCGCCGAGCATGTGCTCCAGGGGCGCGTCGCCATACACGTGTTCCGGATCGAAGAGGGGTGGGGCGATCTCGATGAGCCCGTCACCGGTGAGGCGGCGGTAGTAGCAGCTCACGTGGCCGGTGTGACACGCGCCGGGCTGGTCCTGATGGACCAGGATCAGCAGCGAGTTGAACTCGCAGTTCGGCCGCATTTCCGCTACGTGCATCAAACGGCCGGATGTCTCCCCCTTGAGCCACATTGCGTGCCGGCTCCGGCTCCAGAGGTGGACCAGCCCGGTCGAGAGGGTGCGCTGCAGGGCCGGGCGGTTCATGTGCGCCAGGATCAGCACCTCAAGGGAGGTGGCATCCTGAAGCGCGACCGGGAGCAACCCGGCTCCGTCGTACTGCACTGCAGCTGGTAAGTCCAGCAGGACGCTCACCCTGGAACGCCCTGTAGTCGCACGGGGACGCTGTTCGCGCGCATGTGCTCTTTCGCCTGCGTGACGGTGTAATGCCCGTAGTGAAACATCGAGGCCGCGAGCACGGCATCAACGTTTGCTTTGCGCACCACATCCACGAAATGCTCCGGTTTTGATGCTCCGCCGGAGGCGATCACCGGGATGTTGACCGCGTCGGTCACCTGGCGTAGTAGTGTTGTGTCGTACCCATCGCCCGTGCCGTCCCGGTCCATGCTCGTAAGCAGGATCTCCCCCGCTCCGCGCTCCTGTGCCTCATGCGCCCAGTCGACCGCGCGTCGCCCGGTTGCCTTCCTGCCACCGTGGGTGTACACCCACCAGTCGTCGGCCTCATGCTTCGCGTCGATCGCGACGACGATGCACTGGCTCCCGAAGCGCAGGGCACCTTCCGAGATCAGCGACGGATTCGTGGCGGCGGCGGTATTGATGCCCGTCTTGTCGGCTCCGGCGTGGAGCACGGCGTTCATGTCCGCAACGGAGGAGATCCCGCCCGCGACCGTGAGCGGGATGAAGACCTCGTCCGCGGTGCGCCGCACCAGCTCGATGGTGAGGCTTCGCGCCTCGACTGAGGCGGTGATATCGAGGTATACGAGCTCGTCGGCGCCCTGATCGTTATACGCTCGGGCGAGCGTGACAGGGTCGCCGGCATCCGGCAGCGGGGTGAAGTAGCGCAGGTTCTTCACCACCCGCCCATCGCGCACGTCCATGCATGGGATGATGCGTTTTGTGAGCATAGGAGTCCTTCCTTCGAGGTTAGTCGGGTTCGGCTATTCTAGCCTACAGCAGTGACCGAGGCGGTCAGGATGCTCGCCTAACGACACCGGGTGGGCTGATGATCGGTATCACTCGCTCAACTGCGGGAAGGCCCTAGGGTTCTCAGCTGCCAGTGCGCGCAGGGTGATATTTGCCCAGAGTGCATAGCCCTTTGAGGAGGGATGGTAGCGGTCCGCCGCAAACAACGAATGATCGCGCTCGAACGGCTCTCGCGCCTCCTCGTATATACGCACGGCTATCCATCTCTCTCGTCCCCCGAGCTTTTGTGCGAGTCCGTCGTTATACCGCCGTGTCCGCGCATCCAGCACCAGGCGCACGGGGTACGGGAGGAGCGGTGCGGCGATAATGGCGGGAACGTTGAGTGCCGCGACCACGGCACCCGTCCTGTCCAACTCGCGGGCGATCTGCTCCATGGTCTCCAGGTATGCCGATGGAGCCGTCCACGCGGTGACGTCGTTGGCGCCGACGCTGAGCAGTATCAGGTCGGGATCAAGCGCTGCAACTTGAGGCACCTGTTCGGCAAGGACATCCCTGCCTTGTGCGCCGGAGACGCCGAGGTTCACGAAGCGCACAGGCCTGCCCCGCCGCGCCAGATGCTGCGCGACCAGCGCACCGAAGCTGTCCTCCG
>JADDPA010000195.1:3455-14469 GCA_016782125.1 Thermobaculum sp.
TGAAGGGCTCGTTGCCTGCTGCTGCGCCCGGGAAGTTGAGCGTTACCCCCAAAGGGATGGCGGGCAGGTCTGCCTTGGCGAGCGTGCGATGGAAGCTGACGTACTCGAAGCCGATGTACACAGTCAACAGAGCGGCTGTTACGGCTATTGCGTTGCGCTTCACACGCTCACCTTCGATCTTTCACGGTTCCGCGCCTGCACAAGACGAATCCCCGCTGATGCCGCTGTGGTACACTCACAACCCAGTCTATCTGAGTGTTCGTTGAGCGGCGACATCTGAACCTGCCGTCAACTCACCTTCGCCGTGCGCGAGCATTCCGCGCTCTCGCCCCCTAGGCCCAGTAAGGAGACAGCGATGCTCGCTTCCCCGCTCGATCCCTTGCCTTCCCTCGTCGTCCACGCCGACTGGGGATCGAACCCCGACAAGCGCTGGATGACCCGGGCTGTACTCGTTGATGGAGGATACCAGGCGGAAGCACCAGAACCAGTCGGCGATGCAACCACGCTGGTGCAGCGGCTTCGCGAGGAGGCGGGACCGGGCGCGGCGATCCTGCTCGGATTCGACTTCCCCATCGGCGTGCCCACCGCATATGCTGATCGGGCAGGCATCGACCAATTCGTGCCGTTCCTGCTCGGGCTGGGAGATGGGGAGTGGGCGGAGTTCCTGGAAGTCGCCCGTGAGGCAGGACAGATCAGTACCCGGCGACCATTCTATCCGTATGCCCCAGGTGGCAAGCGACAGCAGGATCTCGTAGGTGGGCTAGGCGTTCGTTCCATGCACGAGTTGCTTCGTCGGTGTGACCACGCACATGGCTCTCTTGCAGCCGCGTCCCCGATGTTCTGGACTCTCGGCGCGAAGGCTGTTGGCAAGGCGGCCATACTCGGGTGGAAAGAGGTGTTGATTCCGCCGCTGAGGTCGGGAGCGCTGGGCGTGCAGCTCTGGCCGTTCCAGGGGACTATGCCGCAGTTGGTGCAGCACGGTCGAACGGTGATCGTGGAGACGTACCCGGCGGTATTTTACAGCCAGCTCGGCGTGCGCTTCTCTGCGTCGCGTCCCGGGCAGCGGGCGGGAAAGACCTCGCAGCCTGACCGGCAGAGGAATGCGCCCGCACTACAGGGCTGGGCGGAGGACGCAGGCGTCACACTTGCCCCAGAACTGTGCGAGTTGCTCGAGAGCGGATTCGGCCCGACACCGGGCGGTGAGGATCCGTTCGACGCAACAGTTGGCCTCTTCGGTATGCTAAACGTGGCGCTCGGACTGCGAGCTACCGGGGAGCCAGACGACGCGAAGGTGCACGCCATGGAAGGCTGGATGCTCGGGCGTCCCCACTGAATGGCTCGATTGAGCAGTCGGGTTGTGATTGTTCAGGATCACGACGTCGCGCTGATACGGCGGGAGCGGGATGGCGCCACGTATTACGTCTTCCCTGGCGGTGGTGTGGAGGATGGGGAATCCTTCGCCGCCACCGCGGTCCGTGAGGCGTACGAGGAGCTTGGTGTTCGGGTGCGCATTGGCGCCCTGCTGCGAGTTCTTGAGACGCCCGATGGGGAGCAGCGCTACTACGCCGCGGAGGTGATCGGCGGGACGTTCGGCGCTGGCACCGGGACGGAGTTCAGCAGGCGGTACACACCGGTGTGGATTTCCATCGAAGAGGTGTCCTCGCTCGACCTGCGCCCGCAGGCGCTAAAGACCACGCTGCCCACCCTTCTACAGCGCGCCTCCCTTTCGGTCAACGATCAGGACGGGGACGGCAGCGCTTAATAGTTGCCCGCTTCCGCGTCGAAGTAGATGAGCCTGCCTTGCTTAGCCGCGGCCTCGTCGGGGAGAGAGCGCGGGTCGGGCTCGATGCGCGCGTACGAGCTGTGGTAGTACAGCAGCGGATCGCCGCCGTGCTCCGCGATGTCCAGCGATTCGACCGTCCCGAAAAACACGGTGTGGTCGCCCTGCTCCGTTGTTTCGGAAAGCCGGCAATCGACCCAGCCCAGGCAGCCTGCGATGATGAGGGATCCCGTTGACGACGTCGAGGTGTCGACATCGGCGAACTGGTTGGCGGGCCGCTCGCGCCTGCTGTACCGCCGCGCCAACTCAATCTGCTCCGCCCGGAGGATGTTCACGGCGAAAACGCCGGAAGCGCGGATCGCGTCGTTCGTCGTGATGCCACGGCTGACCGACACCAGGACGATTGGCGGGTCGAGAGAGATCGAGGTGAAGGAGTTAGCCGTCATTGCCCACGGCTCGCCACTGCGGGTGATGGTTGTCACAACTGTCACGCCGGTCGCGAACTGCCCCAAGACCCTCCGGTATAGCAGGCTGTCAAAATCCACGAAACTCTCCAGACGGCATCAGGCGACTTGGCACCAAGGGGGTGATGCTGCCATGGTAGATGCCCGTCGCAGGGTGTGTCAACGCTGCGGCTCGGTGCAAGAGTGTTCGCGGAGCTATCCGACGGAGAATGCTGCTCGGACCGGTGCACGGCCCAGTCGTTCGGTCAACCGCCGATCCTCGACCAGCACCAGGGAGCGAAGCGGCAGGTTTGGAGTTTACTTGGCGTGACGGGCGGCGCGCCGAGGAGTGGGCACGTGCTGGCCGCGGGAACGCAGGCTACGCGATTTCCTTTCGGGACATCTCACGGGCGAGGTTCCACGCGATCTGCAGGTCCGCCTTGCGCAGCTTGCTGCCTCCGGTCCCAACCCCAGCCACGCCAAGATAGCCGTCAGAACCGGTCCGGTGGGAGAAGCCGACATGACGATTGAGCCCCTGCACATCGGTCCAGGTCAGCTCCGGCCACTCCTGCATCAGGGTGGCGATGCTGGACGCGACCCAGCGTATTCGATAATCTACGGTACTCATGTGATCACCGTCCCTCCGCCGGATAACTGTGTCGTGATTTGCGTATGAGCATGGGTGCGCAACTCTTTGTGGATTTGGCTCAGTGCCTCGACCTAAGCGCGGGTGGTAGCAAGTCACATCCGGCAGCAACTCCTACAAGAAGCGTACTCATGAGTCTCCATCACGTCCCCACCGAATAGGGTAGTTTCCCGGCAGAGCGAAGCTTCGCAGCATTTCCGGGATACGATCGTCTCGATCTTCAACCGCTGGCGCAGGTGCAGGACTGTGCTGTGGCGTGGCGAGATCGTTGTCGTTGGCTGGGCCTCGTGTAACATATCCATGTAGGGACGCGTTAACTATTGAGAGGCGTGTGGCGTTGCCCGCGCCGTGGTGGCCGTGACCGGTCCGGGGGAAGTTTGGGTCCGATTTTTTCTGTGTTCGTGGTACTCGCGGCCCTGATCACGCTGCTGGTGCTCGTCTCGATGCTCCGATGGCCGGCCCTGCGGCGGATGGGCCTGCGTAACGTCGGACGGCGTAAGTGGAATACCCTGCTCGTGGTCTTGGGGTCGATGGTGGGCACGGCGCTCATCGCTGGCTCCCTGGTGCTGAATGACAGCACCGGGCGCTTTCAGTACCAACAGGCAGAGAAGACCCTCGGTGAGATTGACGAGGTCGTCCAGCTCACCAGTCAGCGACTGCCGAATGACACGCGCCCGATCCCGGCGTTTGATCTGGCCGCGGTCCGAACCGTCACACCGGAGGCCATCCGCGAGCAGACGCTGCTCTATCAAGAATCGGCGTCTGACATCGATGGTCTGCTGCCGGCACTGACGCAGGAAGTCCCGGCGGAGGTGCTCGAGAACGGTTCAGCGGAGGTGCTGCTCACCAGCCCGTCCGTGACTCTGGTGGGGGTGGATTGGGGCCAGCTGCGGCGGTTCGGTGAGGAACCATCGGAGGTGGCACAGCGCCCCGCGCCCGGGACCGGACGTGTATACGTGTCTGAGCGGCTAGCACGTGCGCTCGAGCTACGCGCAGGTTCACGACTACGCTTGCGTGGACCGGACGGTGCTCGGGAGTTCACCGTAGCCGACGTGCTGCCCGAGCAGGGTGTCCAGGGCTACATCTCGCGCTTCTCCAGCGCCGAGGGGACGGTGGTGCTCGAAATCACCGCCGCGCGCGAGCTGCTCGGTGTCCCGCAATCGCAGGTAAACACCCTGTTTGTAAGTAACCAGGGGGACGTGGTCTCAGGCGTGGAGGCGTCCGGTCCAGTCGCAGAGGCCGTGCAGGAACTGCTCAAGGGACGGGCACCGGGCGGGAGCTTCGCGGTGTCACAGGTAAAGCAGGACACGCTTGAGCCGGGATTCAGTATCGGCGATATCTTCTTGATGATCAGTAGCTTTGCGATCCTCGCCGGTATCCTGCTCATCATCAACATCTACACGATGCTGGCCGAGGAGCGCAAAGGCGAGATGGGCATACTCCGCGCCGTCGCGCTCAAGCGCGCCGGTCTGGTACGCCTCTTTGTGTTCGAGGGGTATGCCTACAGCATCCTCGCCTCGCTACTCGGCACGCTCACCGGCGTCGCGGTGGCGGCGGGGCTGGTCTGGGGCTTGAACCGGTCCGTCTCCGCGTTCGAGGGGCTGCCCGGGTTCAACGTCCGCATCCCCTTCTATACCCGGCCGCAGAGCCTCCTGTTTGCCGCGGCGGCGGGTTTGCTCATCACGTTCCTGACCGTTTTCTTCACCTCGCTCCGTATCAGTAGCCTGAATATCGTGACCGCGATTCGCGACCTGCCCGAGCAAAGGAGTGTGCGCAGATCGCGGTTATGGCTGACCGTGCAGATTGGCGTGCTGGTCCTGGGGGCCGTTGGCTCACTCGCCGGATTCAGTCTCCCCAACGGTTACCTGATGCTCGTCGGGCCGGTATTGGCCGCGTTCGGCTTCGGCTTCCTGCTCGCGCGCGGCGTTCCGGCACGTGGCGTCTGGACGGTTATATGTATCGCGGTGATGGCGTACGCATATTTCGCGAACGAGCTTCAGCCGGTGGCGGACGCGAACGACGACAATCCGGCGATGTTCTTTCTCGAGGGGTTCTTTCTCGTCCTGGCAGCGGTGCTGTTGACGACGTTCAACCTGAACATCGTGTTCTCGGGGCTGCGCGCGCTGATCCGCCGGAGCCCGACCCTCGCGCCGATCCTGCGGATAGCCGTCGCATACCCGGCGTCACGGCGCGCGCGCACCGGTTTCACGCTCGCGATGTTCGCGCTCATCCTATACATCGTGACGATTAGCTCCATCTTCAACAGCACGCAAACCGCCGCCTCGGAGCGGACACGGGACAACCAGCTGAGCGGTTACGACGGCTTCACGCAACCAGGACCGGTGACTCCGATAACTGGCTTCGAGGACCGCATTCGGGACAACGCCGTGCTGCGAGAGAGCGTCGAGGATTATGCTGAGGTTCGCTCCGGACAGGTGGAGTTGCCGAAGTACGCCGCCGCGGAGTACCAGACCCCATTTGGTCCGCCGACCGGGGCGCCACCGCCTGGCTCGAAGCTCGCGGAGTACCTCACCTTCGCTCCCGCAGGTTACCTCAACCGCACGACGGATGAGTTGGATCTGCGTGCACCAGAGTACCCGACCGACCGTGCGGCATGGCAGGCCCTGTCTCGCGATCCGAACCTCGCGATCCTGACCTTCCCGTACAACGGTGAGGGCGAATTCCAGGCGCGGCCGGAGCTCGGGCCGGGCGATACCCTGCGTCTGCGGGATCCGGTCTCGGGACGGGAAGCGACGAAGACGATCATCGGCCGCATGGCCCCGCCGAGTGGGTTCGCGCTCGGCGTGATCAATGGGGTCATCGTGGGTGAGGCGGCTTCCAAGCAGTTCCCGCGCTTGGAGACGTCGAGCACCTTTCTGTTTCACGTAACGCCGGGCGTGGATCCCGTGGTCGTGGGCCGTGAACTGAAGCGGGAGTTTGCCGGGAACGGGGCCCAGAGCTTCCTGGTGGCGGACCTGGTGGGGCGGATCGAGTCCTTTACGAGCACGTTCGTCCGAATCGTGCAAGCCTTCCTTGCGTTCGGCCTGATTGTCGGTGTCGCAGGCCTCGCCGTGATCAGCGCCCGCGCGGTGCATGAACGCCGGCGCGACATCGGCACGCTGCGCGCCGTGGGTTTCCCCCGCACGGACATCGGCTGGCAGTTCATCGTGGAGAGCTCGCTGGTTGCGTTGCTCGGGATTGGGATTGGGATCGCCTCGGGCACCCTGGGTGGATACAACCTCTTCCGCTTTGCTGTCGATAACCCCGACGCGCGATTTGTGTTCCCGTGGGGCGAAATGGCGCTTATCGGACTCGGTGTTTGGATCGCCGCACTGATGTTCACGATCGTTCCGGCCTTTCGGGCGTCGCAGGTACCGCCGGTCGAGGCGCTACGATATCAGGGATGAGCAAAGAGCAGGTCGAACCCTGGCGTCCGACCTGATGGTACAAGCAGGTAGGTGAGGACAAAGTATGTTTCGCAGAAGACGAAGAGAAGTTACAGAGCCGCAGGAATCCAATGGGCTCATCGTTGAGGCGCGGAATGTGAGCAAGCGCTACCGAACCGAGGAAGACGCAGTCGTCGTGCACGCACTGCGTGATGTGAGTCTCGCGGTCGAGAGCGGCGAGATCGTCGCAATCATGGGGCCGTCCGGCTGCGGCAAGACGACGCTCCTCAACGTGCTCTCCGGGCTGGACAGCATAGACTCCGGCGAGATCCTGATCGCGGGTCGGCAACTCCACACCCTCAGCGATGGGAAGCGGACGGACTACCGTGCCCGCAGCATGGGGTTCATCTTCCAGAGCTTCAACCTGATGCCGGTGCTAACGTCCGTGGAGAACGTCGAGCTGCCGCTCCTCGTGAGCGGTGTGCGCGTGGACGCGGCGCGCAAGCGGGCACTGGAGACCCTCGACCACGTGGGGCTGGCCGACCGCGCGAAGCACAAGCCAAACCAGCTTTCCGGCGGCCAGCAGCAACGGGTGGCGATCGCGCGCGCTCTCGTGAACGAGCCGGCGATTGTGTGGGCGGATGAGCCGACGGGCAACCTGGACTCCGATACCTCGCGCGAGGTGCTCGATCTGTTGATGGGCTTGAACCGCGACAATGGCCAGACGTTTGTGATCGTGACACACGACGCTGGTGTCGGCGCGCTCGCGAACCGGATCGTCGAGATGAAGGACGGTCGGATCGTGTCGCACTCCGGCGAGCCCCGACAGGCGGTCGCCAGCGCGT
The DNA here is from genome assembly GCA_016782125.1 of Thermobaculum sp. GTDB lineage: Bacteria > Chloroflexota > Chloroflexia > Thermobaculales > Thermobaculaceae > JACDAU01. The sequence continues at coordinate 10,556 of JADDPA010000195.1, forward strand.
GAGTGCGCCGGTCCTCTCGTGGGCGGATCTGCCGCAGCGGGAGCTGACATACGACCCGACCCTGCTGAACCTGCGCTGGACGTTTGGTTGTGGCCAGGCGTTCCGTTGGCGCGACATCGGTGGCGGGTGGTGGACAGGAGTGGTATCGGGCTGCGCGATCCGTGTTCGCGCTGAGGGCGAGCGGATCGTCTACGCCTCCTATCCGGAGCTTCGCGAGGATTTCTGGCGCGACTACCTGCGTCTCGACTTCGACCTGGGGTTGGCGTACGAGGAACTCGGCGCGACCGATTTGCACGCGCAGCGCGCCTTCGAGCGTTGGGCCGGGCTTCGGCTGCTCCGGCAGGAGCCACAGGAGACCGTGACGACGTACATCTGCACCACGGCCAACACCATCCCGAGGATTATGCGCGCGGTCGAGGGCATGAGCCGCTTGTGGGGCCAGCACATCGCAACCATTGACGGAACGGCATATCACACGTTTCCGCCCCCGGCGGCGTTCAGTCCGGAGAGCATCCCGATACTGGAGCGCGACTGTAACCTCGGGTATCGGGCCCGCGTGCTGGTGCGCGCGATGGAGTTGATCGATTCATGGCCGGTGGGCTGGGCGGAGGCGCTTCGGGCTATGCCGCACGCCGAGGCGCGTGGGGCGTTGATGGGTCTGCCCGGGGTCGGCCCAAAGGTGGCGGACTGTGTCTGCCTCTTCGCCCTCGACAAGGATGAGGCGGTGCCGGTGGATACCCACATCCGTCAGCTGGCGATCGAACTGTATCTGCCGGAGCTGGCACAACGCTCGCTGACAAGCAACGCGTACAATCGAATCGCCGGTACGTTCCGTGAGCGGTTCGGCGAGCGCGCAGGCTGGGTTCAGCAGTACCTGTTCTACTCTCATCTGGTCCGCCACCGGGACGTGCCTGTCCTCTGAGGAAGGACGGCAGGGGAGTAAAGAGACGTGCGGCTTATGGCTTGAATCGCCACGTCTAAGCTGGATTCGGTCACAGAAGGAATAGGCACTGAGTGCGCTGACTGCTACGCTATCCTGCGGCCGCTGTCTCTATGGCGGCAACCGCTCGGCGCAGCAGCGCGTCGGCGTCGGCTCGGTCCCCGGCTATGCATACCGCCCCCAGCTTCCCGTGCTCGGAGAGCGCGCCGATGAGATGAAACACAATGCCCTGTTGGGACGTTGGGTCGACGACCAGGTTCTGCTCGCCGATGATGTCCATCAGATCGTCGGGTGTCAGCCCGATATATGCCGGATTGTGCAGGTTGTCGGAGGCGACGTAGGATCGTGACTCACCCGCGGCGGTCCGGTGCTGGCCGCTCGTGGGGTCGTAGCTGCCGCCAGTCAGCGCTTGCAGTGTGAGGTATGGATGCGTCGTGCCGCCCATGCGCAGGTTGATCTCGACAGCCCGGTGCTCCCAGTGCTCGGCATGACGGACGGAGATGAAGTCCACCCCGAAGCGTCCGATGACGCCCCGGTTTCGCAGGACCTCGGCGATGCGACGTCCCGCCACGTGAATCTCCTGCACATACGCTGCGTCGGCGGGAAACGAGCAGCCGAGAAAGACCTGCCCCGCCGGACCACCCATAACCTGGTCGTGCGTGGAGAGGATCTGTACCGCGCCGTGCGGGTCGATGTGACACTGGATCGACGGTGAGCGGATCTCGCCGTTGCCGTCTGTATCCGTGAACGCTTCCACAATGCCGCTCGTGCGCGCGAGCTTCTCGATGTAGTGCTCCCAGGTCTCGTTCGGCGCCTCGAATCGGAGGCGGTGGGGCAGCTCGGCCTCGATCCACGGGAGTAGAGCGCTTCCCGATGGTGCATCGTCATACGGAAAGATAGCGTTCCCGATCCCGGAAAAGCCCTCGTTCTGCTTGACGACGGCGCGCCGAAGCTCTGGCTGGCTCGACTTCAGGGAGGCGAGGGCGCGAGCCACGTCCTGCGGTTCCCCGACGCTCTCGAAGCCCTCTGGCATGCTGACCCCTGCCTCCCGGAAGACCTGTCTGCTGCCACTCTTCGTGCCAAGCCAGGTGAGATCAGGATCGCAGCCATACAGTGGAAGATCCAGACGCACGGCGAGTGAGCGCTCCAGCGGGGTGCTGTTGAACGTCAGCAGGTACGCCGATTCCGCGTCCGATATTGCCGTGCGGATACGCCGCATCAGTCGCGGCCGATCGAGGATTTTGCGCGTTAGCGGGTGGGGCGAGCCGTCTGCGCAGTTCAGCAGAGTCAGCCTGCCTCGACGCTCCGTGCTTCGGCCGGGGAGCTGATCGCGATAGTACTCCACGACTGCTGGTGCGACCGGCTGGCTGGTCAGGTAGATGAGATGAGTCTCGGGCTGCTGCAGCAGCGTCAGGTACGACAGCAGGCGTTCCTCGTAGTAGCTCACGCCACGGATGATCGCGAGGTCCGCGGGGTCGAACGAGAGGCTCGGGACGATCACCACCGTCCGGGCAGCCGTGGTGTTTGTCGATAGTCGGTCAGTGAGGCCCGTCAATCGCTGCTGTAGCGCGGCGAACCGCTGTTTTTCCGCATCCGAGGCTGGTGGCAGTGCCTCAGCCTGGAGTGAAGGCGCTGCGTCGAGGCTCACATCCCCCACCTTCTGAGCAGTTATTCTTGTGGCGCTTCGGTGTCGTGCGGCAACTCCGGCGCCGACCGTCGGGCAGCGCAACCGGCGTTGACGCTCGCGCCGATGAGGACTATAGCATACCCGTGATCGGATGCGGCACCGTAGCTGGTTGCGGGCACAGAGAGGGGGTGGACGCTAGGGCGTCCACCCCCTCTCTGTGCTTGCCAGACGTCTGGCGTTGGGTCTTTAGCGCGCGGTGCGCTTGCGCTGAAGGACCACGAGTCCGCCAGCCAGGACGAGCCCAACCGCGGTCATCGGAGCCGCGTTGTTCGACGACTGGGCCATCCCGCCCGCGCCGGTGTCAGGCATCTCCGCCATCTCGCCACCGTCGTAGTCCTCGTCGCCCTCGTAGGCAAGGGTGGCGAAGTTGTCACCGCAGGCGATCACGGTCGTGATCTCCTCGTCCGAAAGGTGTACGTTCAGGTAGTAGCCCGACTCGATCAGCTCATCCACGGACTCGTCCACCATCGTCGTGCTCGTACCATCGACCACCGGCTCCAGAGGGATTGCGATCGGGTTGTTCGCGCCACAGTCACCCGGCTCGTGGAAGTGCACGGGGCTCGGGCCGTCCACGCCGTTCAGCGTAATGACGACCTTCGAAGTGCCGTCGCCGTTGTCGAAGATGTTTCCCGTGCCCTTCAGGTCCTCGTACTCCGTACCAGCTGTACCTGCAATCGGAATCTCAACGTCATGGTCCGCGAGCGCGGTAGCGCTCAACAGGGTGAGTGCCATGATCGCCATGAGGAATGTGTATAGCCTCTTCAAGTGGTGCCTCCTGCTGAAATTGCTCGTTTTGCTTACGCGACTTGTGCTCTGCGAGTATCCAGCCCGTCGTCTCGACGGTGCCGACGTTCCCCTGCGCCGTGCCTCCCCGTCACAGTGCTACACAAAGAGTACGCAACGGCGGCGAATATGGATTGCCGCTCGGCTCGTCGGGTGCGCGACCAAAGTCCATGCTCGGTGGTTAGTCGAATGCGGCATCTTCGTACTCAGGCTCGCGACGATTGTGGGATACTGGCTCCAGCGATGCACGGTGCGTCAGGGTGGGAACATGACTAAGTACCTGCTGGTATATTCGCGTTCGCGGGTTTCTCGACACGGCAAGCACCGCACCAACTACGGGTATCTTCAGCCGGTAACGCTGTGCAAGAACTTTCCAGCTTCTACTTAGCCTGAATTATTCACGGAGTGGTCTGCGTGGCTGGGGCGAGAGTCCGCCACAGGTGCTGGCCGGGGTGCGAGGAGGCCAAGTGCAGCTTGATGCGAGTGGTGAGTTGCCGTACCCTG
>JADDPA010000158.1 GCA_016782125.1 Thermobaculum sp.
GAATGACACATGCCCTTCCGTTCAGCCGGGGTCCGTATCACTTGTGTAGATTACCTGGTGCGGCGATCGTGCTGCACATGCGTCCAGCATCGGTATGTTAATGCCATAACTCAAGCTCATTTCCGGCCTGCGGTGTGGTACGCAAGGGGGAAGTAGGCTAACCTGCCTGAGCTACTTCCTTGCCAACGATGCAGGCGCTATCCCAGGTCATCTACCGTGCTTCTGCCAAGTGGTTAGTTGGTCATCCGAACCCACAGGCTAGCGTCCCGCCGAAACGTCCTGCGTGGAGTCACGATACTGGTCGAGCCACGTGCGCCAGCCGAGCTCTGTAGTCAGGACCGGAGTACTGCAGAGTGGACAACTGAGAGCCTTGGCCGACCCTAAGGCGTCGCCTGGTGGGCGACGCATCCTCAACCTAACGCGGGGCGTTTTCGCTAGCAGTTCGTTATATGCCGCGTCGGGCTGAGAAGACGCCAAACCCTGCCAGAAGCACCGCGGCCAGTGAGACTATCGCGTACAGTGGGCCGCTCGGGGCACTGCCGCCCGTGACCGGTAGACCTCCCACGCCGGTGCTAGTTCGTTCGGGCGCTATCTGTCGTGCCGTCCCTGGCTTGTCCTGGACTGCATCCGACTGCGGTTGTTCTGTGTCAACGACAGTATTAGAATCGCCGACCGCGGCGCTGTCATGGTCGCTGCCCCCGGTCGGGCTAGGGTCCTCCCCATCTACCGCGCCGGCAACGCGCGTTATTGCGCCAGTCGCGTCGAACGTAAGGCTCACACAAGTCGTGGATCCCCCATCAGCGAGTTCATCGACCAATGTGCCTGCCGCGAGCGTGAAGCGATCTCCGCCGATAACCAGCTCGCCGTTAGCGTTGGAACTGGCCGGAACAAACCGTGTGATCTTCCCGCAAACGGTGACGTCGATTGTTTCCGCTGACGCCCCGGCGTGCATATTGGTTAGTCCGACTACAACGAGGATCAGTGAGGTCAGAACGGATCGGCGGTCTAGCATGTTCATAGCTCGTCGGTACCTCCGCTTGGTGGTAATCGCCCTTCGCAGCGCTGTCGAGTGGAGAATCCTTTTCTTCTCAGACAGCAACGGACCTCTCCAGTCTGAGCCGAGCGCGGCGTGCTCGCAACGAGAAAAGCATGAACAGACCGTAAAGAATCGAGGAAAGAGTTGCGCCGCACGGCAGCCATTCACACTTATCGGGGGCGGCGTCGTGCCCGGCGGGAAAGTGCCTCGGGTACAATATGTTTGCGGGCTAAGGACGAATCCGAGAGGGTGCGGAGCGTGAAGCAAAATAGGGGCACATACCGGTGCGCACCGTGCGATACCGTGCTTGCCGGAGCGGTGCTGGCGCAGAACCGGTGGGGGGATCCAACGTGTCCCCAGTGCGGCGGCGTAGACCTTGTGCCCCATCGCACGAGGCTCGCGTCGGCGATCGCGGCGTACTTCACGTACAGCGTTTTCTGAAGCTTTGCGGAAACGTGTCAGGTTGACACGAGGAACCGGATTACCGGCGACCACCTGCGTTTGGACTGATCTCCAATTACAGGACGCTCTCAGGTTGCGTCGTGCATATACCCTGCGTGCCTTGACTGGGCCCAACCGGCCTCAACGTGCCACAGATCCAAATCTCCATGGACAGGTGTTCGAATCCACCGCCTCTCCGGAGCTTCTGAGACCATGGGTGCAGTACTTCGCGAACCACTGCCCAGCCGTCCTGGTCCGCAACGGTCTATCCTACTGTCGGCCAGTTCGTCGCGCCATTGGTGGAGTTGTCGAGCCACGCAAAGGAGGGCGCGGGGGAGTATATCCCCCGCGCCCCCATGTTGACCTTATCCGTTGGGGAGTTGGCTACTCCCTTTCGGCGTTGATCTGATCCAGGGCCGAGTTCGTGCCCTTCTCGATCTTCTGAAGGGTCTCCTTGGTCTTCGCGTTCCTGTTCGTGAAGAACGGATCCAGGTTGTTCACCCATACCTGGTTGAGCTCGTCCCACTGCGCGAGCAGGTGGTTGGAAGACTCACGACCGTGGGTAAATGCTCCCTCGAAGACTTCCTTCATCTTCGCCTCGGGCATGCACTTCGAGAACTGCTTGTAGTACTCCTTGAGGAGCTTCGTCTGCGTCGGCGGCGTGCCGGTTGTATCCGTGTATGCCCGTGCCTGCTCCTCGGAAACGAGGAACTTCACGAACGTCCACGCATCCTGCTTCTCCTGATCATCCAGGCCCGAGGTGATAGCCCACGGGTCGGTATAGATCACCGTGCGGGTCTTCGCGTCGGGTGTGCCCCAAGGCATCGGCGCGACGCCCCAGCAGAAGCCGTTGGGGTCGTCAATCAGTCCCCTCCAGGACCAGTGGCCCCATCCCCCGCTCATGGCCATCGCGACACGGCCGGAAGCGAAGGCGCCACCGAGCTGATCAAGAGCCGACGTGACCGACGGGTTCGGCGCGACCTTGTCCTTGTACACGGCGTCGTGCAACTTCTGGAACGCCATGACTGACTTGTCGTTCGTGACATTAACCTTATCGGCATAGCCGGTATCGTAGGCGTCCTCCGGCCAGATGAAGTGGCCGAACATCATCGGCGGCCCTTCGAGGTTGAGCCACGCGGTCTGAAGGCCGTACTGGGCCTTGTTGATATTGTTCGTGTTCTTGGTGAGCTTCTTGGCCATGGAGATCATCTTGTCCCACGTCCAGCTCTTGTCATCCCAGTTCGTAGGAGGCGCCTGGAGTCCAGCTTCCTTCAGCAACTCCTGGTTGTAGTACACGTACGAGCCTGTCGTCAGGAACGGCAGACCGTAGATCTTGCCCTCAACCTCGTAGATCTTGAGCACTGACGGGACGAACACGCTCGTGTCGAACTTGTCCTGCTGAATGAGCGGTGTGAGGTCTTCGAGGAGATCCTCGGCGCGGTCGCTCGCGAAGCCGTTTCCGCCCCAGTTCGGTGACCACACGTGCAGGTCCTGCCCCGACGACAGCATTGTCGCGCGCTTCACGGCGATGTCGTCCTGGTTGATGCTCAGGATCTGCAGGCAGATATCCGGCTGTGCCTTCTGGAAGGCCGGGCGTACGATCCGGGTCTCCCAGTCGTTCTCTACTGGGCTGTTGCGTACCATCCAGACCAACTCACGCTGGCCCTCCTGGCACTTGACTGATGCTACTCCGGTGGGCTTTACCTGGATCCTCGGAGTCGCCTCAATCTTCGGCACTGTAGCGGTCGCCTGTGCGGCGCCTGCGCTAAACGAGGTCGCATCGGGAACTGCATCCTGGTCAGGATCTTCATCGCCCGCTGTTGTCTCCGTGTTGCCAGCCGGTGCTTGGGCACCATTGCCCCCGCCACCACATGCAGCCACGAACATGAGCACGAAGATGCTGAAGAGTGCAAAGCACAGCCGCCAGGCGCTCACTTGCTTCCGATCCATCTGTAACTCCTTGTCTCTGTGATCTCATACCAGGAACCATTCGTCTCCGGAGGCGCCGCACTCACAATCGGCTAGCAATCACCCCCTCCTCTTGAGAGTTGCTCATTAGCCCTTAACCCCGCTCACAACAATGCCCTGGATGAAGAAGCGCTGTGCGAGGAAGAACACGATAATAGGCGGGATCACAACCGCGAGCGATGCCGCCATCAGCAGGTGGTACACGGTTCCGCCGAACGGGGCGCGGAACTGCTGAAGGCCGAGCGACAAGGGGTACTTGACGTTCTCGTTGATGTAGATCAGCGGGCCAAGGAAGTCCTGATAGTGGTACATGAAGCTCAGGATCGCAACCGCGCCGAGCGCCGGAAGGGAGAGCGGCAGTATGATCCGCCACCAAATCCCAAAGTAATTCGCACCGTCGATCAGGCCCGCCTCCTCGTAATCTCTCGGCAGGCCCCGATAGAACTGGCGGAGCAGAAAGATCAGATACGAACTACCGAACAGGTGGGGCACAATCAGTGGTGTGTAGCTGTTGATCCAGTCGAGGCCGAGGAAATTGATTCCGTTCAACTTCGTGAAGAGTATGTACTGCGGAATCAAGGTGACCTGAGCTGGCAGCATCAGCGTCGCGAGTACCAGAAGGAAGAGCGCGTCTTTGCCTGGTGCGCGCAGCCGCGCGAACCCGTAGGCGATGAACGCGCACGACACCATTTCCGCGACCATCACGGAAAGCGAGTAGTACATGGTGTTGTAGAAGTAACGCGGAAAGGGGTTCGCCGGGTTCAGTAGCGCGTCTCGGTAGTTGTGCCACTGAGGGTTCAGCGGTATCCATGTCGGCGGGAACTGTACAGCCTCGAACCGGGTCTTGAGTGACGTCGAAATCATCCAGCCAATAGGGAAGAGGATGATCAGCGCACCGACGATGAGAAGCACGGTACAGAAGATCGAAAGGGCTCGCTCCTGATACTTCTGATTGCGCAGTGACGCGCGAAGTCCCGTCCTCTGAGGATACTGTTGGGTCGACGATATTCCAGCCATCTGTGTCCAGTCCTTTCTCGGCTGACTCGAACATGAGCGAAACTGACGAAGCTAGAAGCGGCCACCCGACTCGGATTCGTAATACACAAATCGACGCGAAGCCCACAGGAAGAAGACGGTCAGGACCAGCACTACGAGGAATAGGACCCAGGCCTGTGCAGCCGCGACGCCCATTCGATTGCGGCGGAACGCGTTCACGAACAGGTACAGCACGTAGAACATGGATTGGTAGTTTGGCGCACCCGTACCACCGTTGATCACCCACGCTTGGGTGAATACCTGGAACGAACCGATAACGCCGGTAATAGTCGTGAAGAGAATGACCGGAGAGATCATCGGCAGAGTGACATGCCAGAATCGCTTGATATATCCTGCGCCATCTATGGTCGCCGCCTCGTACAGATGCGTCGGCACTCCCTGCAGTGCAGAGAGATAGATGAGCATTCCTCCCCCGAATCCCCATAACGAGATCAGCGTGAATGAGGGGATGACCCAACGCTGATCCTGCAACCAGTTCGGACCGTTGACGCCAAGCGGGATCAGCCCTTCCGGACCGATGAGCGTTCGTATGAAGTAATTGAGAATGCCGAACTGTGGGTTCAACAGCCACACAAACAACAGCGTGGCGGCCACGGCGGGCATGATCGACGGGAGATAAAACAGGGTGCGGAAGACCCCGAGGAACGGCACCCGCTGGTTCAGTGTCAGTGCGAGCATCAATGAGAAAAAGATGCCAAGTGGCACGCTGAGGACTGTGTAATAGGCAGAGACCTGAAGAGATTTCCAGAAGATCGGATTGTCCATCAGGTTCGTATAATTATCGAACCCGATCCATCGTGGGTTGCCTCGGAGCCCGTTGTATCGCGTGAAGCTCAGGTATGCCGACGCGAGGATCGGGCCCAGGGTGAACACGAAGAAGCCAAATACCCAGGGACCAACGAAAAACCAGAACCAGGCCATCTCCCGCCTTGCCGCCGTGCCCTGTGGAAGTATGCGAACAGCCATAGTCCCTCCTGAAAGTTACCGACGCACGATCGCTTGTATCGAGGACCGACCCAGGTTGACCAGCTTGTTCGACACCAGCGAAGGTCCGTGTTCACCCTACTGGTTCGATGGATGCCATATATTACTCCCATGCAATCGGGCTGTCAACTGGTATTCGATAGAACGGTGACGTGGTGACCGGCGTGGAGTTCACGCTAGGGCGGAGGATCGGAGCGCGGTACGGGTTCAGATCAGGATGAACTGGAGTAGCCGAGGAGACGCCCGTCATTCGTGCCTACATAGACCGTCTCACCGGCCACGACGGGTGCCGCTGGAGCAAGCTCGGGGATCCTTTGACTCCAACTCGCTTTCCCTGATTCGACATCAACCGCCGTGAGAGTCGTTTGGCCGGTTGCCCCAGCCAGAAGGAATGCCTTCGTACCCGCCACGGCGGGCAGCGAAATGTAGTTCGGCTGGCTGTACCGCCAGACCTCCTGTCCTGTCCGAATGTCGAGTGCGAGCAGCGCGCCCGTAGTCACGACCAGCAGCCGCCCGTCACTTACCGCCCCAGGGATCAAGCTCTCGCCACCCACGGGATTTTCCCAGAGCTTCTTCCCGTCAGGCGATGCCAGGGCAACGATCTTCTTGCCGTCCCGGATGAATACCGTATCGTCCGCAACAATGGGCGCGAAGTACAGCGAGAAGGCGGCAGGCTTTTTCCAGGCAAGCTTACCGGTCCGCTCATCCACCGCGTAAATGAACTTCGAATCCGCCAGGTAGATCCGGCCCTTCCCGACAGCCGGCGCAGCCGTGACCCACTCCGTCATAGAGAGTTCCCACAGAGGCTCGCCCGTACGTTTGTTCAATGCATACAATTCTTTGCCCGACGCTACCAAAACGGCATCGCCAGACACGGCTGGTGACGTTACGTGCCCGCCAACAAAACCCTGATCGGCACTGCTCACGCGTTTCGGCGTGAAGGCCCACTGCTGTGCACCGGACTCCAGGTCGAGCGCGAAGACCTGGCCGCGATTGGCGGACTCTGCTTTGAGAAAGACGGTCTCCCCATCTGTCGCCGGCGACAGATACGTGCCGCTCACCGGGAACGACCAGCGTTCGCGCCCATTGCGCAGATCAACGGCTCGGAGGGTCCGTTCTGCCTCGACGAGGGCAATCCCGCGGGCGACTGCGACCGGTGAGCCGTCCGCGACCGCCCCCTTCAACGCGATCTCGTTGCTTGCTTGCAAGGGTAATGCTAAGTCGGACGCGACGGCGCGTGTTCGTGCGCCGTTATAGCCCTCCATCATCCACTCGCCGGATACATCGGCGCCGCCAACGAGCGGCAGACCGTACCGTGGGCCGAGCGTGATATACGCGGCGATGAGTGCCATGATTAGGGCTAACAAACCCACGAGCGTGCGGCGAGGCAAACGAGGCATGTGAGGTGGTGTCCTTCGCTGTGTGATTGAACGCGTTCTGCCTACACGCGGTACGCACACGCCTGCACACCAGGTCAGTGCTGATGTTACCAGTCGCGTCCCAAGGCCACGTTGTAGCACAGCATCGGAAACGCTGTCAAAGTCGGGTCAGCTGGTACGGACGATCGGGGAAGCTCTCGCAACGGCACTTGCGGTAGGGTAGGAAAGGTGCCACATCAGCTACTTCCCGAGCTGTCTCACCGTCCGAAGTAACCTCTGCCTGCTAATATCTCGAGCATCCCGATCGTGGCGAGCGCCGCCCACATCCCGGCCGCGAGACCGAGCGCCGCGGCGAGGAGACGTCCGGGAAGTCCGCCCCCGTACAACGCCGCATAGTTGAGCAGCCCCCCATCCCCGTCCTGGAGTGTGGCTTCGAGCGTGTATTCGCCCGCGGGGAGGTCGTCAAGTTGTATCTCCTCCGCCGCATACGTTCTCGGGTTGCCGGGCAGGCGCATCGCCCCGACCTCTCGAACCGTCTCCCCCTGCTCGGTTAACCGCAAGCCCACCGTGCCGGAACCGCCCGTATTCGACACAACAATGCGCGCCGGCTCGCGAGGGAAGGAGAGCGGCGCGGCGTTGGCTCGCTGATCGGCGGTGACCCACATGCCCGCGTTCAGGAGCCCAGGACCGATGTCGTCGTACGTCCGGGCGAGGAAATACAGCAAGACCGATGTGAGGACGAGGCCCGCGAGTATGTGTGGTCCGATGCCTGGTTGGGCTGGCTGGTTCGCCACGGGCGCAGGCGCTGACTCCACTTGGGATTGAGGATCGCGCCGGAGCTGAGCCATTCGTTGCTGGTACGTCCGCCAGTCGTCAGTCGCGGCGGCTTGTGGACGTGTGGGTGCCGCGACGCTGGTCGCGGGCTGGCTCAGGCGGAGTACGGTACTCCATCTCTCGTACCAGAAACGCCAGGACGCCCAGATGAGGTACGTGAGCGCGAGTGCTGTCAGAGCGCCTAGGGCCAACTGCGCGCCGGTTGATGTGAGGACGACCTCCTGCTGATTGGACAGCTCGGGACGGTCCGCCACGAGTCGGTACAGCACTGCACGATAGGCGTAGATACCGCCGAAAATGAGGCCGCTCACGGTAGCCGCCGTGACGACAAGACCGACTTGATCGCGCCAGCGCCTCTGTATGTGCGGCTTCCAGCTTTCCAATAGGGCGAGTAGTATCCCGAGCAAGCCGAGGGCGACCATGCCCCAACGGGCGCTCCAAAAGTATCCGGGAAGGGAGCGCAAGCTGCGCACGATGGAGGTGGCCAGTGCCGACCAAAAGCCCACGTCTCCCTGCTGACCGATCGCCAGTTCCCGGATAAGGCTCAAGAAGCCGGAGCCCACCAGAAGCAGAATGGGGAGCAACAACAGACCAGCAAGTCCGCTCGCGCCCGCGAGGAAACCCGCGATCATGCGCCGTGCCATCACGATCCGATTCCTCCGTTCTTGCTGCCCTAGGGATGCGTCAGTCCAGCGACAACTTGTTGCTCAGACGACCATAACGCACGGCCGAGACCGGAACTGCGCGGCCACCGCTTGAACACGGGTCCCTCAGTGTGCTGCGCGCTTTTTACGCCCCGCGCGCAGTTGCCCGGTCATGGCACTGAGGGCGGCGAGCCCTTAACGAGACTCGGCTGCCACGCAGTCAACCCAGGTGGGCCGCCCGATCAGAATCCATTATCTCTGATGACTTGACTATACCAGCGTCCGCTGTCCTTTATCGTGCGCCGCTGCGTCGCGTAGTCCACGCCAATGACACCGGAGCGGCGTGTGCACCCAAACGCCCACTCAAAACCATCCATCCACGGCACCGCGAAGTATCCCCGAACCGGCACACCGTCGGCGATGGCTCGGGAGCACGCGGTGAGGTGATCGGCGTGATAGGCTATTCGCTCCGGATCCGTGATTCGACCGGCATGAGGCGACGGGTCGGCAAATGCCGCGCCGTCCTGGCCGACGTAAATCGGACCTGTCGGGTATTCCGCGTGCAGCCGCCGAAGGAGGTCGTAGGTGCCACGCTGAGTCGTGGGCCAGCCCGGCGCCCCAGCCCCTTCTCTACGCACCGCGCTCGCAATGCGAGAGGGCTGGTTCTCCTCTTCGTACCGCACAACGGCGGGTTCGTGGCAGTTGATCCCGAGGAAGTCCGTCTTGGCCGCGATGACCGGAAAGTCCGCGGAACGGTAGCGCGGCGCTTCACTTCCGTACAAGGCAAGAGCATCCTTCGGATAGCCGCGGCCATAGAGTGGGTCCAGGAACCATCGATTGAAGAGACCGTCGAAACGCTCCGCGGCAGCACGGTCCTCCGCGCTTTCGGTCGCAGGGTAGATCGAGCCGGGAGTCAGGACGATGCCGACCTGCGCACCAGGAGCGTTGCTCCGTATGATTGGAACAGCCGCCCCGTGGGCGAGCAGCAGGCTGTGCGTCGCCTGTAAGGCATCCTTTGTACTGGTACGGCCGGGTGCATGCACCCCCACGCGGTACCCGAGAAAAGCGCTGCACCATGGCTCGTTGACGGTGATCCAGTGTTTTACGCGGTCGCCAAGCCTGCGCGTGACGACGTCCGTGTATCCGGCGAAGGCTTCCACCGTACTACGGCTCGGCCAGCCACCCTCGTCCTCGAGTGCCTGTGGGAGATCCCAGAGGTAGAGCGTCACCCACGGCACGATTCCGGCTTCGAGCAGCCCATCGACGAACTGGTCGTAGAAGTCCAGACCTGCGTCCAGCGGTCTACCACGACCGAGGGGCAGGACACGCGGCCACGCAACGGAGAACCGGTATGCGCGCACGCCGAGCTCCGCCAGCAGGCCGATATCGGAGCGCCACCGGTTGTAATGATCGCACGCAACGTCGCCTGTGTCGCCGTTCTCCGTCTTGCCGGGCGTGTGACTAAAGCGGTCCCAGATCGACTCGCCCCGACCATCCTCGTACGCGGCGCCTTCGATCTGATACGCCCCGCTGGCCACTCCCCAAACAAACCCCTCCGGGAAAGCGGCGGTCACAGCTCCGGTCAATGGCTCCACGTCCAACGGACCATATCCGAGCTTACTGTGCTGACTGCCCCAGCTTCTCCAGGTTACGCAGAGAGGTCCAGACATCCTCCATTGCATTGCGCGGGTGGTCCTGCTCCACGATATACCACTCCGCGCCGATCTTAGAGCCGACACGCAGGTACTGCTCGTATGGCAGGATGCCCGCTCCCACGGGAGCGTCCGAGTGCTCCGCATCGTCCAGCATGTCCTTGCAATGCAACAACGGCATTCTGCCCGCGTACTCGCGCATGAGCACTATCGGGTCCATGCCCCCGACCTGCGCCCAGAACAGATCCAGTTCCAGGTTGACGAGCGCCGGATCGGTGTTCTCGGCAATGAGCTTGAACATGGTGGTGCTATCGAGCGGTGCAAACTCATGCGCGTGGTTGTGATAACCGAATTGCAACCCCTCTCCGCGGCACGTCTCGCCGAGCCGGTTGAACGTGTCGGCCAGCGCACGTACCTGCTCCACGGTGGACCGCCGTTCCTCCGGGATGCCAGGCACCACTGCGTGCCGGCAACCCAGCGTGTGCAGATCCTCGATGGTTTGTTGCGGGCTGTTCTCGAGTTGTGGGAACGGAACGTGGGCCGAGATGGCGTGCAAGCCAAACTCATCCATCGCGGACCGCAGCTCGGCCACAGGGGTGCCGCCGTATCCCGCGAACTCCAGCGCGTGGTACCCCATGTCGGCGAGCTGGCGAAGCGTGCCGATGAAGTCCTGCCCTGTTTGCTCACGGACGGTATAGAGTTGAAGCGCTATCATACGGGTCTCCCTTTCGCTTGGCGCCCTGTGGCCAGTCAATCGAATGGTACGCAGTATAGCAGGCATCGAGAAACAATCTCCGCCTCGCGCGCCCGAACGGAGCACTGACTGGAGTGTGCATCGTGTCCGTGCTACACTTTCGCGACGAACGCGGCTGCGAGGGGGCATAATATGGACACTGTTGAACAAACCAACCACCACGCTTTGCAGTTGCCTGATGGTGTAGAGGTGCTCGCGGCCGTGCCACCGGACCTCGCGGTCATCCTCACTCCGGATGCCTTGGGCTTTGTAGCGAACCTTCATCGCGCCTTCGAATCGACCCGGCAAGATCTGTTGAACCGTCGAGTGGAACGCCAGGCCGAGCTGGATGCGGGCGCCTTGCCGGAATTCTCGCAAGAAACGCGAAACGTTCGGGAGAGTGCCTGGACCGTCGCGCCAGTGCCCGATGTGCTTCAGGATCGACGGGTGGAGATAACTGGTCCGACCGACCGCAAGATGGTCATAAACGCGCTGAACTCCAGAACCCGCGTATTTATGGCGGACTTTGAGGACGCGAACTCCCCAACGTGGGAGAACATGGTGCGCGGACAACGCAATCTTCGCGATGCCATCCGGCGCCAGATCGATTACACCAGCCCGGACGGCAGGGAGTATACGCTTTCCGAGAAACCCGCAGTCTTGTTCGTTCGTCCCCGTGGCTGGCACCTGCCCGAGAAGCACCTTCTGGTAGATGGACAACCGATCTCCGGCGCCTTGTTCGACTTCGGGCTGTACGTCTTCCACAACGCGCACGAGTTGGTACAGCGGGGCGCGGGGCCGTTTTTCTACCTTCCCAAGCTTGAGGGGCACCGCGAGGCTCGTCTCTGGAACGAGGTGTTTGTCCATGCGCAACGGGAGCTCGGCCTGCCGCCAGGCACGATAAAGGCGACAGTGCTCATCGAAACGATCACCGCTGCCTTTGAGATGCACGAGATCCTTTACGAGCTGCGCGAGCACTCCGCCGGGCTAAACTGCGGGAGGTGGGACTACATCTTCAGCTATATCAAGCGGCTACGGGGACACTCAGACCGCATTTTGCCGGATCGAGCCCTGGTGACTATGACCGTTCCCTTCATGCGCGCGTACTCGCTGCTCCTGATACAGACGTGTCATCAGCGAGGGACGCACGCTATGGGCGGCATGGCGGCGCAGATACCGGTCAAAGGTGATGAGGCGGCGAACGAAGCGGCCTTCGCGAAGGTTCGAGCCGACAAGGAGCGGGAAGCAGCCGATGGGCACGATGGCACCTGGGTCGCACATCCTGGCCTGGTGGCAACGGCTCTGGCCGCTTTCGACTCGCGAATGCCCTCGCCAAACCAAATCGTCCGCAAGCGCGAGGATGTGCGAGTCACCGCGGACGAGATGCTCGTGGCACCGGAAGGTCCAATCTCCGAACTGGGCCTGCGTACGAACATCAGTGTCGGCGTGCGTTACATCGCATCGTGGTTGCGGGGACAGGGAGCCGCGCCGATCTACAACCTCATGGAGGATGCCGCGACTGCTGAGATCAGCCGAGCACAGGTATGGCAGTGGATACGCTCTCCGCGAGGCGTGCTGGACGATGGCCGGCCGGTCGAGATCGAGTTGGTACGCACGCTAATCGCCGAGGAGATGGCGAAGTTGTGGGATGAAGTCGGCGAGGCGGCGTTTGCTACCGGGCGCTATCAAGAGGCGCGCGACCTGTTCGCAGCGCTCACGGAGAGCGACACGTTCGAGGAGTTCCTCACCCTCCCTGCCTACGACCTTTTGGAGCGACTATAGCCACCGGCCATTCGCGCTCGCTCGCGGAAAACGACTCACGGCACGGGTAAGATCGAGTTGCGCCTTACGCCCGCGGTTGCCACGACGATGACCACGTCGCTCGACGCGACGGTGCAACGTCTCGCCGCTCACCGCCTGGTCGATGGCATCCTCCTAATGGGCACCACGGGAACAGACGACCTGACGCCGGACAGCGACTACGATGTGCTGCTCGTGCTGGACACCGAGACGGCGCCGGTGCGGATGGTGAACACCTGGGTCGACGGCCGTCTGACCGAGGTGTATTGCACTACAGTGCGCGCAGTCCAGCGCATCGTTGAGAGCGACACGGCCTGGCCGGACTCCAGCGAGGAGGCGGCGATTATCCGCTGGCTGCAAGAGGGACGCATTGTGTTCGACCGCGCGGGCTGGTTAGACAGGGCGCGGAAGCGATCCCATTCTGCGACAGTGCAACCGCTTCCAGCCGCGGAGGAACTGCACGACATGTGGCAGAGGATCGGCTACAACCTGGCGCAGATTCGGCGCTACCTTGGCTCACTGGATCCAGTGAGCCAAGAGGTGGTTGATTGGCGGCTGCTGTACAGCGTGGTCGAGGTGAAACAGGCGTACTTTCTGCTGCGAAGGGTGCCGTGGCGTGGTGAGAAGTTCGCGATTCGCTACCTCACCGAACATGATCCGGACTTTCTTGATACGTTCCGACGTTGCCTTGCGGAACCAGCGCGCGACAAGAAGGTAGCGCTATACGAAGAGCTCGCGAGAAAGGCGGTTTCGTCGGTTGGTGAGATCTGGGAGCGTGGCCGGACCGTCGCCGTGCCAGGCCCGGGCTTTGCGGACCCGTCTCTGGCACCGGTAGTTGGCACTGTCGAGTCCGCGCTTGCTGCGTGGCGCGATCTCCTGGGCGCTTCCGACCCGTAGCGTGTCCAACGCTGCGTCAACCTTGAGCCTCACGGCGTGACCACCAGAAGCCACCACGCATCGACGGCGTCCGCGTAGCTATACTAGTCCCGTGACCCAACAGCAAAACAGCCGTGGCAGTGCGGAACCGACGGCCCTTCCGGATATAGCAACGGCACTCTGCCGATCGGCTGCCGCTTCGTCGCTTTGTGCACTCATGGGCGCACTAGTTTGACGGCGGTACGCGAGTCGGAGATCAGGTCGGCGGAGCGGACGTTGTTTCGACCGGCGAGGCTGGTCTTACTGGCGTTTGGCCTGTTCGTGTTCGCGCTTGGGATCGTGCTCACGCTGCGGTCAGGAATGGGGCTGGGGCCGTGGGACGTGCTGCACGACGGATTGAGTCTACGCTTGCCGATCAGCTTTGGGCAGGCTGGGATTCTGGTTGGGGCGGCCTTGCTTCTTTTGAATGTGGCGCTCGGTGAGCGCCCAGGTATCGGCACCGTCGCGAACGCTGTGATGATCGGCCTCTTCATCGACGCACTGCTGTACGTGGGAATCGTGCCTGACCTGGCGGGCAAAGGGCTACTTGCCCGGCTCGCGATGGATGTGATCGGCGTCAGCACAATCGGCGTGGGCTCAGCGCTGTACATAAAAGCAGGGCTCGGCGCAGGACCGCGCGACGGCTTAATGCTCGTACTGAGCCGCAGAACCCGCCAGAGAGTTGGCCTCGTCCGAACCGGAATCGAGTTAACCGCGCTGCTCGCGGGGTGGCTCCTGGGTGGCACGGCTGGCGTCGGTACCGCGATCTTCGCCCTGGGTATCGGTCCGGCGGTCGAGGCGGCGTTCCGTGTATTTCGGGTCGGTCCTTACTCCGAATCTGTGCCGAGTCACTAGAACGCCCACAGTCCATCGTGACCGGGTAACTGCCCCACTAGCAAGAAGGGTCGCGTCCCCTCGGCACCCACCGCACGTGTGGGCAGACCGTAGCAGACCTCGCCATATCATGGTGGGTCTTGCCGCCTTTCGATGATGCGGGAAGGCGGTGGCGCTAGCACC
>JADDPA010000065.1 GCA_016782125.1 Thermobaculum sp.
ACGCTCGCGGCAATCGCCCCATTCGCGGACGCGCCGGTGCGGATCACCGGTGTGGCGCACAACAGGGTCAAGGAGACGGACCGGGTGGGCGCGGTCGCGACGGAGCTGCGGCGGCTGGGCGTGCGCGTCGAGGAACGCCCCGATGGGCTGACGGTGTACCCGTCGCCGGTGCGCCCTGCCGAGGTGGAGACGTACGATGATCACCGCATGGCGATGAGCTTCGCGGTGACGGGGCTCGCCGCGCCAGGCATTCGCATCCGCAACCCCGAGTGCGTGAGCAAGACGTTCCCCCGGTACTTCGAGACGCTCGCGAAGCTGGCAGCAACACCGTAGGCGGGTGATGCGGGCAGAAGGCCGAGGGACGGAAAGGGCTATGCCCCACGGCTGGTGCTTGGGCACGTCTGTCCTGCCCCTTCGCGGCATATCCGCCCCTAGTTCCCTCAACCCGAAAGCTCGGATGAACTCCTTACACCTGTGCTAAGGTCGCCAGTGCCATTGCGAGGACGCGGTGCCGACGCAATCATGAGCCAGCGCTACTCCGCCGACACCGCGGCTGTCCTCCTGCTCCTGCTCCTGACCTTGATCGCGCAGTGGGACCTCCTCGTCGGTGGGACCGTCCTCGCGCAGGATACAGCGACGTTCTTCTACCCGATGTACACGTTCCTCGGGGAGAGCCTGCGCTCGGGGAACATCCCGGTGTGGAACCCGTACCAGATGTCGGGGACACCCTTCGCGGCCGACCCGCAGTCGGGGTGGATGTATCTGCCCGCGATGGGTTTCTTCGCGGTGCTGCCGGTAGCACTGGCGGCGAAGGCCCTCATGGTCCTCCACCTGTTCCTGGCCGGCGTCGGCGCGTACGCTCTGGCCCGCGCGCTCGGTATGCCAGTGTCGGCTGCGCTGCTGTCCGGCGTTGCCTACGAGTTCACCGGGTACCTGTACGATCGTAATACGTGCTGCTTCGCGTATATGGTAGCGGCCTGGCTGCCATTCCCTGTCTTGTTCGCGGAACTGGCCATGCGCAGCCGCGGTCGGACAGAGAAGATCCTCTGGTTGGCCCTGGCAGGGTTCGCCGTGAGCCAGATCCTGGCGATCTGGCTGGGCCAGGGCTCCTACTACGCCCTCCTGGTGCTCGGTGGCTACATGGCCTACCGAACGCTGATCGCCCCTGCTGACCGTGCGGCCGGGCTCCGCGCGAGGCTAGCTGCCCTCGCGCTACACGGAGTCATGGTACTGACGTTTGGGCTGGGACTGGCCGCCGCTGGGCTGCTTCCGCGGTTCGAGTACAACGCGGTCTCCAACCTCGCGGGCGGCTATCCCGCCACGCCCGCATACCGCTTCGGCGGATGGTCGGTGCGGGACTGGGCCGAGCTGCTCGGACGGACCAACATGTACGCGGGCGGGGCAACCCTTGCGCTTGCGAGCCTGGCACCCTTCGTCGCGCGCCTGCGGTATGGCACCCCGTACTGGACCGCCCTGGCGCTGGGGTCGCTCGTCCTGACGGGCCAAGGGCCGACACCGCTGCACTGGGTGCTCTACCACGTGTTGCCGGGCTTCGCCCGGATACATCCGCGCCATCCGGAAGCGCGGGTCATCATGATCTTCTATCTGTGCGCGGCCATCCTGGCCGGGGCGACGTGGAGCTCCCTGCGGCTGAGGCACAGATCCATCGCTCTGGTGGCGCCGCTCCCGGCGCTGATTGCGCTCGCCCTTTGGCTTCAGGGCGTGCCCGTCCCCGTGCTGACCGCGCTCGCAGCGACGCTCGCGTCCATGCTCATCACGGCTTATGGGCTTCGTCCACGCCACCATGCACTGGCCGCCGCCCTGATCTTGCTGGTATTTGTTGACCTGCTCGTCAACGCGCGATCATTCGCGGCCCTTCGGGCGGACTTTGATTCCGCGTTTGCGCTGAGGAAGGTTGACGTCGAGGCGTATTATGAACCGACGAAGGCGGGGCGATACCTGCTGTCGAGGAGCGGCATGGAGCCTTTCCGCGTCTTCGGCTACGACGTGCGACTGAACGACCGCCAGCCCCCTGGCCGGCCGTACTGGGATGATCCGCTGGAAGCCGAGCTTGTGCTGAACAACAGGGCAATGGCTCTCGGTCTGCAGAACATCCAGGGCTACTTTCCCGCCCACCTTGCACGATACCAGCAGTATATGCGGGCGCTGAATGGCCGCTCGCAGGGATACCACCATGAATCTGTGCTCGACAAGGGCCTCGCGTCGCCGCTGCTCGATCTGCTCAACGTGCGCTACATCCTGATCCCTCGTCCGACCCCGCCCTACCTGGAGCAATTCGCCGGCTCACACCCAACCGTGTACGAGGGCGACCATGTGAGCGTGCTCGAGAACCGCGACGCGCTGCCCAGGGCATGGATCGTCCACTCGGCACGGCAGGTGGCACCAGGCGAAGCACCGAAGCTGCTCGCA
This sequence comes from Thermobaculum sp., assembly GCA_016782125.1. Lineage (GTDB taxonomy): Bacteria > Chloroflexota > Chloroflexia > Thermobaculales > Thermobaculaceae > JACDAU01. The sequence continues at coordinate 2,431 of JADDPA010000065.1, forward strand.
TCCGGCAGCGTCGATCCGAGGCGCACCGCCCTGATCGAGGCTGCCCCACCACCCCTCGCCCAGCCCCCCGACTCTGCTGCTGGGACGGTGTCGATCGCCGAGTACCGTGCGGACAGAATGAGACTGCGTACCAGCACCTCGGCACCCGGACTGCTGGTGCTCAGCGAGATGCACTACCCGGCGTGGAAAGCATATCTGAATGGCAACCCGACCCAGATTTATGTAGCCAATCACATCCTGAGGGCCGTGGCCGTGCCCGCGGGCGATCACGAGATCGAGCTTCGGTACGAGTCTACGGCCCTGCGGTGGGGGTTAGTCATTTCCGGGACCTTCTTTTGCCTACTGCTCGCGTTGCTGGTGCTTGCGGGTAGACGCGCGCTGTCTGGAGCGAAGGGTGAGTGACCCGCAGCGGGCGGGGGATTGCGCTCAAGAGGACTTCCTGCGGGGGTGGCACCGTTCGGGGCTTAATTCACCTGCACGTCGATGCCGTCACTTGAGATGACGTCGGTCCCCGCATGGGTGATGCGCAGGTGGAGGCGGCTCTCCCCGACGGCAAGGTTGCGCACCTCGACGCGCTCCAGCCACGATGGGAGGTGGGGGTCGACGCGCAAGGTGTTCGTCAGCGCGTCCGGCTCCAGGCCGAGGATGCTCTGGAGCAGCAGGTACGGCGTGCCGGCTGCCCACGCCTGCGGCGAGCAGCTCACCGGATAGTCGGCGGGGCGGCCAAGGCCCGTCTCGCCGGGCGCGAAGCCACAGTACAGCTCCGGCAGCCGGTCCAGCCGGTAGTGGGGCGCCGCCGCGAAGATCTGCCGGGCCACCTCATTCGCACCGTCGCGCAGCCCACTGAGCGCCATCCCGTACGCGATCAGGGAGTTGTCGTGTGGCCACACGCTCCCGTTGTGGTAGCTCATCGGGTTGTAGTTAGGATCCTCGGCGGCGCGGGTGCGCACGCCCCAGCCGGACGCCATATCCGGCGCGAGCAGCCGGGCGGCCACCCGCTCGGCGCGGTCGGGTGGGACGATCCCACCGATAAGCGCGTGACCGGGGTTGCTTGTCGCGTCGCGGATGGGCCGCTTCTCGCTGTCGAGGGCCAGGCTGTAGAAGCCCGCATCCTCCAGCCAGTAGTCCTGGTTAAACCGCTCCCTGAGCGCCGTGGCCTCGCGCTCCAGCCGGTCCGCAAGCGAGGCGTCACCCATCTGCCGGACGACGGTCGCGAGCCACGACTTGGCGGCGTGCGCGTACGCCTGCACTTCCACGAGGGCGATCGGCGGCTCGACCTGCGTACCGTCCGGATACAGCACGGAGTCCCCGGAATCCTTCCAGCCCTGATTGTCGATGCCGCGCTCCGAGCGCGTGCGGTACTCCAGGTAGCCGTCGCCATCGAGGTCGCCGTGTCGCTCCATCCACTCCAGCGCCCGGTGTACGTTCGGCAGCAGCTCCTCATAGAGCTGCCGGTCGCCCGTCCACTGTATCGTTCGCGCGAAGAGCATGACGAAGAGTGGGCTGGCGTCAACGCTGCCATAGTACGGCGTGTGAGGAATCTGCCGCGTGCCTGCGAGCTCACCGAAGCGCATCTCGTGCAGGATCTTCCCCGGCTCCTCATCGCGCCAGGGGTCGTCCTGCGTGCTCTGGTGTGCGGCCAGGAAGCGCAGGGTCCCTTTCGCCAGCTCCGGCCGAAAAGACAAGGTCTGCAGCGCGGTGATGAGCGAGTCGCGGCCGAACGGCACCGCGTACCACGGGATCCCCGCGACAGGGAGCCTGCCGGTCGGGTACGTGCCGGTCAGCGCCCGCAGATCGAGCGCGCTACGTGCCAAGAGACGGTTCAGGGGCTGATTGTCCGTCTCGACGAGCGTCGCGCCGTCGCGCCATTCCGCATACGATGCCTCTTGCCGGCGCGATTCCGTCTGATAGGTGCGCTGCCCGGCATCAGGCGCCGTCACCTCGCCGGTGCAGGGAGTGAAGGTAAGTTCCAGTCGCCGCTCACCACCCGGCGGGAGGTCCAGTCGCCAGACGAGGCGCGCGCCCGTGCTGGGAAAGGTTCGCCGCACCGTGTCATTGGTGTCCGGTTGCTCCTGCCCGGTGTGGGCGATCTCATCGGGTGGCGTGTCGTATGCCACGCGCGTCAAGCGCCGCACGCCGTCGCCCCCATCGTAGGAGAGGAGTAAGCCCATCGGTTCCTCCCGCGGCGGCCGGAGCGTCCCGGACCGCTCCAGCGGGAATCCACGCACCTGAAAGAGGTCCGCGAAGTCGGCGGCCGCATCAAGGGAGAGTTCGAGATGGAGGGATGCTCGGCTGTAGTTTGTCAGGATCATTTCCTCGTACACCCCGCCCGAGACGACGCGCGACCGCAGCAGGCCGATGCTGCCGGGGGCGATGTGGTCATCTCCGTTGCGCAGCCATGGGTTGGAGAGCAGCGCCGTAGTGCGGTACACGTCCTCGTCGCCGGAGCAGAGCAGGGAGAGCGGCTCACCGTTTAGCCGCAGGTCGAGCAGGCTCAGATGGCGCGTGTCGTCGTGGTACATGCCGAGCGTCCTGTCGCCGCCCGTTGGGATGTTCCCGAGGTGATCTGAGACCAGGAAGGTGTTGTCGTCTGAAAGCGCGAGGTAGTCCATGAGGTGATCCTCTTTCGTGCTGCGCATGCGGTTGCCGCAGCACGGTGTATCATGCCATGCCCAGCGGGTGCTTGTTGCGGGTGCAGCGCGGCGCCGGGTACAATTCCGGCGCGGTAGACCCCTGGAAGGAGCAGCCATATGCTGAGCGTCGAGGAAGCGGGCGAGAGGATTCTCGCGGCTTTCGCCCGGCTCTCGCCCGAGCCGGTGCCCGTGTTGGAAGCGCTCGGCCTCGTTCTCGCCGAGGACATTGTCGCCGGCTTCGACATCCCCCCACGCGCGAACTCCGCGATGGACGGCTACGCGGTGCGCGTCGCGGACACGACGGGAGCGGCGATGGATGCCCCGCGCCGTCTCCGCATCAGCTCCAATCTCGCGGCTGGATACGTCTCGGAGACACCGGTCGAGCCGGGCACCGCGATTCGCATCATGACGGGCGCGCCCGTGCCCGAGGGCTCCGAAGCCGTTATCCAGGTGGAATTGACAGAGCGGGAGGGCGATGACGTGCTCGTGCTCGCCGAGATCGCTGCACGGCGCAACATCCGCGAGGCGGGAGAAGATGTGCAGGCAGGGCAGACGGTGCTCACCGCGGGGACCCGCATCCGCCCTGCGGAGGTGGGGGTGCTTGCGAGTCTCGGGCTGCCGTCCGCCCCGTGCATACGGCGGCCAAGGGTGGCCATCCTCGCCACCGGCGATGAGCTGCTGGAGCCCGGAGATCCGCTCGCACCGGGGAAGATCTACAACGCGAACGCGTATTCCACCGCCGCGCAGGTGCGGGAGGCGGGCGGCGAGCCCCTGCTCCTGGGCATCGCGCGCGATACGCGCGAGAGCCTGAGCGAGAAGATCGAGCAGGCGATCGGGCAGGGGGCGGACATGATCCTGTCCAGCGGCGGGGTGAGCGTTGGGGACTTCGACCTCGTCAAGGACATGCTCGCCGCACAGGGGGAGATAAACTTCTGGCAGGTCAACATGAAGCCGGGCAAGCCGCTCGCGTTCGGCCATCTCGGCGGCGTGCCGATGATCGGACTGCCGGGCAACCCCGTCTCATCGATGATCTCCTTCGAGATCTTCGGCAGGCCCGCGATCCAGAAAATGCTCGGCCAGCCGATCGTGGGGCGGCGCAAGGTCGAAGCACTCATGGAAGAGGCGTATCAGAAGACGGATGACCGGCGGCATTACCTCCGCGTGCGGGTACGGGAAGAGGCGGACGGCTGGCGGGCGCACCTCACCGGAGAGCAGGGCAGCGGGATCCTCACGAGCCTCACGCGCGCAAACGGCATCGCGGTCATCCCCGAGTCGTGGGAGAGCGTCCAGCCGGGTCAGCAGGTGCCCGTCTGGCTCCTACCGTGACGAACCGAGAAAGGCGCTGTGCGGGTACGTGTACCTCGCACCAGAGAAGGAGGACCGACGGATGGCGACGCAGACGGACGAGACGACCGGCACGACCGTGCCCCTGATCCCACGAGAGGTGCTGTTCGGGAACCCGGAGCGGACGAGCCCGCGGATCTCGCCGGATGGCACGCTCCTGGGCTACCTCGCGCCGGACGAGCGGGGCGTGCTTCAGGTCTGGGTGCGGACACTTGGCGCGGAGGACGACCGGGCAGTCACGTCGGACCCGCATCGAGGCATCCGCTTCTTCACGTGGACGTACAATCCCGGCGAACTGCTCTACCTGCAGGACGCTGCGGGCGATGAGAACTGGCGGCTGTATCGCGCGGACGCGGGCGGCGGGGAGGCGCAGGATCTCACCCCGTTCGAGGGGGTACAGGCGCGCCTGGTGGCACTCGAGCCGGAGTTTCCCGACACCGCCATGGTTGCGCTCAACCGCGACGACCCGCGGACGCACGATGTCTACACGCTGGATCTGGCGAGCGGTGAGCTGACGCTCGACACCAAGAACCGCGGCGACATCGTGGGTTGGACCGCGGACGCTCAGATGCGCGTGCGCGCCGCGCTCGTGGGCCGGCCGGACGGCGGTTGGGAACTGCTAACGCGTGCGACACCGGAAGAGGAATGGGCGAGCGTGCGCGTCTGGGGACCGGAAGACGAGGGCTCCGCCGCGGGCTTCTCGAAGGATGGCGAGACGCTGTACATCGTCGGCAGCCACGACGCGAACGCGCTACGCCTTCTCGCGCTCGACATGCCAACCAGGCAGGAGCGCGTCTTGGCGGAGGACCCACAGTACGATGTTGGCGACCTGCTCATCCACCCGACGGAGCGGACCGCACAGGCCGTCTCGTTCGAGCGCGATCGGGTGGCGTGGCAGGTGCTGGACGAGCAGATAGCGGCGGACTTCGACGCTCTGGGCGACGTGCGCCGGGGCGATTTCCACGTGGTCAGCCGCGATCTCGCGGATCGGACCTGGATCGTCGCGTACACGACGGACGACGGGCCGGTGTATTACTACAGCTACGACCGGAGCCATCGACGGGCGGCGCTCCTGTTCAGCCAGCGCCCGCGTCTGGAAGGTTTGCCCCTGCGACCGATGGAACCTGTGTCGTATGCAGCACCCGATGGATATACGATCCACGCCTACCTGACGCTTCCGGCGGAGGCGGCAAACGGGCCGGTGCCGGCAGTGGTGCTCGTCCACGGCGGGCCGTGGAGCCGGGACTCCTGGGGCTTCAACGCGGGGGCGCAGTGGCTTGCGAACCGGGGCTACGCGGTGCTACAGCCGAACTTCCGGGGCTCGACCGGCTACGGCAAGGAGTTCCTAAACGCGGGCAACCGCGAGTGGGGCGCGAAGATGCAGGACGACGTGACACAAGGCGCACGCTGGTTGATTGAGCGCGGGATCGCGGACCCAAAGCGGATCGCAATCATGGGCGGGTCATACGGCGGGTATGCGACGCTCGCGGGACTGACATTCACGCCGGAGGTCTGGGCCGCGGGTGTGGACCTCGTGGGACCGAGCAGCCTGATCACCCTCTTTCGCACGATCCCACCATACTGGGAACCGATCAAGGCCATATTCGCGCACCGGATGGGCAACCCGGATGAGGATGAGGACTTCCTGCGGAGCCGCTCGCCCCTCTTCTTCGTGGACCGGATCGTGGCGCCGCTGTTCATCGCGCAGGGGGCGAACGACCCGCGCGTGAAGCGCGCCGAGAGCGAGCAGATCGTGGAGGCGATGCGCGGGGCGGATAAGCCGGTGGAATACGTGGTGTACGCGGACGAAGGCCACGGATTCGCTCGGCCGGAAAACCGGCTCCACTTCTACGCGAAGGCGGAGACGTTTCTGGCACGCCACCTGGGCGGCCGCGCCGAGCCGGAGGGCGAGATAGCGGGGCACTCTGGCCAGGCGGCATGACATGCACAGTGAGAAGTTCTCGCGCACACAGCGCCGGGAGGCGCAGTGTGGCGAACGGTGTCGCGATCACCCGCGAGAGGTGGGTGGCGTACTGCCGGGGCGGGGTATGCTCGTCTGGTGGTTGGCTTGATGCCCTACGTGGGGCGGCGTTTTTGAGCAATGATCGAGACGTTACCCATCGACGATGCGCAACTGTATGACGAGATTGTGCGGCGCATCGTTCAGACGGCCGATCCCGACAAGGTAATAGTGTTCGGGAGCCGTGCCCGTGGCGACCACTGTCCGGATAACGATGTCGACATTCTGGTCGTGGCTGAATCTGATGAGCCGCGCTATGCGCGAGCCGGGTCGATCTACAGCGCGCTGGCCAACCTGCCTGTCGAGGTGGATGTCCTGGTCTATACAGCACGAGAGGTCCACGAGTGGAGCCGAGTGCCGCAGGCGTTCGTCACAATTGCCACGCGCGAGGGAACAGTGCTGTATGAAAGAAATACTCGCTAGGGGACCTAGCGAAGAGCCTCACACCCTTCGCCGTCGAGTTGCGCTACGACAACGATTTCTGGCCGTCGATAGCGGACGTGCAAGCCGCGCGCGACTCGGCAGTGACGATCCGGAGCTTCGTGCTACAACGGCTCCCTGCGGCTCTCCGACCAGGTTTGCCGTAGTCAGTATCATGTCAGTACACCAATTGAATTGAGGAGGGCATGAGTTGTCTGAGCAGAACGGGCAGTACGACGTCGCGATCATCGGCGGCGGGCCGGCTGGGTATGTCGCCGGTATCCGCGCACAGCAGTTGGGCGCGAAGGTCGCGGTCATCGAGAAGGAATACTGGGGCGGCGTCTGCCTGAACGTCGGCTGCATCCCGACGAAAGCGATGGTGAGCACCGTCGAGGTGCTGAAGATGGCGAACATGGGCGCCGACCTCGGACTCAAGGGCGGGGTGGAGGTGGACTATGCCGCCTTCCTTGCGCGCAGGGATAAAGTCGTCAATCAGCTCGTGTCCGGCGTTGAGGGTCTGCTGAAAGCGAACGGCGCCGCACGGTTCTTCGGCGGGGCGCGCCTCAAGGGACCAGGCGAGGTGGAGGTCCAGGGCGCCGACGGCGCGCAGACCGTCCGGGCGAAGAACATTCTGCTCTCCACCGGCTCCGTGCCCGCGAAACCGCCGATCCCCGGCCTTGACCTGCCGAACGTCGTGGACAGCACGGGCTTGCTCGCGCTCAAGGAGCAGCCGAAGGAGCTCGTGATCATCGGCGGCGGGTATATCGGCATCGAGTTCGGGAACATCTTCACGAACATCGGCACGAAGGTGACGGTGATCGAGATGCTGCCCCGTATCCTGATGCAGACGGACGAGGAGCTCGCAAAGCGCCTGACGCAGATGCTCAAGAAGGACGGCATCGACTTTCACTTCGAGTCCCAAGTGATTGGCGTTGAAGAGCACGAGGGGAGGCTCGCGGTGCGCTACGCCGAGAAGGGCGGGGAGGAGAAACTCGCCGTCGGGGACACCGTCCTGTACGCCACGAGCCGCTGGCCGTACACGGAGGGGCTCGGTCTGGAGGAGGCCGGTGTCGAGATGAACGGGCGCGCAATCAAGGTGAACGAGCATATGCAAACGAACCTGCCGGGCGTGTATGCCGCCGGCGACGTGATCGGCGGCATCATGCTCGCGCACGTCGCGTGGGAGGAATCGAAGGTCGCGGTCTCGAACATGCTCGGCAAGCGCGCGAAGATGGAGTACCTCGCCGTCCCGTCGTGCGTCTTCGCCACGCCGGAGCTTGCGAGTGTCGGACTGACGGAAGCGGAGGCCAGGGATCAGGGGTATGAGACGAAGATCGGCCGCTTCCCGTTTTCCGCGAGCGGGCGCGCGGTTGGGATGGGCGAGCCGGTGGGGATGGTGAAAATGGTCAGCGAGGCGGGATCGGGTGAGATCCTCGGCACGCATATCCTCGGGCCGCACGCCTCGGATCTCATCGCAGAGTCCGTGATCGCGATGGAGATGGGCGCGACCGCCGAGGACCTGGATCTCACGATCCACGCCCACCCGACGCTCCCGGAGGCGGTGCAGGAGGCCGCGCTCGGTACCACGGGGAAGATGATCCACTACATCGGGAGGTAGAGTGCCGGCAGCTATCGACTGACCGCCGGTAGCTGTATAATCCGCTCGAATCGAGAGGGGATACCCGATATACCCTGTCCTCTACCGGGAAGGCGCGCTCGTACTCTACACCCATGACGTCTTCACCGCGCTGGGACTGGTCGCGGGGCTGCTGCTCTACTATTGGGAGTTGCGCCGGCGAGGGATGCTCGGCTACCGGATATTCGTCATCTCCGTGATGGCCATCTTCGGCGGCGGCATCGGGGCGCGGCTCATCACCGCGTGGGAGCACCTGCCGTACTACAGCAACCAGGCGGGCGCACCACTCAGCTACCTGATCTCGCACAGCGGCAAGAGCATCATCGGCGGGATCCTCGGCGGCTACATCGCGATCGTGCTCTCCAAGCGTGCCCTGGGCTATACACAGTCCACCGGGGACTGCTATGCCGCTGCGATACCGCTCGCGCTGGTGATCGGGCGCGTGGGATGCCTGCTCTCGGAGTTGCCGCTGGGTACGCCGACCAGTCTGCCGTGGGGGGTGTCGGTCCCGGAGAGCGCCGCGCAGCAGTTCGCTTACTGCCCTGGCTGCCAGGGGAAGATGCACCCCAGCATGGTCTACGAGATCATCTTCCACCTCTGTGCATTCCTGCTCATCTTGCGGTACCGGCGGCTCATCCCCGTGCGGGGCGATGCCCTGAAGCTGTACCTGCTGATCGCGGCGGTGTTCCGCTTCCTTGTCGAGTTCGTGCGGGCGAATCCGGAGCAGGTAGGCGGCCTCAGCGGGCCGCAACTCGTGCTCATCCCGCTGACGGGACTGCTTATGTATCACTTCGTGCGCCAGTGGCGGCGGGGATCGTACCGGATGCCGCCCGCCCCCGCGGCTACGATGGCGATGCCCCGCGAGGTGGAGGCACGATGAGTCAGGAACTCATCCGCTACATCCGCGAGAACCGAGGCGTGTACACGAACGAGGCGATCAGCCGCAGCCTGCTGGATGCCGGACACGACCCTGCGGTGATCGAGGCCGCCTGGCGAGTAGTCGAAGGTGATGAGGTCGAGGCAAGTAGGGCGTGGGACCGATCAATAGTCCGGACGCCGAGCTTCTGGCTGACACTCCTGGGTTACCCGGCGGTCCTGATCGGCCTCGCGGCACTCGTTGGCTATCTGGGGGCGCCGGAGTACGCAGGGCTGATCCTGGTGGCGGGGCTGGGAATCGCCGGGATCACGGCACTCGGGCTCGTGATCGCGCAGCGGAGGCTCGCCGTGGCCGCCGGGCTGGGTGGTGCGCTGCTGTTGCTCGTGCTCATCCCGTTCGTGCTGTTCGTCATAGTCATCGGCATCTGTTTGGTCTCGGTCGCACGGATGTAGCGGATCGAAAGACACACATCCACGGGAGGCCCATCATGGATCCTGAGGTCATCCGGTGCATAGCGGAGAATCGCGAACGATACACCCGCGAGGCGATAGACGCGCACCTGCTCAACGCGGGGCATAACCAGGCCGAGATCAACGTCGCGTGGTCACACGGCGGTGAAGAGCGTCGCACACCTTCGGACGACCACGCGTTCCGGCGAGCGTTCCTGACATCGGTAGCGGCGATGTACGGGATCACCTTCCTCGTGTATGCCGTCAGTTTCTACGTCGCGATGGACGAGCCGGGATATGAAGGCATCGCATTCATCATCTCAGCAATTTTCCTGGTACCTATGCTCCTCGCCGCGATGATCTCGTTCGCTCTCGTCGGCCGGAACCGGTCGGCCAGGAGGGGAGTAGCCGGTGGGTTACTAACCGCTCTTGTGATACCATTCGTGTTCCTTGTCATCGTCGCCGGGCTGTGCACCGCCCTCACCGGTGCCCCCTTCTCCGGCTTGGGCGCTTAGTAGTCACCAGGAGGTAGGATATGCTCGCGCTCAGGCCGTACACTCCGATCCGGATGGTGCTCACCGTCTGCGGCCGCTGTTTCGAGGAGGACCCCGACCGCAGGATCGAGTACGAGAGCGACATCCTGCAGGGCAACCTGATCCTGATGGATGGCCGAGTGTACCTGCGCCGCCACTGCCGGCGGGGTCATGGCGAAGTCATCAGCCTGTACGAGGAGAGCTTCGATCTGTGGCAGGACCTGCAGCAGTGGCGTGTGCCGACGCGCGAGGTCGTGCCCGACACCCCTGGCAACGACGCACCGATCCCCATGGGGTATCTCAACGGCCTGGGCAGCCTCCAGACCCAGCATAGCTGCATCCTGCTCCTCGATATCACGGAGAACTGCAACCTGAACTGCCCAACGTGCTTCGCGGAGAGCGGGCCTGGCAAGGGGCGCTTCGCCCGCATCGATCACCTGATGCGCTCGCTCGACGCCGCGATCGAGCGCGAGGGTGGGCGGATCGACGTATTGATGCTCAGCGGCGGCGAGCCGACCGTCCACCCGGAGATCGTAGAGATCCTCGAGCAGGCGACGTCGCGCAACGTCACGCGGGTCATCCTGAACACGAACGGGGTGCGCGTCGTCCGCGACGACCGGTTCATGGCCGCGCTCGCGAAGCTCCGTGGCCGGGTGGAGGTGTACCTGCAGTTCGACGGCTTCGCGCGAGAGACCCACCTCTACCACCGGGGCGAGGACCTGCGCGATCTCAAGGCCGAGGCGGTGCGCCGGCTGACGGGCGAACGGGTCTTCACGACGCTCGCGATGGCCGTCGCCGCCGGGGTGAACGACCGGGAGGTGGGCGACGTGGCGCAGTTCGCGTTCGACACCGAGTACATCGGCGGGGTCGCGTTCCAACCGGTATTCGGCTCCGGCCGCGCCAACCCCATCGACCCGATGGACCGGGTCACGACCACCGGGGTGATGCAGCGTCTCGGCACACAGACCGGCGGGCTCGTCTCGCCCGAGGACTTCATCGCGCTGCCGTGCAGCCACCCCGATTGCTGCGCGATCTCCTACTTCGTGCGCGGCGACGAGGGCCAGTTGAACTCGATCCCGCAACTGCTCGGCCGTGATGTCCTGAAGGCCAACCTTGGGCTTGTGTCGAACCGCATCGCGGCGGACAGCGAGATGGAGGCGGCACTACTGGGTATGATGAGCGAGACGACGACGATCACGCGCCCCGAGCTGGTGGACTACGTGCTCAACCTCTGCGAGAGCTGCGACCTCGGCCTGAGCGAGTTCATCAAGTCGTTTGGCAACAGGCTCCTGGGGCGGGAGCGGCCCGGGGAGATGGTCGCGAAGCGGCTGAAGCGGCTCACGATCAAGTCGTTCATGGATGCGTGGACGCTGAACGTGGAGCGCCTGCAGCAGTGCTGCGTGCACGTGGGCTCGACGGATGGCGACGCGAACCCGGTACGGGTCCCGTTCTGCGCGCGCCAGCTCTTCGGGGAGTTGCGACGCAAAACGGCGGAGGGGCACGTCCCCGCAGGGCAGCTCATCGGGATTAACGGATGACGGGGAGTACGCCGATGAGCGGGATGGAGCAACGACTCCCCGCCGCCACGGCGGGACGCAACACGAGTCACCACGCCGGGCTCAGCTCCGCCGAGAAGTACGAGCGGGTGGCGTTCACGTTCTGCAAGATGGGCACAACCGGCCTGCTCGCGTGGGCACTGACACCGCCGGTGTTCGTGCTGCTCGTCGCGATCGCAGCGGTCGGGTTCTACGGCCGGGCACTGAGCCTGGGGCTGACGCGCAGCCGCTGCGTCCTGCGCAAACCCGCGCTCATCATCGGCTTCTGGGCATCCGTGGGCGTTCTCGACGCCCTGTGGTTGCTCGGTCGCTTGTAGCGCCCGGAGACTCCCTGCAGAAAAGCCTTGATGTCCACTCCACGGCGTGTAGTGCCCCAGCGAACGCTCGATACGGCCGTGCGCCTCAACAGTGCTACTCGGCAAGGTTCGAACGAGGCTGCCCGACCACCGATCGCAGCCGGGACAAAATGTCCTAATCAGGTGATGACACGTGCCTCATGACGGTGGGACACGTCGAGCCGTACCGTGTATCCAGGCAGCGGGGATGAATCT
>JADDPA010000067.1:0-4150 GCA_016782125.1 Thermobaculum sp.
GAGCGTCTGCGCCGTATCGGAGATGCCGCCCATGTCCACGTCCACGCCACGCAGGCGTCGCGGTCCCACGACCTCCACCGCCTCCTCAGACCTTGAAACGGTGCAGCCCATGCGCTCCAGGACGTCCACGAAGTCCAGGTCGCCCTGTTGTGTGCGTGTGCCCAGGCCGGGAACGCGGACGCGCCCACCGGTCACCGCCGCGGCAGCGAAGAAGTACGAGGCGGCTGAGGCATCCGGCTCGACAGCATAATCTCGCGCCGCGTATCGTTGCCCGCCCCGCACGACGAACCGGTTCGGCTCCGGCTCCTCGACCGCCACGCCGAAGTCCGCCATCAGCCCGATCGTGAGGTCGATGTACGGGCGGGACACCAGCACACCCGCGACCGCGACGTCCAGGCCGTCCGCCATATACGGGGCGACGAGCAGGAGGGAGGTGAGATACTGGCTGCTGAGGGAGCCCGCGATCTCAGTCTTCCCGCCCCGTATTCCCGCGGCATCGACGACCACCGGTGGGCAGCCCGTGCCGGTTTCGGAGACGGTACGCACCCCTAGCGTGCCTAGGGCGTCGAGCAGGGGTTGGATGGGGCGCTCGCGCATGCGCGGCGTGCCGTCGATCCGGTATCGCCCGTGGCCGAGCGCGACATATCCCATGAGGAAGCGCGCGGTTGTGCCCGAGTTCCCGATGAACAGCTCGGCCCCGGTAGCGGGCACCCTACCGCCTGTCCCTCGCACCTGGAAGCGCTCGCTCTCCTCATCCTCCACGACCTCCACGCCAAGGGCCCTGAGCGCGCCTGCCATGAGGCGCGTATCGTCGCTGTACAGCGCGCCCGTCAGCGTGCAGGCTCCATCCGCGAGCGCGGCTGCCAGCAGTGCCCGGTTGGACAGGCTCTTCGACCCTGGTACGGATATCACCGTATCGGGCGGCGCATCGAGGGGCTGGATCTCGATGCTGCTCACGCCGAGATAGCCTCGTCGCCCGACGCTTCCGCGGGTGCTTCCTCCTTCAGGTACTCATACGGCCTGATGAGTTTCTGGACCGGGCTCTCGTACCGCACTCCCGCGAGCGATCCATCCGCCGTGAACAGCAAGCGGGTGACGGAGGCCCGCTCCGGGTAGTCCGGGGTGCGGATCGTCTGCATGTTGAGCGGCTTGCCTTCCATCCGCACGCGGCCGATCATCACGGGGTCGGCGTGGCTGACGCATGCGACGGTCTCGCCCGCGTGCCGGCGGAGCAGTTGCCGAACGAACTGCTCCACACGGTCGCCGACATCATCCATGCTCTCGTCGTCGGGACTGCGCAGCGGCTCGTAGAGGTTCGCGTCCTGGCCAATCTCGGCCCACCGCGTACCCTGCCAGCTCGTCCGCACCTCCTGGAGGAGCTTCGACTCGCGCACCGGAACATCCGGGTGATGGCGGGCGATGATCTTCGCCGTCTGCCGCGCCCGCAGCATCGGGCTCGAATAGATCGCGGCGAGCGGCTCCGACGCGAGCGCCCTGCCGGTCATCTCCGCCTGCGCCAGACCGTCCTCGCTGAGGCGGTAGCGGGGCAGGCGCCCGTACAAGATTTGCTCCGGGTTATGCACATCCGCGTGCCGTATCAAGAGTATCGATGTCTCGCTCATGTCCCGTCCTTCATGCTTGATCGTTTGGCTCGATGAGCCCGAGTCTGATCAGTCGCTGTGCCAGTGAGTAGATATCCGCCTTGCTGCTCTCGCGTCGCAGACCCATAGCCACGACGAGCACAAGCACGCGATCCTCGTCGATTCGGTAGATGATCCTGTACCGTTGACCGGCGGCGCGTACGCTTCGAAAGTCTGCTAGCGGTCCGGTCAGTGGCTTACCCTGCTGATGCGGCTCCTCCGCCAGGGCGTCTATGCGCTCCCAGATCAGAGAACGAATGCGCCGGTCCGTTATCGACCGCAGCCTGCGCTCGGCTTCGACCGTGAGCGCAATCCGCCACGTCACCGGTCAAGCTCTGCCTTCACGGTGTCCCAGGCACTCGTCTCGCCCCGATCAGCCTGTTTGAGTCCCTCGCGCAACGCGGCCATCAGTTCCTCGTCGCCCATGACCTCCAGAGTCTCGACGATGGACTCATACAGATCCCACGTCATCAGGGCCAGAACCGGTTTGCCACGACGGGTCACCGCTACCGCTCCCACCGACGGCTCGCGTTCCAGTTCTTCCGGAAGGGTAGTGAGCTTGTTCCGCACCTCGATGATGGGCATGCTTCGTGTCATGCGTCCTCCCAAGCGTACGTCTAAGTGTACCTCAACACGTACCTCCTGCGCGCCACCTCCGAAAGCGGATCAGTCTCTGGGTCACGCGAAGCGGCGCTACTGCTCGGGGTCGTCCAGCGCCTTATCGATCTCCTCGATGCCGATCGTCGGCATCATCTGGCGGTAGAAATCCTCCTCGGAGATGCCCAGGGCGATCGCCTCGTCATACCAGCAGCGGATCCGTTTGCGCCGGGCGCGCTGGTCTTCCGCGGACTCGGGCTCCTCGTGCTGTTCATCCTCGTGCATACAGCGCACCCCCGCGCAAAATGATAACATAGCCCCGCGCGCCCAGGACGGTATCGATCGCAGGGCGCGGCATGGCCAGCCGGCTAGAGCGGCCGCGCGAATCACGCCGAAGGGAAGGGATCACGCATCGTGGCGACAATCATCGTAGAGGGAAAAGGGGCAATCGCGTGTGCGTCAGGCCGGCGCCTGGTACTCTGCATCGAGGACGCGGGGATCGATATCCTGCATCGGTGTGGTGGGAACGCGCGCTGCACCACGTGCCGCGTCGAGATCCTGGACGGCGAGCCGGGGGAGATGAACCAGCGGGAGCGCGACCGCCTGGCGCGTGAGGACAAGCTTGCCTCCAACATCCGCCTTTCCTGTCAGATAACGGCTGAGTCGGATCTGACGGTCAGGGTCATCAACCGCCTGAGCACGAGCGGGCTCGACGATCCCGGACCCCGCCCTGAGGAGTGATAGCGGCGAGTTCCAAGTTGACGCGCGAAACGGCGATCAGACAGGCATTCCTACCGGGACACTCGGGGTAGCGGCGCCTACGCGGCGAAGCGAGCCGGCTCTCTGCCACATAGCAGCGTAGAGCACGCGTCCGCCCGCGACGGCCCCCGCGCCGAAGAGCAGGGAGGCGCCGCAGAGCATCGGCGAGTCGGCGACGAACAGCACGGAGCCGAACGACATCACGGAGTATCCGCCCTCCATCAGCCACTCGCCGATGCGCAGGGGCATCGGTGGCGCAGGCAAGAGCCGCGCCTCGTGCGCCCCGGCCAGGCGCGCAGCGGTCTCCTCCACGAGTCGGCGGCCCCGCACGTCCATGGAGCGCAGGCGTTCCGACCCGAACGCGCCCGGATACAGGTAGATCTCCAGCGTCCGGTGCGTTTGGGGCGACCACCAACTCTCGTCCGCGGGAAGGTGGCGCACGCATGCGATGTCCAGACCGCGCAGCAGCGGGTTGGTGAGCACCTCGTCCAGCATCGCCCCGAAGTCCTGTCCGTTCATGGCGGTAGTATAACATCGAGCCGTCGATCATCAGACACGCGCATGGCAGTCCGGGACGGAGTGATACGCAATCCGGCTGAAGAATATCGCATGTCATCCCGAACGTAGTGTGGGATCCGTCCGCTTGAACCACGGATTCATCGCGGGCTCGGAATGACACATGCGCTACCGTTCAGCCGCAGTCGGTATGAAGAACCGTCCATTAGGGTTTTGGATCGTTCGCCCCGTAAGAATGCCATGCGCCTGACCCCTATGTGCTGCTTGCTGAGTGCTACCATGGACTGATGCAGAGCGTCCAGGTGGAAACGAAAACGCCGGAGCTGAGCGCGGCGGCGAGGCGCCGGGGACTCATCGTCGTGCTGGTCGATACCTTCCTGATGTGGGGCGGGTTCTTCATGGTGATCCCCCTGATCAGCGTGCACTACGTCGACGCGCTCGGTTGGACAGCGGCGTCCGTTGGCCTCGTGCTGGCGGTCCGCCAGTTCACCCAGCAGGGAATGACGCCCTTGAGCGGTGTGCTCGCGGACCGAATTGGGGCGAAGGGCCTGATATGCGCCGGGATGTTTCTCCGAGCGCTCGGCTTCGCGGTCATGGCATGGGCGACGACGTACCCGCTGCTGATGGCGTCGGCGGTG
>JADDPA010000067.1:4164-14380 GCA_016782125.1 Thermobaculum sp.
GGGCGGGTTCTTCGAGTCGCCGAAGTACGCCGCGACCGCCGCGCTCACCGACGAGCACAATCGCGGGCGCTTCTACTCCCTCGTCGGCGTACTGGGTGGCCTTGGGGTGACTGCGGGCACGCAGCTCGGGGCGCTGCTGCTGCGTGCCGACTTCGCGCTCGTCGCGCTGGCTGCGGCGGGCTGCTTCGGCCTCGGCGGCCTGATCACGCTCCTGTTCCTACCGAACGTCCGGGTGGCCACGGAGAGTCGCGGGCTGACGTACGGGCTCGGGCTCGCGCTGCGCGACCGGCCCTTCATGACGTACAGTGTGCTGCTGACCGGCTACTGGTTCCTTTGGGTGCAGTTCCTGATCTCCATGCCGCTGGCCGCGACGGCGATCGGCGGACCACGGACCGTTGGCTGGGTGTACGCGATCAACTCCGGGATGACCGTGCTGCTCGGCTACCCCCTGCTGCGCCTCGCGGAACGGCGCCTGCGCCCGCTGCCGATCCTCGTGCTGGGCGTTATACTGATGGGGCTCGGGTACGGTAGCGTCGCGCTTGTCGGGAGCGTCGGGCCGCTGCTCCTGAGTGCTGTGCTCATCTCCGCCGGCGTGCTGCTCGCGTTCCCGAGTCAGCAGACCGTGACGGCGAACCTTGCAAACCCAGCCTCGCTCGGCTCATACTTCGGCGTGAACGCGCTCGCGCTCGCGGTCGGGGGCGGCCTCGGCAACCTCTCCGGCGGGCTGCTGTACGACCTTGGCAGGCGCCTGGACCTCCCCGTCCTACCCTGGGCGGTGTTCTGCGCCGTGGGGCTCGCGACCGCGGCGGGGCTCGCAGTCATGGAGGCTCAATCAGTGAAGTCCCGTACCCGCGAGCTCCCAGCCGAGTCAGCATCCTGACCTACCGCACGCCCAGTAGCAGCTCCATCACGAGCTGGTCGAGCTCCTCGTACCGGCGCCCCTTCGTGGCGAGCGCCTGGATATCGAAGGAACGGTCCTTGAGCGTCTGTGCCGTCTCCGCCGAGTAGCCATCGCCCGCCGTCGGGCCGTCGTAGCTCTCGTCCCCCTGCTGCAGTTCGGCAAGAATGCCCTGGATCTCCGCGTCCTGATTGAATCGCTGTGCCTTCTCGCGGAAGATCAGGTAGGTGCGCATGCAGCCGCGCGCGAACGCCCACACGCCGTCCTCGTCCTCGGTGCGGTATGCCTTCGCGTCGTAGTGCTTCGGGCCGTCGTACCCGCTGTCCTCCAGGAGCTTCACGAGGAAGAAGGCGCGCTTCGGGTTCTCCGAGCCGAAGCGGAAGTCCTGGTCGAAACGGGCCATCTGCTGGTCGTTCAGGTCTATATGGAAGAGCTTCCCAGCCTCCAGCGTCTGCGCGACCGCGTGCACGAAGTTCAGCCCCGTCATCGTCTCGTGCGCAAACTCCGGGTTCAAGCCGACCATGTCGGGGTTATCGAGCGTCGCGATGAACGCGAGCATGTGGCCGACCGTCGGGAAGTAGAGGTCGCCGCGCGGCTCATTCGGTTTCGGCTCCATCGCGAAGCGCATGTTGTACCCCTGGTCCTGCACATACGCGCACAGGAAGTTGATCGCCTCGCGGAACCACTTCACCGCGTCACGGCCGTCTCGGTACGCCTCCGTCTCCGTGCCCTCGCGTCCGCCCCAGAACACGTATGTCTCGGCGCCGAGCTCTGCGCCGAGGTCGATGGCGTTCATCGTCTTCTGCAGCGCGAACGCCCGCACGTTTGCATCCGAGGAGGTGAAGGCACCGTCGCGGAAGATGGGGTTCGAGAACAGGTTCGTCGTGGCCATCGGCACGACCAGCCCGGCGTCGGCGACCGCCTTCTTAAAGCCCGTGACGATCTTGTCGCGCTCCTGCGGGGTGGCGTCGAACGGCACGAGGTCGTTGTCGTGCAGGTTCACCCCGTATGCACCGAGCTCACCGAGCTGGCGGGCGGCATACTCTGGGTCCATGGTGGGGCGGGTGGGTTCGCCCCAGGCGTCACGGCCGGTGTTGCCAACCGTCCAGAGGCCGAACGTGAACTTGTCGTTCTTTTGCGGGGTGTACTGGTCTGCCACGGTACAAGCTCCTTCTGTGAGCAGCGCTTCGCCGCTGCGGGCTTCCTGTCAGGATTCCAGGTCGAATACGAGCACTTCCTCGGCCACGGGCTGCATCAAAGGCCCAATCGCCACGTGGTCGGGATGCGGCAAGTAGGCGTCACGGGCGGCCGCGTGCTCGAACGTCATCAGGAAGCCGTGCGTGTAGCCTCGGTTCAACCTTTCGGGGCTGGCGTTCGCCCCCCACGTGTAGCCCGTGATGCCGGGTATCTTCTCGGGCAGCGCGGCCAGCGCGTCCGCCAGGCGGGTCATCGCCGCGGGTTGCACGCCGTCCCTGGGCTTGATGAGCACGATGTGCTGTATCACGGTCGATCCCCTCCGCAAGGACTGTATAATAGCAGACGGGCGTTTCTCGCGCGCTCGAGAATCCTGACGGGAGCGACCCCGTACATGGGGGTAGCTGTGGGGAGGGTCCGCGCCGGGCGCAGCAGACCAACGCCCCTGAGGAACGCAGATCAGCTAGCAGGCTTCGCGCGTGTGGTGCTGAGGCAGGGCAAGGTGCTGTCTTGGGTTTATTGTGGCTGGGGAGATTATATGCCACGTAAACTGAGAGAGTTGAGACGGGATCTTCGGCGGGCGGGGTACTACATAGCCCGGCAGCGCGGTAGCCACGAGAACTGGAAGCACGACTTGGTGCCCGAGGTGCGCGTTGTCCTCACTGGCAAGGACTCAGTGGACGCCAAGGTCTATCAGGAGGACGAAGTGCAGGAGGCGCTGCGGCTGCTGCGGAAGGCTGAGGAGAAGAGACGGTCATGAGCGACGATGCGCGGTACTCGATGCTTATCCAGTGGTCCGACAGAGACCGCGCATACCTGGTCAGGCTCCCCGATTGGGAACGAGACGGTCAGGTGCTTGGTCCTGTTACGCACGGCGACACATACGAGGAGGCGGTCGGGAACGGGCGAGAGGTTTTGGAGTTGCTGATTGAGGACTTACGAGAGAGTGGCGACCGCCTACCCGAGCCAGGAGTCTTCGTCGGCGTCTGATCCCCTCGTAGAGGCAGGACGCTCAGCAGCCATCCTGATATGGCGCGGGTAGTAGGAGTCAAACGGGGGCGATGTGCCGCCAAGCCTCACCCTTTCTCTACCTGCCTACCAGACCAAGGGAGGCGTATCGTGAGCAGTAGCGCGCTAGCCTCCAAGCTGGACCGGCTGCGTGATCTTGGCGACTCCCCCGAGAAGCAGGCGGAGTACGCTGAAAGGCTCTTCCGCACGGATAAGAACCCGGACGTGGTGCGCGCCGCGCTGGATGTGCTCGCCCGCCGGGAAGACCGCCGCCTCCGCCCGGTACCGCTCGCGAAGTACGCGTATTGCGACCAGAACGGCGTTCGGCGCGACCCAGGCGGGACACTGCGCGCTGCGATCATCCACGCACTGCGGCCCCTCGTCGTTCCAGAGGACACGCGGCTGCTGGAGCGGGCGGCCACCACCGTCGAGTTCCTGTTCGGCGAGGCCGCGGGCGACCTCCGAGCGGCGGGCCTGCTCGTGCTCAACGAGGTGGACCACACGCTCGCGGGGTACCACGCCGTGCGCCTGCTGACCGACGAGCACACCTCGATCATGTCTGGAGAGCCCGCGCTGACCGCGGTGCGCGTGCTCGCCTCGCAGGGGCAGACCCTCCCACTTTACGCGTATGCGATGCGGGACGGGCCAATGGTAGGGGACGTACTCGGGGAGAGCCTGCGAAACCTGACCACCCTGCCAGCGAGCCTGCTGCCCGCGGTCGTGGCGCGCCATGGCGAGAGCGAGGATGAGATCGCGCTGCTCGGCCTGTTTGACCTGTTGCTGGAGCACCCGGCGGGCGGTGAGTCCGCGGCCTTTATCGTGGAGTTCCTGCGCACGACGACGCTGTACAACATCTATCGCTACATGGTGAGCACGCTGCTGACGAGCAGGGATGAGGCAATGCTCCGGGAGCTGCGAGCGCTGGCCGACTTGGAGCGCAACCCACGGAAGCGGGAGATCCTGCGGGACGCACTCGGCCTCCGCTCCTCGACTGCCCCCAAGGATTGACGGTCCGAGCCTACCCGCAACCCTGGGTGTGCTTCACGGGTAGGCTCGGACGCGCTCTGTGAGGAACGCCGCCCCAGTGCTTACGAGTCCGAGCTTGTCCTCGATGTACCGGGGGACTCGTCCGAATCATTAGCCGCATCCTCATCCCCTGTCGCATCGTCGCCGCTATCCTCGCTCGGCGTGCGATCGCGCTCCTCGGCGGGCTTCGGGTCCTCCGTGGGCTTCGGGGTTACGACAGGCTTTTTCTCGAGCTTAGGCGGCCCCACGAGGAACACGTCGCCCCACGGCTTGTATTCGCTGAGGAACTCATCGCGGAAGAGCGCCTTGCCGTCCTTGCTGACCGTGCGCGCCAGCGATACCTTCATGCCCTCGTGGGCCCACTCCTTCTGCTCCCTCGTGCCGCGCGGTAGCTTCGGATCCCTGATGATCTTCGTCTTAAGCGGCGGCTTGCGCTCCGCGATCACCGGCTTCCCGCGCTTCACATCCAGACCGGGGTCCGTGCCATACAGCACAACGCGCAGCTGATCCTTCTTCGGGAAGGAGGTGCGAATGAGGATGTGCTTATCCGTATTGTTGGTCCACTTGAGGTCCACATACGGCTGGTATACCGCCGCGTCGAAGCCCTCCGGGGAGCCGTCGAGCTGGTAGTAGGACACGAGGTATGAGTGCTGGTTCCGCTCGTCGATCGGCAGGCCGGTCCAAAACGCCGCGCGGAAGGTGGTCGTGCTCACCTGGCACACGCCGCCGCCTACGCCGGGCACCGTCTCATCCGCGATAATCGTTAGCCCCTCCTGATATCCGCGCTCGAGGCTGATCTCTCCCAACGCCTCGTTGAAGCTGAACGTCTCGCCGGGTGGGACCACGACGTTGTCCAGGTATCCCGCCGCCGTGTGAATGTTATTCTCACGCTCCTTCGGGGAGCCGGTGAACGTACTCGTGCCCTCACCGATAACTTCTTTGATGCCGAGCGCCGCAAGGTCATCTGTCGGGACGGCCGGTTTCGTCACGGTCACTGGGAGCGAGACACTACGCTCTGTCGCGAACGGTGCCGTCAGCAGCGTCTTCGTTGCCTTCTCGGTGTCCAGGATATGCCCATCGACGCTCGGCTCTGTCACAACGAGCCCGCCCTTCCACGACAGCTCGCCATCCCGCGGCTCCTGGTAGATCTCCATACCGAGTTCACTGACATACGAGGCGACCTGCGCCTGGTCAATCGCCACCGTGGCAGATCGCGATGTCGGGTCCACGTCCACGGAAGTCCAGTCGGCCAGGGTCTCCCTGGAAATCGTCAGCGTCTCGTCGAGGTACGTCACCGTGAGCTCCGATGAGAGCACGGTGTCAAGCTGTTTCTTCGCCGGTGCGAGGTCTGCCGCAGTAATGGTCACCGGCACGGCTGCGGTAACGAGCTGGGCCTTGTGTGTTGTCGAGAGCGCGGCAATAGCCGCCTGCGTGGTCGCGGGCACGTCCAACCGCTCTCCCGGCCGGTCGGGGGTGAGCACCGGCGTCGCGTCGTCCACCAACAGGTCCGCGTTCACCGGCTCCCGCCGCACATCATCCGCCAGGGCCGTGACGTACTGGCGGACCTGATCCGCCTGGATCGCGACCGTTGCCCTCCGGGCCTCGCGATTGACCCGCACCTGGAGCCACCCGGCCACAGTCGCCTGCTCTGCGCTCCATGTCTCGCCGTTGTGCGTTAGCGCCAGTGGTGCGGAGAGCAGCCCGTCGAGGCGTTCCTTCGTCGGTTTGAGATCCCGCGCCGTGAGCTGCGCCGGAACAGGATCGGTGGCAACCGTCACCCGGCGGTTCGCTGCGAGCCCGGCATAGATCTCTTTAGTTGTCGCGGCAGTGTCGAGCTTCTGCCCCAGCTTCTCCGCGGTGAGTACCGCCTTGGCATCCTTTATAGCCAGGGTCGCATCCACGGGCGCACGCCGCACCTCGGCGGCGATCGGAGCCAGCGCCTTCTCGAGTCGCCGCGCATCGAAACTGCCGACGACCTGGCCCTTTCCGCGGCGTGCCCGTATGGCCGTGCCCACTTGGGCCCCGCTCAGGGTCCACTCCCGGTTCGCCAGCCGTAGTGTCACTGGCTCGTTCGCGACCGCGCTGCTCAGCGTGCGCACACTCCGCCACTCCTCACGGGTCTGCGCGGGCTTGACAGGGACGACCGGTAAGGCGATCTCCCCGGTGCCGAACTGACTGACCTTCCTATGGATACGCTGCATCGCGTCAGTCGTATCGAGCCGCTGACCATCTTTGTCCGCCGAAGCGACCATCGTGCCATCGGGTCGGAGCGTGAGCGCGGATTCAACCGGCTCGCGCTCGATATCGGCCGCAAGACCCTGAACGTGTACGTCCATCTTGCCGCGATCGAGAAGATATCGAGCCTGTATATCGGTCGAGCCACCGACGAGCGGCACCCGGTGCCACCAGCGACTAAGGAGAGATCCGTTGCGGCCCGCCCCATACGCATGGCTCACCAAGGGATCCACGTCGAGCGCCAGCCCAAGCTGTTCGGGGGTCACCTGCCACTGGCTGTCTGCGTGCGAGAGCGTCAGCGGCGACCGGTTGTACTCGGCGGCCCGCTCAAGGAGCACGGCGCGCGCTTCGGCGGGCGTGCGACCGGAGACATCAACGCCGTTGACCGATACGCCCCGGTAAATCTCACCATCAAACGTCGAGGAGTAGTACGCCAGCCCGCCGGCGGCGATGCCAAGCGCGAGCAGCAGCGCGAGGGCTGCGGCGATTGGTTGCCTGCCGCTCGGCAAGACACGGCGGCTCGTAGTTCGGATACGTTGTGTGGGCTGACCCCACGGTTCAACCTTGCTCATGACACTCACCTTTCAAACGATTGGTGCAGGTCCAGTATACAAATTATCAAGCCGGTTGCACCCGCTACTGTATGCCCTGGATACGGGCACGTCTCTCTTGTGGCTGCGCGTGATTTGTTACTCCCGCATTAGGGGCCATCTTGCTCCTTCTTGGGACGTTCCACTGAGGGAAGGGAGGCCAGGAGACAGGCGGCTTCCCTTGCATGTGCCAATTGGCTGCGCGGCTGTGCTCGCGTGGTAGAATACGCCCGACAGCCGGAGAGACAGAAAGCCCGAGGTGCCACTCTTGCCCGAAATGGACCGCCCGGCGACGAAGATCGTCGCGACTGTTGGCCCCGCAAGCAGCGACGAGTCAACGCTGCGGGCGTTGATGGAGGCCGGGGTGGATGTGTTCCGCCTCAACTTCTCCCACGGCGAGCCGGAGGAACACGCCGAGACCTCCCGCCTCATCAACCGGCTGTCGTCGGGCTTTAACTCCCCCGTCGCCATCCTGCAGGACCTTCAGGGACCGAAGATCCGGGTTGGCGAGCTGGAGCACCCGGTGCCGCTCGTCGCGGGGGAGCGTGTGACCCTGACGAGCCGTGATGTGCGGGGCACGGCGCAGCTTGTGCCCACGACGTACGAGCATCTCGCGCACGATGCCGAGACCGGTAACACCTTGCTCCTCGACGATGGCGCGCTCGAGCTGCTCGTGCTAGATACCACCGATACGGACACCCAGTGCGAGGTGGTCCGTGGCGGGTTGCTCAAACAGCGGAAGGGGATCAACCTGCCCGGCGTCCATGTCAGCGCCCCCGCCCTCACGGAGAAGGACCTCGCGGACCTGCGTTATGGCGTGCAGATGGGCGTGGACTACGTCGCGCTTTCCTTTGTCCGCCGCCCCGAGGATGTGATGCTGGCGAAAGAGGAGCTGCGGGCGCTCGGCGCGGAGACACCCATCGTCTCGAAGCTGGAAAAGCCGGAAGCGATAGCCGCGCTCGATCCCGTGTTGCGCGCCAGTGACGCCGTCATGGTCGCGCGCGGTGACCTGGGCGTGGAGATCTCGCCCGAACGGGTACCGATGATCCAGAAAGCGATTCTCGAGCGCGCCATCGCGCTCGGGCTGCCGTCGATCACCGCCACGCAGATGCTGGAGAGCATGATCTCCAGCCCCCGGCCAACCCGCGCCGAGGCGAGCGACGTGGCGAATGCGATCCTCGACGGCAGCGACGCGGTGATGCTTTCGGGCGAGACAGCCGCGGGGCAATATCCGGTGGAGTCCGTGCGCATGATGCGACGGATCGCCCTTGAGGCAGAGCGGAGCGGGCGCACGAAACTGGGAGCGCGCCGCGAGCATTCCAGCTCCGTGCATGCACTTAGCAACGCCGCACGGTCGCTCGCGGAGGACCTGCCGGATGTTGTCGCCGTTGTTCCGCTAACGAACACCGGTTATACCGCTCGCCTGATGAGCGGCGCGCGCGTGCCCGCGCCCATCTGGGCGTATTCATACACCGAGAAGGTACGCCGTGGCCTTGCTCTGTGGTGGGGCGTACGCTCGCTGCTGATGCCGAAGCTGGAAACGACGGAGGAGGCAATTAGCTGGGTCGAGCAGGACCTGCTCGATCGCCGCTTTGTGAGCGAGGGAGCGACGATCGTGATTACCGGTGGTCTCCCGCTGCTCGCGCCCAGCCGCACGAACTTCGTGAAGCTCCACGTGGTCGGGGAGCTCGCCTAGCGGCCGCACGTCCCTGTACACGCGGAGTGCATTCGTTTACTATATGGGCCACGCCGCGCCGATTGGGTCGGCTGAACCGCCGAGTGACAGGAGAGCTTCATTGATTCGCACGATTCTCATCATCCTCGTGATTCTCGTCGTTATCTTTGCTGTATATCAGATGGCCGGCCGCCGCCGCCTCTAGTGCATAAGCACGGACGGTGATTGAGAGTAACCCGTGTGGAGACGAAGCGTTCGGAGCGAGGCTGGTGGATGTCCGCAAGAAACCGCGACCCGAGCGCTTTGTCCCGTGGTGCCTCTGTGGCCGCCAGCGCAGGCGAGCGCATGGGCAACTATCACGGATAACGTGTGCATGCCCCAGTCTGTGAGGCATGAAGGGAACGCGCTGACGGGCGCGAGGTCGTTGGCGTGAGCCATCGGCCTGTCGTGCTCGTCATCATGGACGGCTGGGGCATCGCGGAGCCCGGTCCGGGCAACGCCGTACACCTCGCGCGCACGCCGAACGTGGACGAGTACACCGCCACCTGTCCCCATACGCGGTTGCTCACCGCGGAAGAGGCTGTCGGGCTGCCGCCGGGGCAAATGGGCAACTCCGAGGTTGGCCATCTCAATATTGGCGCGGGCTACGTCGTTTTGCAGGACATGCCACGCATCGACACGGCGATCACGGATGGAGGGTTTTACGAGAATCCGGCCCTGCTCGGCGCGGTGGAGAACGCGCTGCGCACGGGCGGCACGCTCCATATGTTTGGTCTTTTCAGCCCGGGCGGGGTGCACTCTCACTTCAACCACCTGCGCGCCCTACTGGACCTTGCCAGACGGCATGGACTGGACCGGGTCGCGATCCATGCCTTTCTCGACGGGCGCGATACGCCACCGCGCAGCGCGCTCGGCTACTTCCAGGAGTGGGAGCCGGAACTGGATCGGCTCGGCGTCGGGCGGTTTGCGTCCCTGATCGGCCGGTACTACGCGATGGACCGCGATGCCCGCTGGGAGCGGGTTCGGCGCGCCTACGACCTGCTCGCCCACGGCGTGGGCGCGCGGGCGAGGTCGGCCACCGAGGCGGTGCAGGCGTCGTACGACGCTGGCGTGACGGATGAGTTCGTCGAGCCTGTCGTACTCGCTGGGCCGGACGGTGAGGCAACGACCGTGCGACCAGGCGACAGCGTGGTGTACTACAACTTCCGCACCGACCGCGGCCGAGAGCTGACGCGCGCCTTCGTCGCCCCGACGTTCCCGTTTTTCGAGCGGGGCGACCGCATCGAGCCGTTGCACTTCGTGACGTTCGCGGAGTACGACGCGACCCTGCCCGTTTCGGCGGTGGCGTTCCAGGCGTTTCACGTCGAGCATCCTCTCGCCGAGGTTGTCGGCACTGCCGGCATGCACCAGCATCACGCCGCCGAGACGGAGAAGTACGCGCACGTTACCTACTTCCTGAATGGCGGCAGGGAGCAGCCGTATCCCGGCGAGAGCCGCACGCTCATCCCCTCGCCAAAGGTAGCCACATACGACCATCAGCCGGAGATGAGCGCGCCGGCGCTCGCGGCGGCGGTTACGGCGCGCATCCGT
>JADDPA010000107.1 GCA_016782125.1 Thermobaculum sp.
GGCATCCCTGCCGCCGTGCTGACGAGTGGCTTGCTCAATCTGGCATTCTTCGGCTCCGACGCCTTCGTCCCCCTTGGCCTGACCGCCGTGCGGGGCCGGTCGGTAACCGAGGCGGGACTCGCGCTCACCGCCGCCACGCTGACGTGGACCGCCGGCTCATGGCTCCAGGCTCGCTGGTCGCCGAACCACGGGCGCCGCCAACTCGTCAGCGCGGGTCTCGCTATAACGGCCGTCGGCGTCGCTAGTGTGATCGCCATGCTCCTGCCACCCGTGCCGCCGCTGCTCGCGCCCGCGATGTGGGGCATCGCCGGTCTGGGTATGGGCATCGCCTATTCCACCCTCTCGCTGGTCGTGCTCGAGAACGCGCCGCGTGGCCAGGAGGGGGCGGCGACTTCCGCGGTACAGCTGATGAACATGCTCGGCAGCGCGGTGGGCACCGGTATCGGCGGCGCCGTCATTGCCCGCGCGACGATCGGAGGCCAGGGGCCAGGGGAGGGCATCATCCACCAGAGCATCCTGATGACGATCGTGCTCGGCGTGGCACTCCTCGTCGCGCAACAACTGCCGAGCCGCCCGGCGGCGAAGTCCAGCCGAACCGGTACGAGCGAAACAGCCGCGTATCCGACCGGGACGTAGTGTGGTATCTGACGTGGTGCCCGCCGGACGAAAGGATGCACCCGCGGCGCGCCTAGCTTCCGGCCCAGGCACCACTAATCAGGGTAGGGGGAAGCTGTCAACAGCCGCAAAGGCATCTCTGAACAACCCGGTCCAGCAACGGCTATATCTACCGACTGTTTTCTCCCAGCCCTGCCTCCCGCGCACGGGCAATAGCCTCCGTCCGGTCCGCCACCGGCAACTTGCTGAAGATATTGGTGATGTGGTTGCGGATGGTCTTCGGGCTCAGCACGAGCCGTTCGACGATCTGTGTGTTGGTATAGCCCTGAGCAATGATAGCCAGGATCTCGCGTTCGCGATCCGTGAGATCCGCGAACACCTGTGACGGCACGGTCGGTCTGGGTCCGGCGAAGTAACCGATCACCCGCTACGCGATGCCGGCGCCGAAGACTACCTCGCCGCCCGCGACAGCCCGCACCGCACGCAGGAGCTGCGCCTGGTTCGCCCCCTTCAGCAGGTAGCCACGGGCTCCCGCGCGCATCGCCGAAAAGACCGAGTCGTCATCCTCGTACATCGTGAGCACCAGAACGCCGACGTGCGGGCTCGTGTGCAGGATGCGCCGGGTGGCCTCGATCCCTCTTACCACCGGCATGTTGAGGTCCATCAGCACGACGTCCGGCTGCAGCTCCTCCCCGAGCGTTACGGCCTCCTCCCCTGTGCCAGCCTCGCCCACGACATCGGTGTCCGGCACCGAGCCGAGCAGGACGCCCACGCCGTCGCGGAAGAATGGGTGGTCGTCGGCCAGCAGGATGCGGATCGGCTCCAAGGTCATCCCCTCCGTTCACCGTTCGACAGGGGCAGGCGTACCCGCACGGAGGTCCCGCTGCCCGGCGCCGACTCGACAAGGCAGACACCACCCAACTCCTCGGCGCGCTCGCGCATCGACTGGAGGCCCACGCCGCTCCGCCGCTCGGCGGGCAGGCCCCGACCGTGGTCCTCGACCTCCAGGCAGAGCGCGCCTTCGTCGAGCGAGATACGAAGCTTGCACGATCCTGCCCCAGAGTGGCGGGCGACGTTGGCGAGCGCCTCCTGCGTGATCCGATATGCCGCCACCTCGACCGCCGCCGGCAGCGGGGGCAGCGAATCGGGCGTATCAATGGAGACGTGCAGGCCGGTCGGGGCGTACTGCGCTGCGTGCTGGCGTAGCGCGGCAGCCAGCCCCAGGTCGTCGAGCGCAGGCGGGCGTAGCGCGTATACCAGCCTGCGGATCTCGGACACCGCACCCTGGGCATTCTGACTGAGACCCTCGAGCAACCGGTCAGCCGCATCGGAATCCTCACGCAGCAGGTTGCGTGCGGCGTCGAGCCTGAGGGTGAAACCGGCGAACTGTGGCCCCAGCCCATCGTGCAGATCGCGCCGCAGGCGCCGACGCTCCTCCTCACGACTCGTGACCAGGTGTTCGCGGGCCTCCCTCAGACCATCGTTCGCGCTTTGGAGCTCGGCAGTCAAGCGCACCGCGTGGACCGCGATCCCGGCCTGGAGGGCGATATCCCGCAGCAAGCGTCGATCAACGTGAACGAGTCCTCGCCACCACGCGGCCCGACGACAAGTTGGCCCACCGTCTCGCCTTGATGAATGAGCGACAGGTAGAGTGGCTCACGATGGCGCGAGCCGTACTCCGCGGCTATGTTGTATTCGTCACCGCGCCTGAGCGCGATGGCAGCGTAGGGTAGCGCGAGCGTGCGAGCGACCGTCTCGACAATGGCCTGCAGTACAGCATCGGGCGCGAATGCAGCCTCCAGGCGCTGGCCGAGCTGGGAGAGCACGGCGTACGGGTCGTCGCGATCCTCATACATCAGCCGGTTGATCCCAAGCTGGAGGCGGTCCCGGAGGGGCGCGAAAAGCGCCGCAACCAGTCCGACACCAACCAGGGACACCAGCAGGTTCCCCTGGGACTGCAGTAGCGTACCGAGAGTGCCGACAGTAAGTACATAGGTCCCAGCCACCCCCAGCGTCAGCAGCCCGTACACGAGGGACCGATTGATCACCACATCCAGACCGAACAGGTGGTAGCGCACGACCGCCGCGCCTATTGCAAGCGGGACGAGGGAATAGGACAGCGTCACACCCGTCACGCTCAGCAGATCATACGGCGTGTTGTGTAGCTCCGCGGGACTAAGAGCAGGCGGGAGGAGAGGAGCGATCAGGTTGACGACAATCTGCCCCACAATAGCCCCGGCAAGCCCGAGTACCACCCACTTTGTCTGCTGCCGCTGCGCTGGAGAGGACACCCGCAGATACCGATACAGCTGCGCACAGATGCCGAGGACGCAACCTAGCACAAACACCAGGTAGTACCAGTCGGCGCCCCCGCCGCGGTACACGCCCACGGTCGCACCCAGCGCGAGCGTCGCAGCGCACAGCACGAACACGGGGAGCTTTGTCCAGGCGGGCACGAACCTGCCACTGGGAAACACGAACAGGAATACCATCATGGTAATCAGCAGCAAGACCACCGAGAACTCGACAGCTGACGTGAGCATTGGGAAGCGTGACTCCAGCGCGCTGGCAGCGGGGGCGTTGACCGAACCCATCAGCACCAGGAGCAGCGAGGCGACCAGTGCGATGCCTGAGGTGCGCCGCCGCCAAAAGATCAAGCCTGCCACCGCGAAGCAGCCGAGCGAGAACAACGCGATCACCAGCGTGAGGTACGCCGCGTACATCCGGATCGATATGCCGCTCCCCGCCAGCGCCGCCCGCACTGCATCGGGCGGCGCGGCGAGCTGCTGGTAGTAAGCCGGGATTGCTAGAGCAAACAGGGCAAGCTGGAAAAGGAAGAGAACGCTCGCTCCCGACCAGAGCAGAGCCAGGTGGTTTCCGCGCAGGATGAACGGCGCAACTCCATGCCTGCTCAGTTCATGCTCGATGACGTTCTGCCTTCGCATGTCCAAATCTCTCACCGGGACGCCGTCCCGAATGCTCTCATCCCCTGCCAGCTTGACCACGCGTCGTACACCTCGACCACCAGGACTCGATTGTACTCTGCCGAGCAGCCCCGGTCATCACGCCGGATGGGTCAGCCCCACGCTTTCGAAGTACCGCCGTCACGCAGCCGGCTGGCTCACGACAACTGCGGATCCGGGCACACGCTCGCGCCCGTGCTGCCGCCATATGGCGTACCCTCCGCCTGCGTAACCAAGGAACAGGGCATAGTACATCACCCTGATCGGCTCGACAACAGCCAGCGGTCCGTCGAAGACCGTCAAATCGATGAACAGAACCGGCAGGAAGGCCAGCAGGCTCACCACCTGGATCCAACCGCTCCATCGGGGGAGAACCCCTGCGCGGACCGTGGCGATCCCGAACAGTGGGAAGGCCAACAGCAACGGACCGGCGAGCATTGCCAGGGTGCCCACGCCGTGCGCCAGCGGACCGTCGCCGATCAGCTCCGGCGCAAGCTTCGCGAGCAGCGGGGTAGCGAACGCCTCGTACAGTAACAGGTAGAGGTGGTAGGCAGTAGCGAGCATCAACAGCGCGAATGCTGCGAGCCCGGTCTTCCCCGCCCTCGGTGCCTGTGCCGCATACAGGCCCGGAAGGCCAAGCACAACCAGAACCCAAGAGACGAACAGGATCATGTGCGCCGGTCCGTACGCCGGCTGGAGAACGCTCGCCACCTCCTCACCGGGCGGATGAAGCAAGAATCCTATCACCTGGATAGGGAAGGCGAGGACCAGGGCGAGTCCGCTGAGTCGTACGAGGGTGCTGTGCGCCATTGTCTTTCTCCTTTGTACGTCCACACTAGATTGTCGGAGCAGCGCTCGACACTGCTCGTGCGCTCGATGCGGCGTGTTCACCGACGCGGGGTCGCACCAGCAGGTAAATGCTCACCACAAGGACCCAGAGCCAGAACAAGAGACTGGCGGTCTGAGCAACCGGCGGGACCAGCAGTGCCGCACCGATCAGCACCGCGCTCCAACCGACGAAGGCCGAGAGGAGCCGGGTTTGGATGAACAAGAATCCTGTGGACAGCATGAACAGGCCGAGGAAGAGGAAGCTCGCATTGAACGTGAGCTGCGCGATATCGCGGATCGCGGTCATCACCCGCGGATCCAGCCCCCGCTGTCCCCCCTGTAAAATCGCCTGCCACACCTCGTTGATAGGGATGGTCATGGCAACGAACGCCACCGCAGCACCGAAGCCGGTGCTCAGCACCCATCCAGCGGCGCGGTCTGTGCCGCGCAACAGGGAATAGAGCCAGGCCGCGAAGGGGATCAACAACAGGAATCCGAGCGCCTCGATGTACACTCCTGTCTAGAAACGAGTCAGACTCGTGCTGGCGGGCCAAGCCGAAAGTTGCTGCGGTGATGCACCGATCTCCGGGTAGCCGTGGATGAAGAACCCCGTCAGCCCCAGCACCACGTGCAGTATGCCGGTCGCGGCCCCGATCCGCCCCAGTTGTCTACCACTCATCGGACCTCACCTCCATTGTGCTATCTACTCGTCCAGTCCATGTCGTGCGTAGGGCAGACTGCCGGAGGTGGGATCGCATCTCCGCCCTGCGTTCCCTACGACTAAGCACAGCCTACTTCTCTGCCCCCCGGATTCGAGGGAGCGCAGCCCCACGTATTCCGGGAGGCCGGTCCCATATTTCCTGGGAGTGCGGTGGCGAGAAAAGAGGACTGAACGGCACGAGATACTGATCTTGAGCGAGTTAGCCGCCGCAAGTGCCACGAGCGAAGTACCGGCTGCGCACCTGATCCCGGCACTTCATAGTATGATCGCATCGCACGTAATACACGACCGGGCCGTGAGGCAGCAGACGGCGGCGATCGTCCGCTACGATGTGAGCATCGAGTCGCTCCTCACACGATGCCCCGTTCCCGGGACAGTGAGGCAGATAAGTGCTCGGAACGGACAGGGGCGGCGGGCGACGGTGCCGGGGAGAGACGATGAAGAGAGCATACACTTTAGCGGGGGTGCTGGTGGCGGGGATTCTCGGGGCCGGTTTTTTCCTGTTCACGGATGGGCAGCCCGGGCATGACCCGCCCCGGATGTTGCCCAAGGACCGTGACCGTGCGGTGACATACACGGCGCTGGGCGATAGCACCGTCTATGGGGTGGGGGCGAGCAGCCCCGAGAAGAACTATGTGAGCCGCTTGCATACCCGCCTTCGCTCCGCATATCCCCGCGCCCGCGCGCACAATCTCGGGGTGAGCGGCGCCACCTCGGCCGATGTCGTTGATGCACAGTTACGACAAGCGGTAGCGCTCCATCCCGATCTGATCACCCTGTCCATTGGGCCGAACGACATCACCCAGGGCAGGGACGCGCGGCAATTCGAGCGCAATATCGAAGACATCTTCGCCACCCTGGCGCGCGAGACAGATGCCGTCCTGGTGGTGAACCTCATCCCAGACATGGCCGTTGCCCCACGCTTCGAAGGCGACACGAAGGCCGAGGTCGGCAAGCAGACCATCGAGTTCAACGAGGTGCTTGGGCGCGAGGCCCGGCAGCACGGCGTGGAGGTGGTGGACTTGTACACCCCTAGCCGCCAGGAGGTCCCGAAGCACCCGGAACTCGTCGCCGAGGACGAGTACCATCCCTCAGACCAGGGATACGCGCGGTGGGCAGACCTGATGTGGCGAGGGGTGGAAGCGAGGATACCGTAGCACCACGCCTTGGGCTAGATCATGAAGATCGCGCAGCAGAGGGTTTTCAGTGGGGGGTACAACACGCGATCGTCGACGCGGAGATCCATCCCGCCGTGGATCTGGTGCATCGCCGAGTCGCTGCCCAAGCCTTGGCGGACAAACTGGTGCGTTCCGCCGCCTTCCACGAGGCGCTCAAGTCCCCGAGGTCAATCGTCGCCGCATCGCACTCCTTCTAGGTGCAGCGCGAGAATCACCGCCTGTTGCCGTACGCGTTCCGACTGAGGGGTGATCGCCTTCGGGCGGGATACGCGTCACGCTGCACCGAGCGCTTCTGCAAGCGTCTCCTCCAGCGATAGCCGCTCACCGGCCGCACTCGCCTCCGCGAACCCTTCCTCCCCAAGAACCTTGCGTACGTTCCGCTGCATGAGTGCGTAGCCCGCCGGGTACGCAGACGAGACCGCCGAGCCGAGACTTTCGGATAGCCCCTTCCGCGCCCCACACAGGCGCGCCGCGCGCTCCCACTCCCCACGAGCCGCGGCTACCCCGGCCAGTCCTTCCATACACCAGGACAGGTACAGGTGGTTGGCGATGGCGCGGAAGTGCATGATGCTGTCCCGGAAGAGCGTCTGAGCGCACGGTGCGTCTCCCGCCGCCAGCTCGACGTGGCCCAGGAATGTCAGCGTCATACCTTGCCCCCAGCGATCCTCGTGCTGCTGCAGTGTCTTCAGCGCCTCTGTGAGTTGCACGCGCGCGCCGGGGATATCTCCCTGGTTGAGCGCGACGAGTCCCAGAGTTCCCTGCGAGGCGGCCGCGCCGCGCTCGTCGCCGCGATCCCGGCGCAATATAACGCTCTCCTCGAGGAGCGGCGCGGCGCGATCGTAGTTTCCCTGCTTCTGCGCCGCGATGCCGAGCATCCAGAGTGATTCGGCCGTCTGTCCGGTGTCATCCAGGGCACGAAACAGGGAGAGCGCCTCGTTCCCAACCTTCTCTGCTGTTCCGTACTCGCCCCTGCTCAAAGCCTGCAATGCCTGGCCGTGGAGCGCCCCCGCAAGGCCCCCCTTGTCCCCCAGCTCGCGGAACACAGCAAGGGCATCCTCAACGAAAAGGCTCCCGCGTTCGATGTCCCCGGTCAGACTCAACGCACTCGCCATTCCGACGAGCGCCCCCGCCTCCCCCGCTCTGTCTCCAATCTCACACGCGATAGATAGTGCTTCCTCATGCGGCCCCACCGCATCGGCGTACCGGTCCTGGACGCGCGCCAGCCTGCCCTGCGCATTGAGCGCGGCGACCAGGTCCCGCGGCTTGCCATGCTCGCTGGCCAAGGCGACAGCTTGCGCGCACGCCGTGGACGCCTCTTCGAACGCGCCCTGGTCGGTCGCCAGCATCGCCATACCGATCAGGGCCTTCACCCGAGCGGGGAAAGCGTCGTCGGCGCTCACCCCCAAGCGCAACATCGCCCGCAGCCGCAGGCGCCCTTCGCTCAAGTAGCCGCGCACGGACCAGTAGCGCCACAGGGCGCCGGCTAGTCGAAGTCCCGTCGTCGCGTGCCCCCTGTCCTGTGCCCAGTGCAGCGCCGCCCGCATGTTGTCGTGCTCACGTTCCAACCGAGCGCTCCAGGCAGCCTGGTCCGGCCCTCCCAACTCTGGTTCCGCAGTTTCGGCTAGCGTAAGGTAAAACGCGGCATGCCGTTCTCGGAGCGTCCCGGCCTCACCGTGCGCCTCCAGTCGCTCAATCCCGTACTCGCGGATCGTCTCCAGGAGGGTAAGGCGCGGCTCGGGGGCATCCGATCCCCGGTTCTCGTGCGAGCGCATGCGCAGCAGACTCTTGTCGACGAGGGTCGCCAGCTCGTGGAGTGGCACCGAGCATTCTCCAGATTCGGCGCAGACTGCATCGGCTGCCTCGAACGTGCAGCCTCCGGCGAATACACAAAGCCACCGAAACAGCCGTTGCTCGCGCGCGTCCAGCATGTCGTAGCTCCAGGCGACGGTATCCCGCATTGTCTTCTGCCGTGGCGGCAGGTCCTGGGATCCTCCGATGAGCATAGGTAGCCGCAGGTCTAGCCGCGCCAGCAAGGCGGCCGGCGGCAAGAGCGTCGTCCAAGCCGCGGCCAGCTCGATGGCCAGCGGGAGCCCGTCCAGCCGGCGACAGATCTCCGCGACAACACGGTCTGTGTCCTCGCCTGGTGCCAGATCCGCCCCTGCCGATTGTGCCCGCTGAGTGAACAG
Source organism: Thermobaculum sp. (assembly GCA_016782125.1). Lineage (GTDB taxonomy): Bacteria > Chloroflexota > Chloroflexia > Thermobaculales > Thermobaculaceae > JACDAU01. The sequence continues at coordinate 8,492 of JADDPA010000107.1, forward strand.
ATCCACCGCCGGCGAGGGAGTCGGAGGCTGTGCCGAGTCTGTCGGGTCCGGGACCTCCAGTGGCCCGACCGAGTAGACACGCTCACCACGAACTCGGAGTGCCTCCCGGCTCGTCACCAGCACCACGAGACGAAGGCAGGTCATCAAGAGATTCAGCACCATCTCCCCCGCCGCGAGGATGTGCTCGAAGTTGTCCAGCACGAGCAAGAGATGCTTCGAGCGCAAGTAGTCCGTCAACTGGTCGTGCAGCGGGACGCCGCCACTCCCCTTGACACCTAAACGCCGCGCGACCGTGCTCGGTACGAGGTCGTGGTCGCGCAGTGGTGACAGGTCAACGAAAGCCACGCCGTCTGCGAAGACGCCGGAGACATGCTGCCCAATATGGAGGGCCAGGCGCGTCTTTCCGACTCCGCCCGGACCGGTAAGCGTGAGCAGCCGGACATCCTCGCGTCGCAGCAGAGCTACCACCGCTGTCACGTCGTCGGCGCGACCGATCAGGGGCGTGAGCGGTTGCGGCACGTGGAGTGACACGACCTCCCCACGGCCTGGAGCCGGAGGTTGCGCCGTCGGCCGCGCGGCGGCGAAGAGGCGAGTCCGCTCCTCGGGTCCGAGCCGTAGCGCATCGGCCAGCAGCGTCACCGTAGCGAGCCGCGGTGGGCGGGCGGGATTGCGTTCCAGCTCGCTGACGGCCTTTGCACTCAACCCAGCGCGCTCTGCTAGGGCCTCCTGCGCCAGGCCGGCACCCAGACGCAGACCCTTCAGCAACGTTCCGAAGGCAAGGGGGATTGGAGGCATCGTTGCGGCTCCTTCCCGTGAGATCTGCGGCAGTCGCGTCCGTTATGCAGTCTGCATTATACGAGAGGTCCCGCATCCGGTCCTGCCTGTCGTCGCGTGTTTCTTCGACTAGCCCATACAGAGGCAAAGGTTTACCCAAAGTGCAGGATAAGGGGAGTTTGGCTCCTGGGAAGGGACGGTGGGACGGTGCACACTAGGAGCCAGGACGGTATCGCGCAATGGCCCTCGGGCCGATAGAGGAGCATACGATGGCACTACGCACCCCAGAGATCGGCTCAAGGACCCGCTGGGAACTCGATCCGGCAAACACGACAGTCGGCTTCTCCGTCAAGAAGTTCCGCCTCATCACCGTGCGCGGACAGTTCAGAAGGGTGATGGGGTCGATCGAGCTGCCCGGCGCGGCGCTGACGGACGCCGTCGTGGACATAGAGATCGATGCTGCGAGCATTGATACGGGAATGGAGAAGCGCGACGCACACCTGCGGACCGCAGACTTTCTCGACGTCCAACGGTGCCCCACCATCGCCTTTCGCAGTACGCACGTCGAGGAGCTGAGCGAGGACCGGCTACGAATCCACGGCTACCTTACCATCCGCGGTCTCACGCGTGAGGTAGCGCTGGACGCCACTCTCGTGAGTCGCGATCTGGACCGGGCGGATATTATGGCAACTACGACGTTGGATCGCCGAGACTTCGGCCTGACGTGGAACTTCCTGGGCCTGATGGTGGGCGACGCCGTTGAGGTCGAGATCGCCCTCGGGCTGCACGCCTCGCGGAGCACCGGAGGGATGAAGCTGTAGCGATACGTTGCCAGGTTCCAAGGAGAACCCCGCCGCAACGGACGCGGGCAAGCAGCGCAAGGAGCAAGATCTTGTCAACCGAGGCAAACAAGACCGTTTTTCGAGCCCACTTCCAGGCGCTAAGCGAGCGCCGCCTGGAGTCTCTGGATGCCCACCCCGCCCTCAGTGAGACCAGACCCTTCTTCGAGCAGTTCTTTACAGCCTTCCCTGACGCGACGGCGACCCTCCACGAGTTGATAGCGGAGGGCGACTGGGTTGCGTACCGGCTGACCCAGCGAGGCACGCATCAGGGCGAGTTCATGGGTATCCCCGCAACCGGCCAGCGGGCCGAGTGGGAAGTGATGGGCACGATGAGGATCGTGGACGGCACGATCGTCGAGAACCATGCCCAGGCCGATGCAATCGGGATGATGCAGCAACTCGGGGTCGCGCCACCTGCTGGGTGGGCTTGAGGATCCAAATATGGTCGGATACCTGCCGACCCTCCGTAACCGGGGCATCCCGCCTGCTCCCCCAAGGTGCTAAACTCCCTCCGGAGTCCGGCGCGGGACGAAGGCGCTGCGGTGTCCGAAACCGATCGCGCACCACGACCCGGCACCCTATATGTCCCGGCGGGGACCGCCAGAGCAAGGGAGCTCGCATTGACCACGATTATCCATAACATTACGTTCGACTGCCACGACCCGTACCGCCTGGCCGCCTTCTGGGGCAAGGTCACCGGGTACGCGCAGGACCCCGAGAACCCGAACGAGCCGGACGACCCGGAGGCGTACCTCGCCTCGCCGGACGGCAGTTCGGGGCTGCTGTTCATCGCAGTGCCCGAGCCCAAGACGGTGAAGAACCGCGTGCACCGCGACCTGGTGCCCACCGACCGGACCCGGGACGATGAGGTGGAGCGACTGCTAAGCCTCGGCGCTGCGCTCGTTGCAGACCATCGCCGGCCAGACGGTACCGGCTGGGCGGTGCTGTCAGACCCCGAGGGCAACGAGTTCTGCGTCGAGCGCAGTTCCGCGGAGCGGGCACAGACACCGTCCGCCATCGGCTCGCAGGCTTCATAGGGCAGCCCGCAGCACGCGACGCCAATAGGTTCACAACCGGGACTTGTGCAGTCGTCTCTCCAAGGAGTGATCAGCCCCGATCGATTCCTGACCCCTCGATCGACCACTTACTCGTCCCTGGTCGCCAACCTGTATCACCGCGACGGTTCCGGGGTTTCGGTCGCCTGCGGGGGTACGTCCGGCAGGCTCATTCGGTGACTCCCACCCTACGCCGCACCATCGCGGCCGAGTATGCCGTCGAACCGCACCGGCCAGATATGCCTATTGCTTTTGCTCTATTTTATGCTTATGATGCAATCAGAACGGCGTGGGAGTTGAGGGTGCGTATGGGCGAGATCGGGGTGGCGATTGACCTGGTGGCGTTCACGCTCGCGGGCGGCGAGTTGTGCGTTCTTATGGGCAAGCGGCCACACGCGCCGTATCCCGGCTACTTTGCGCTGCCGGGTAGCCTGCGGCGCCCGGGCATCTCAGTCGATGAGGTTGCCCGGGATATCTTGAACCGTACGACCGGGCTCAAAGATGGCTGGGGCGAACAGCTCAGGACGTTCGACCGCCCCGGGCGACATGGGGAGGAAGGCACAATGCTCGTACCAGGCCGCGACCCCCGCGGCGACATCCTCTCCGTCGCCTACCTCGCCGTCGTCGCCGCAGACAAGGTCAGGACCGAGTTTGGGGGCGAGCTCGGGTGGCAGCCCGTCCGGAGGCTGCCGGCGGACATCGCCTTCGACCACCGGGAGATCATCGACTACGCGGCGAGGAGGCTGCGATCCAAGCTCGGCTACTCATCCCTCGGTTTCCAGTTCCTGCCGGAGGACTTCACCATCCCCGAGCTCAAGGCAATGTACGAGCAGGTGCTCGGCATATCGCTGAATCGTGGCAACTTCTGGAAGAAAGTCGTGGAAGCCGGCGTCATAGAGGACACCGGTAAGACCCGACCCGCGCGAGGGAAACCCGCCCACTTGTACCGGTTCACGAACCGGGCGTTCGGCCTCCTGGAACAGCCGGACGGACACATCGGCAGATAAAGGAGGAGGTCCCGACATGTTCGCCTTTATGATACTCGGCGCCACGGTGCTAGCAATCTCTTACGCCTTCCTCCTCGGTTATTTCAGGGCGCAGCCGACGGAGTACGTGCGAGCATACGTCCGCGGGAGGCCCGTGCGGGAGGGGGAGGGTATCTCTTTCTACTACCTCAAGCACCGCACGACCATCGTCGCGGTGCCCACAACCAGTATCGACACGAGCTTCGTGTTCAACGAGCAGACGCGCACCTTCCAGGCGGTCACGATACAGGGCCAGTTCACGTACCGGATAGCCGACCCGCGCAGAGCCTCGGAGATCCTCAACTACACGATTGATCCCCGGCGCCGCTCCCACATCTCCGATGATCCGCAGCGCTTGCAGGGACGAATCGCCAGCGTGATCCAGATGGAAACGCGCAGGCGGGTGCAGGAGCTGTCGCTGGAGGAGGTGCTGCGCGGTGTCGCCCAGATAGCAGACGACGTGCGAAGGAGCATCGACTCCCAGAATCTGCTCTCGCCGATGGGCGTGCAAATCCTCAGCATCTACTACACCGGGGCAAACCCGAAGCCCGAGGTCGCCAAAGCGCTGGAGGCCGAGTATCGGGAAAGCCTGTTGCGCAGGGCGGACGAGGCGATTTACGCCCGGCGGACCGCCGCGGTAGAGGAGGAGCGCAAGATCAAGGAAAGCGAGTTCAACACCCAGATCACGCTGGAGCAGGAGCGGGTGCGGCTGATCCAGCTCGAGGGTGCTAACGCGCAGGCCGAGGCGGAGCACCGCGGCAAGGCTATGGAACTGGAGGCGGAGTACCGGGGACGGGCCACCGAGACGGAGCTAGCGGCCTACCAGGCGGCCGATCCGCGCAAGGTGCTCGCGCTCGCGATGAGGGACCTTGGCCGGAACGCGAGCAGGGTGGGAAATCTGAACATCACCTCCGAGATGCTGGCCGACCTGCTCACCACCCAAGCCGATGCCTGAGCTCGAGAAGGTCGTCGTCGTCAGCCGCAGGACCCGGCTGGAAGAGCTGCTGGAGCGCTTCGTGACGCGGGACCAGGCCAGGTTCTACCTCGAACACTCGGGAGTCGAGTACCGGCCGTACGAGAATGAGCAGCGCGCACATGAGGCGGCGCTCTCCACGCTCCGAGCGGCGCTGCCCGCCGGCACCCGAGTGCAGTTTATCGAGCGATCGTTCCTGCCCACGTTCACGTTCGGGGAGCGGGACCTCGTCGTGACGCTTGGCCAGGACGGGCTCGTGGTGAACGTTGCCAAGTACCTCAGCTCCCAGCCGATCCTCGCCTTCAACCCCGATCCTGAGCGCATCGACGGCGTACTCCTGCCGTTCCGAGTGAGCGATGCACCGGTGGTCGTCAGGGAGGTACTGCGGGGCGCGTGCCGGATCCGCAACATCACGATGGCGAAGGCGGAGCTGAACGACGGGCAAAAGCTGTATGCGGTTAACGACCTCTTCATCGGCCAGCGGACGCACCACTCCTCTCGCTACCGGATCGCCCACCAGCGTCGCTCCGAGGACCACTCCTCGAGCGGAATCATCGTCTCCACTGGTGCGGGCGCGACTGGCTGGCTGAGCTCGATACTCAACGGTGCCGCCGGTGTGATCGAAGCCTTCGGCGGCGAAGGGGCGGCGGTGTCGCTCCGGGAGGGGCACCGCATGCCCTGGGACGCGCCAGAGCTGTGCTTCGGCGTACGGGAACCGTTCGTGAGCAAGGCGTCAAGTGCGGGTATCGTGTGGGGGAGCATTGTGGAGGGCGAGCATCTCGAGATCGTCTCGCACATGCCCCAGGACGGCACGATCTTCAGCGACGGGATCGAGGCCGACTACCTGGCGTTCAACTCCGGGGCGGTCGCGCGCATCAGCGTGGCGGAAAAGCAGGCACACCTGGTCGTCGCCTGATGCTCCACCAGTTATTGCGCCGGTTGCAGTGTGTTTGCAGTACTCCGACCCACCGCGAGCGCCGACACCCGCGCCCCGAGCGTTCGGTACCTATTCGAG